>CAYQVE010000078.1:0-12569 GCA_964420785.1 uncultured Enterobacteriaceae bacterium | reverse complement strand
TCTACACCGCGCTCGAGCGCGGCGTGATCGACGGCTACGGCTGGCCGATCCACGCTCTCTTCGACCTGAACTGGCAGGAGAAAACGAAGTACCGCGTCGACCCGGGCTTCTACAACGCCGAGGTGTCGCTGATCATGAACCTGGACAAGTATAAGTCGCTGACGCCGGCGCAGCGCGACTACCTCGACCGCAAGGCGCGGGCCTACGAGGCGCAGAACGATTTCTGGAAGTCCTACAACCAGAACGAGGCCAAGCGCCAGGCCGAGGCCGGCATCCAGGTGATCGCTTTCGATGCGGCGACGAGCAAGGCGTACGTCGAGAAGGCGAAGGAAATCGGCTGGGCCAACGCCATCAAGGCGAGCCCCCAATACGGCCCGCAGCTGCAGAAGGTGCTCGCGAAGTAGTCATGGACCGGCTCGAGGCGGCGTACGGCAAACTTCTCGAGGCGTTCGCCCTCGCCGCGTGCGCGCTGGTGTTCGGCATGACGCTGATGATTTGCGCCGATGTGCTGCTGCGCAACGTGCGCATCGTCCCGGGCGTCGCCGGGCTCGAGTGGAGCAACGAGATCTCGGAAGGCGCGCTCTATCTCGTCACTATGCTCACGGCGCCCTGGCTGCTGCGGCGCGGCCAGCACATCCGGGTAGACGTCGTCTTGCGCATAGTGCCGAAGCAGGTCGGCTGGATCTTCGAGTGGGTGGTGGATGTCCTGGGCCTCGCCTGCTGCCTCTTCATCGCCTACTACGGCGCTCGCGCCGCCCTTGCGAGCTTCATTGCGGGATCGGTCTCGATCAAGACGCTGGTCACGCCGGAGTGGTGGCTGCTCAGTGCGCTCCCGGTGGCATTCCTCGCGCTGTCCCTCGAGATGCTCTTCCGCATGCGCCGCCTCGCGCTCGGCGAGCGCGCGCCGCGCGATGACGCGGTCTCGACCGGCTAGAGCCATGTCATGGGAGGCGGCGGCGTGGCTGATGCTCGGCGGCTCGACGGCGCTGCTGTTCCTCGGCCTGCCGGTGGCGTTCTCGTTCCTGGTGATCAACCTGCTGGGCGCATGGTTGTTCCTTGGCGGCGAGGCGGGACTGGTCCAGTTCGCCCGCAACTCCGTCGGGTCGGTCGCGAGCTTTTCGCTCACTCCTATCCCGCTTTTCATCCTCATGGGCGAAGTGCTGTTCCACACGGGGCTCGCCGTGAAAGTGATCGACGGCGTCGAGCACCTGATCCGCCAGGTTCCGGGACGGCTCGCGGTGGTCGCGGTGGTCGCGGGCACGGTGTTCTCGGCGATCTCGGGCTCGACCATCGCGACTACGGCGATGCTCGGGAGCCTGATGCTGCCGGTGATGCTCGCGCGCGGGTATCACCCGACCATGGCGACCGGCCCCCTGATGGCGATCGGCGCGGTCGACATGCTGATCCCGCCCTCCGCGCTTACCGTGCTGCTCGGAAGCCTTTCAGGTATCTCGATCTCCAAGCTCCTGATCGGTGGCATCGTTCCGGGACTGATCCTCAGCGCAGCCTTCGTTGTGTACATCATCGTGCGCGTAAATATGAATCCGTCGCTCGCGCCCGCGGCAAGCTTTACCGAATACCGCGGCTGGGAAAAATTCCGTCCCTTCATCCAGTACGTCGTGCCGCTCGTCTCGATCTTCGTCGTCGTGGTCGCTTCAATGTCCGCCGGCTGGGCCACGCCGACCGAATCCGCCGCGATCGGCGCGCTTTTCACTTTGTTGCTGGCCGCGGCCTACCGGGCGATTACCGTCGACAACCTGCTCAAGGCGCTGAGGGGCACGGCGGGCATCTCGGGAATGATCCTCTTCATCATCGTCGGCGCGATGACGTTCTCGCAGATCTTGTCCTTCTCGGGAGCGAGCAACGGCGTCGTCGAGACGATAGCGACCCTCGGCCTTCCGCCGATGGGGCTGATCGCCGCGATGATGCTGGTGCTGATCTTCCTCGGCCTATTCGTAGAACAGGTCAGCATGATGCTGATCACGCTGCCAATCTTCATGCCGCTGGTGCAGAAGCTCGGGGTCGACACCGTGTGGTTCGGCGTGATGTTCCTTATCTGCATGCAGCTGGGACTGCTGCTTCCGCCCCACGGGCTGCTCCTCATGACCATGAAGGGGGTCGCGCCGCGGCAGGTCACCATGGGCCATATCTTCCGCGCCGTGATCCCCTATATCGCGATGAGCCTGCTGGTTCTCGCGCTGGTGTTCTTCGTGCCTGCGGTCGCGGTGTGGCTCCCGAAAGTGCTGTTCTAGCCCGCGGATAGCCATGGAACGCTCCTTCACGAAAGAGGTCGAGCTGCTCAAGCTGGGGGCCGGGCAGACATTCCACGGCGAAGGCATCCTCGCGGTGACCAAGGCTCTGTTGCAGTCGGGCATCTCCTACGTCGGCGGCTACCAGGGAGCGCCCGTGTCGCACGTCATGGACGTGCTGAACGACGCCCGCGACATCATGGACGAGCTCGGCATCCACGTCGAGACCAACGCGTCCGAGGCAGGCGCCGCGGCGATGCTCGGCGCTTCGATCAACTACCCCTTGCGCGGCGCCGTGGCGTGGAAGTCCACGGTGGGCACCAACGTCGCCTCCGATGCGCTCTCGAACTTGTCGTCGGTGGGGGTGCGCGGGGGGGCGCTTATCGTAATCGGAGAGGACTACGGCGAGGGCGCGTCGATCATCCAGGAGCGCAGCCACGCGTTCGCGATGAAGTCGCAGATTTGGCTGCTCGATCCGCGGCCGAATCTTCCGACGATCGTCAGGATGGTGGAGAAGGGCTTCGAGCTGTCGGAGGCTTCTAATACACCGGTGATGCTGGAATTGCGCATCCGCGCCTGCCACGTGCACGGTGCCTTCGATGCGAAAGACAACCGCGCGCCGCGGTTCTCGCGCAGGAACGCGATCCAGAATCCCGATTTCGACTTCGCCCGCGTCTCGCTTCCGCCGGCGACCTACGCGCAGGAGAGGCACAAGGTCGAGGTGCGCTGGCCGGCAGCGGTGAAATTCATCCGCGAGAACCGGCTGAACGAGGTCTTCGAGGGACCGATAGCCGAGTTGGGCATCATCTGCCAGGGCGGCATGTACAACGTCGCGATGCGCGCGCTGCAGCAGCTTGGGCTTGCCGATACTTTCGGAGTCTCGAAAATCCCGATCTACGTCCTGAACGTCACTTATCCGCTCGTTCCGGAAGAAGTCAGCGCGTTCTGCTCGGGCAAAGTCGCGGTGCTGATGGTCGAGGAAGGCCAACCGGCCTATCTCGAGGACGCCTTGCACGCGATCCTGCGCCGCGCCGCCGAACAGCCCGGTCTGAGTGACCTGAGCCAGACGAAGGTGCACGGCAAGGATTTCCTGCCGATGGCGGGCGAGTACACCGGCGAGGTCGTGCTCACGGGCGTCGCGAAATGGCTGGCAGCCATGGCGCCCCATATCGAAAAAGCGGGCGTCGATTCCCGCGGCATTCATCGCGCCCTGGACACGCTCGCCGCAACGAAGCAGCGCGCCACCGAGCTGCTCGGGGGAGCCGTGCCCGCGCGCCCGCCGGGGTTCTGCATCGGCTGCCCGGAGCGGCCGGTGTTCTCGGCGATGAAGCTGATCGAGCGCGAGTCGGGCGCGTTTCACATCTCGGCCGACATCGGCTGCCATACTTTTTCAACCTTGCCTCCGTTCAATATCGGCAACACCGTGCTCGGCTACGGCCTGGGACTCGCCTCGAACTCCGGCATCGCACCGATGTTCTCCGGACGCACCGTCACCATCATGGGCGACGGCGGTTTCTGGCACAACGGTCTCACCTCGGGCATCGCCAACGCGGTGTTCAACAAGAGCGACGGCATCCTCGTCATCATGAAGAACGGCTACACCTCGGCGACTGGCACGCAGAACATTCCCTCCTCCCTGCACCAGACCGAATGGAAATCGGGCGACATGAGCATCGAGCGTGCCCTGAAGGGTATCGGCGTCGAGTGGATCAAGCCGGTGTACACCTACCACGTCAGCGAAATGGCGAAGACGCTGCGCGAAGCGATGAGCTCCGCCTACAAAGGGCTGAAGGTCATCATCGCCGATGCTGAGTGCCAGCTCGAGCGCCAGCGGCGTATCCGGCCGCAGACCGCCGCCGCTCTCAAAGCGGGCAAGCGCGTGGTGCGCACGCGCTTCGGCGTGGACGAGGACGTGTGCTCGGGCGACCATTCCTGCATCCGCCTCTCCGGCTGCCCCTCGCTCACCGTCAAGGCGGCCAGCGATCCGCTCAAGGTGGACCCGGTGGCGCATGTCAACAACGACTGCGTCGGCTGCGGGCTGTGCGGCGAGGTCGCCCACGCGGCGATCCTGTGTCCGTCGTTCTTCCGCGCCGAGATCGTTCAGAACCCGAACGTCTTTGACCGGTTCGCTGCGCGACTGCGCAACACCGTCATCGGCTGGCTCCAGCCGGCCGAAGAGGGAGGCTCATGACCTTACCCGAACGTCCCATCACGATCCTGATCGCCGCTCTCGGCGGCGAAGGCGGCGGCGTGCTCGCCGACTGGATCATCGCAGCTGCGACCGCGCGCGACTATCCGGTGCAGAGCACCTCGATTCCCGGTGTAGCGCAGCGTACCGGCGCCACCACCTATTACGTCGAGATCTATCCGGCGAGGATCTCCGAGCTAGGCGCCAGGCGACCGGTGATGACGCTCACGCCCGCGCCCTGCTGCGTGGACGTCATGGTCGCCTCCGAGCTGCTCGAGGCCGGACGCGCTATGCAAAACGGCTTCGTGACCCGCGACCGGACCACGCTGATCGCCTCGACGCACCGCGTCTACACGGTCGCCGAGAAGATGCAGATGGGCGACGGGCGATTCGACAGCGAGGTTGTGCTCAAGGCGGCACGGGCGCTCGCGAAGCGTGCGGTACTGTTCGACATGCAGGCGCAGGCGAACGCGGCGGGCACCGTGATCAGCGCGGTGATGTTCGGGGCGCTTGCCGGCTCGGGAACGCTGCCGCTGTCGCGCGGCGATTGCGAGGCGGCGATCCGCTCGGGCGGCAAGGGCGCCGAGGCGAGCCTGAAAGGCTTTGCGGCGGGCTTCAACGCCGCGGCCGGATCGGCGCCGGGCGAGACCGGGATGCCTGCAGAAAAGACGCGCCCTAGCGGCTCGGAGCGTGTCAGACAGACCTTCCCGGAGGAGACGCGCGCCATGCTCGAAGAAGGCGCAGCGCGCTGCGCGGGCTTTCAGGGCCGCGGCTACGCGAGCCTGTATCTGGACCGCCTCGAGCCGATCGTGAATCTCGACCACGCCGCGGACGGATACAAGCTCACCAACGAGACCGGGCGTTTCCTCGCCCTGTGGATGTGCTACGAGGACGTGATTCGCGTCGCCGACCTGAAGACGCGCGCAAGCCGCTTCGAGCGCGTGCGCGAGGAAGTTCAGGCAAAGCCGCACGAGCCGGTGCACGTTGTCGAGTTCCTCAAGCCGGGCGTGGAGGAATTCGCTGCCGTGCTGCCTCGCTTTCTCGCCCGCCCCCTCAGAGACTTGGCGGAGCGCAGCGGTCTCGCCAGGAGGCTCAACGTCGGCATGCACATCAAGACGACCAGCATCAGCGGTTTCCTCCTGCTGCGCTTGCTAGCCTGGCTGCGTCCCTTCCGGCCGCTCACATCGCGCTGGCACGAGGAGCAGAAGCTGATCGGACGCTGGCTGGTCGCGATCGCCGCTGCGGCGAAGCGGGACGTCGGCCTCGCCCTCGAAATTGCCTTGTGCGGCAGGCTGCTCAAGGGCTACGGCGAAACGCACGAGCGCGGTAAGGGCAACTTCCTGAGGATCCTCGACACCCTCGTCGAAGGCGGGGCGGTGCCCGACGATCGCGCCCGGATCGATGCGATCCGGAAGGCTCGCGAGGCGGCGCTTGCCGACCCGGAAGGGCGCAAGCTCGAGCTGTCCCTTGAGACGCACGGCATCGCGCCGCTGCCCCCCAAGCCGAAGCCGGTGAAGTTCATGCGCCGGCCTCAACCGGAAAATCGCAGAGTCGCCTGAGAATGACACCACCTGCCGCGCGGTACGGTGCCGAAAGACCGAACCGGAAATCCTCACACTTCTTCGCCGTCCCTGCGACGGCATGCCTTCCCCGATGAAGCAGGGCGTCCGCCTCGATCTTTCCCGTGCCCGGTCGCAGTTGCTGCTACGTTTCCCGGATCCTCCGGCGGCCGATTGCCGCGCCAGACGACGTGCAGATCGGGCCGAAGCAGCAGGAGGTCGTGGCCGTACACCTCGCGCGGCGCGTCGTCCGGCACGTCGAGCACGGTGAGCGGCGCGCCAAAAACCCGCAGCGCTTTTTCCAGCCCTGAGGTGTCGGCGTCCGTGCGGCCGAGGCGCAGCAGCGTGTAGCCCTCGTACGGAATGTGGTCCTGCATCGGCGTGCCGTCGGCGAGCCATACGTGCGGCAGACGGGCGCCCGGCCACGTGCTCGGCTCATAGACCCTGAAGCGGTGCTCGGGCCCGCCGGCGTTGACGCACACGATAGGGGAATCAACGTAGCGGTAGCCGAGCTCGGCGCCGATCATCTCGTTCGATTTGGGCTGCTCGACGCTGGCGACGCGCACAAGGTTCTCACGCGTGGCCGCGCCCTCGGGCGTGTTCTCGCGAATGTTCGGCCGGAATTGCGCGTGCCACTTGCGCCGCCCGAGCGAAGCGTAGCGCGAGGCGCTGACGTTGCGCTCGCCGACCTCCCGCCGTTCGGATTCGTACGAGTCGAGCAGGGCCGGGCCACCCCATCCCTGCAGGGTCGCCGCGAGCTTCCAGGAAAGATCGATTGCGTCCCCGACGCCGGAGTTCATGCCAAGACCGCCGGTGGGTATGACCAGGTGGACGGCGTCACCTGCGAGGAACACGCGGCCATCGCCATAGCGGTCCGCCAGCAGCAGGTTCTGCCGCCAGGGAGCGCAGGTGAGCATCTCATACTTCACCGGAATTGCGACGGTGCGCTCGAACATCGCCGTCATGTCGTCGTCCTTCTCGACCATAGCGTGCAACGTAAAGTGCTTCGTCGAGTCCTGCATTATGAGAAAGCTGCTGTTGCCGTCGGCCACGTGATAGTGGCGCCCCTTGCCGGGGCCGTTGCCGATGGGGATGCGCTCGAACAGCTCGTCGCAGCGATACAGCGCTTGGCGCAACTCGAGTATGTTGTACTCGCCGCGCAGCTTGATGCCGAGTTGCTTGCGCACCGTGCTCGCGCCGCCGTCGCAGCCCACCATGTACGACGCGCCGATCGTGCCGTTCGCGCGTGTCACGCGCGCGGTGACCCCGGATTCGTCCTGGGTAAACGACTCGAGCCGGCAACCGTAGCGTACCGTGACCGAGGGTAGCTTCTCGGCGATCGACTTCAGCAGCGGCTCCAGCGTGTACTGCGAAATGAGCTGGTACGGCTCCAGCGGCATGCTCCCGTCGCTGCAAGCGCGGATCTCGGCGCGCGCCCTCTTCACCGAAGGGTAGGGCAGATGCAGGAGCGGCGGCTCGGCCAGCGACAGGACGATGAACACGTCCATCGGGATGTCGTCGCGCAGGCCGGCTGCGCGGACCCTGTCGGCGATTCCCATGCGCCTGAAGATTTCCATAGTGCGCGCATTGCACCGTTCCATCTTCGGCAGAAACTGAGGTGCTTCCTTTTGCTCGATCAACGTGCAGCGCACACCGCGTATGCCGAGATCGATGGCGAGCGTAAGGCCGACCGGCCCGCCGCCGACGACGAGTACCTGTGTGTCCATCGCTCGTATTCTGCCTCAGCTGCCGAGAGCGAGGCGGTGCTAGCTGCGATGGAACTCGGCCCGCTCGGGCCGGTGAGCTTTATCCTGCAGGCGGTCGCCGGAACCTAAGCGGCTCCGACTCGGAAGCCGCCGTCGGGAGTCAGCTCGAACCGTCCTTCCCGCACCGCCCGCAGCCAGCGTGCGGTGCGGACCAGGCCGCCAAAGCAGAAGAAATGGACGCCCGCGACCGGCGGAGCACTGCGTTGTGCGAGGTCCCTCATCACTGCTTCCGGGCCAGCTTCGACCAGAAGGCGCGTGATCGCCTGGGGTCGCGCCTTCAGCGCTCGGACCGAGTTCCCGATTCCGCACAACATCGCGAATCGCAGCAGGCGGGGCAGGCTCGCGGGGCCCGAAAGCCCGATGCGCACCGGAAGCCCGTGTCCTATCATCTTCGTCGCCCACACGAGGATCGGCTCGGACTCGAAACAGAACTGCGTCACGACCTGCAGATCGAGACTCGCCCGTCGCGCGAGGACTTTCTTCGCGGCCAGCGCTGTCGTGAGCACGGTTTCCGCAATCTTGGGATGGCCTTCGGGGTAACCCGCCACGCCCACACGCGCGATGCCATGCCGCTGGAACAGGCCCGTCTCGAGCAACCGGAGACTCGACTCGAACGGCCCGCTCGTCCTGTCGCTGTCACCGGCGATCACCAGAGCGCTCTCGACGCCCGCCTCGCCTGCCGCGCGCGCCAGGTATTCGTCGAGCGCGTCGCGGCTGGCGATCCGGCGTGCCGCGACGTGCGGAACCGGTCGAAAGCCGGCACGTTTCAGACGCGTCGCCAGGGCTACGATCCCGTGATAGGTTTGCCCCGGCGGCATGCTGATGTAGACGGACGTCCCAGGCTCCAGCAGGCCCGCGCAGACGTCGATCTCCGCCGGATCCCGCGACGACATTTCGAGCGAAGCCCCCACAAGCAGAGCTTGAATGTTCCGGCGTTCATCCTCTGGAGACGCCCCGAGGAGCGCGGGGGCGGCGGTAGGCCCCGCTGTCGATCCGGTCTGCATGCGCCCCTCAGTCGCGCTTGCGCGAGATCACGTAGGATTCGTCGAGGAACCACAAGCCCTTGTGGCGACGCAGTACCTCCTGCGTGGCCTCGAGATATCCGCGGTCCCCCATGACATCGCCCAGGCGCTGGTCCTCGATCTGCGCCACGTAAACAGCTGCGTTCCACGCGGCGAGAAGCGTCGAGGTGCCGATCGCGTCGCTGATTTCCTCCGGGAGCGTGTGCATCTCGTAGCGGAATATCGAACGGTTGTCAGCGTAGGCATTGAAATTGAGGTCGCGTCCGTCCCCCCCGAGCGCGGCGCGGGTGGCCTTCAGGAGCGAGTGACGATCGGTCTGGAACGGATTTTCTCCCGGCCAGATGCGCTGCACGATCTCCAGCCCCGGATCGCGGCCGTGGGAATGGATCGCGATCATCCGCCCGCCAGGCGCAAGACTGCGCGCGAGCGGTGCCAGGACCTTGGACGCCTTGAAGTCGGCCGAAGCGCGCGCACGATACGGCTGCGATGCTATTACGAGATCGTAGTCCGCGCAGCCGACGCCGCGGTGCGGTAACACCTGGTCGAGCAGGAATTTGTGATCTTCCCGATAAAACACCAGCACCACCGGCTTCGCATATACGGGGTTTCCGCTCGTCTTGCTCACCGACGCGCGCCAGTGCTCGGTCAGGAACGGCTGCAGCTCGGTGATCTGCTGTTCGAACTCGCTGGAGGTCGCTCCTGTGAGCGCGACCTCCTTCCATACGAGACTCGTGGCGGCGGTGACCGATTTCGGCGTGAGCCACGGCGCTTCCGAGTAGTAAAGATTGGTCATGACGAGCACTGTCGCCGGGTGCTCGAAGAATCGGTCCGGCATGCGATCGAGAGCCAGGCGCACGTCCTCCAGGCTGATTTCCTTGCCCACGATGTAGAAGGGCATCGTCGGATAGCGCTGGTGCATCGCGCGCATGACGCGGGCGAGTACGGTGCCGTCGCCCACCCCCGCATCGAACACCCTCACGGCGGGAGGCCGTGGATGGATATTGGCGAGTTCCATGCCGACCCGCTGCGCGACCACCCACTTCTCGCTGCAGGTGCTGACGAAGAGCAGGTACTTCTGGCGGTTGTCGTAGAACCGGAAGTTGGTCCTCGACTCGTCCTTCGCTCCGGAGTGTACGGCGATCTTGGGCTGATCCGGCACAGCATCCATGGTGTCGGTCAGGCTCCCGGCCGAGGACCGCAGCCGCACCAGACCGCGGGTCTCGATCGATTGATGCTCCGACATGAACGTGCGCACGCGCTCCACGGTTTCCATGGTCACGCGTCCCCCGATCCGCAGCCGGCTCACGAGCTTCCCGTCGTTTACGGCGCGCCGCCCGAAGGTCGACTCGGCCATGCCGACGCGCCTGCAGTAATCCGCGATTTCGCCCAGCAACTGCTCAGCCGTCACGTCATTTCCTCCTCTTGGCCCGCCTCATGAGCGACTGCCGCGTCGCGTTATTACAAAATGGTCCTGCGACGAGGGTCAACCACAATCTTGCCCATCGTGAAAGTGGGAGTTTTAGTGGGATTCATCCCACTAACCTTGTCAATGCTTCGGCCTCAATACGTATGTGAACGCACGCTCACATGGTTGCATACAATGAAACAGCGATTATTATCATATATTTACTTGAATATTTTATCTATTGTTCAAGCTCGAGTCGGAGCTGATCGCCTCCGGCGGGAGAAAATCGTATGCGGGCGCCATGTGCACTGTCTGTCATGGAAAATGGGCTATTGCCCACTTTTCGAGGACCCTTACCTCCTGTTCTCGGGTTCCTCAGCTAGGCCGGCGCACGAGGTTGCCGCAGTCGCCACCTTTGGCGGAAAATCGTTTCTCAGCCCCCCTGGATTCTCTGGAGACGCGGATGTCCGCAGTTCTGCAAACCGACCTTGCCGCGGATCGCAAGGCGTTTTACGACAAAATCGACAAAGCCAATGTCACGCCTTTGTGGGAGGTACTGCACAACATCATCACCGCCACCCCCAGCACGCCGTGCAAGCCTCATCTCTGGAAATGGGATCAGATGTGGCCCTGGATCCAGGAGGCCGGCCGGCTGATCAGCGCCAAGGAAGCCGAGCGACGCGTTTTGGTGCTTGAAAACCCCGGGCTCAGGGGCCGCTCGAGCATTACCCACAGCCTGTACGCCGGGCTCCAGCTGATCCTGCCCGGGGAGGTTGCGCCCTCTCATCGGCACTCGCAATCCGCCCTGCGCTTCATCCTGCTCGGCGAGGGTGCCTATACCGCGGTGGACGGAGGGAAAGTGACGATGGGGGTGGGAGATTTCGTCATCACGCCGTCGTGGACGTTCCACGACCACGGCAATCCGTCGGAAGAACCGATGGTATGGCTGGACGGCCTCGATGTCCCGCTCGTCGAATTGCTCGATGGCCAATTCATGGAAAAGGGCCCGCAGGAGGCTCAACACACGAACCGCACCGAAGGCGACAACCTCGCACAATTCGGCAACACCATGAAACCGGTGGAGTACCGGGCGAAGAGCCGTACCTCGCCCCTTTTCTGGTATCCGTACGAGCGCACCCGCGAAGCGCTCGAGACGCTGGCGCAGGCTCACGACGCGCATCCCTGCTGGGGCCACAAGCTGCAATATACGAATCCCGTGACAGGCGATTGGGCGATGCCGACCATCGGTACCTTCATGCAAGTCCTACCGAGGGGATTCAAGGGAAAGGACTATCGCTCGACCGACTCCACGGTATATGCAGTCGTCGAAGGCAAAGGCCGTTGCCGCCTCGGGGGCGGGACTCTGGTCTTTGGACCCAGGGACGTATTCGTCTGCCCGTCGTGGCTGCCTTACCGTCTCGAAGCCGACGAACAGGCGGTTCTGTTCAGTTTTTCGGACCGCCCGGTGCAGCAGGCGCTCGATCTTTGGCGCGAGGCGTTCTAATCCGCCCTAAATAACGAGCTTCACGCCCTTTCCGTTTCGGTAGGGCTGCGGCGTCTTTGCGCGTCCGAACCACGGCGGGACCTCGGACCCTTCTTTCCAGAACGACACGATGAGCGCGGACAAAACAAATTACGACCTTCTCTACAATCCGCGGCTCGTCGTCAAGGGCTATCAGGAAATCTTCGACCGCTGGGAAAAACACTCGGAGCGGGCCCGCGCCAGCCTCGATTGCTATTTGGACGTGCCTTACGGCTCAAGCGAAGCGGAGAAAATGGACATCTTTCGCGCGCAAGGAAAAAGCCGCGGGCTCTTGATGTACATCCATGGCGGATATTGGCGGTCTCTCGACAAAAAACGTTTCTCGTTCGTCGCGCCGGCGCTTGTCGAAGCCGGTATCACGGTCGCGGTGCCCGACTACGCCCTTTGCCCCGCGGTGCAAGTCGCAGACATCGTAATGCAGATGGTCCAGGCTTGCGCGTGGCTGTACCGTAACGGGGAAAATTTCGGCGCGCCGGCGAACCGACTCCATCTGTGCGGGCATTCCGCGGGAGGGCATCTCGCCGCCATGATGCTCTCGTGCCGCTGGCCGGATTACTCTCCGAGCTTGCCGAGGAAAGTCGTCAGCGCCGCGATGTCCATCAGCGGCTTGTACGACCTGACGGAGATCGTCAGGGTACCTTCGGTGAATTGCGACGTGCACCTCGACGAGAGATCCGCGCTGAAGGTGAGTCCGGCGTTTCTCCCGCCCGCCACCGACGCACCCCTATACACGGCGGTTGGCGGGGAGGAACACGAGGGATTGCACATCCAGAACAGGCTCATCGGGGAAAAAGTGAGCAAGTTGCGCGAGACGGCCATGCCTTGCGCGGGTCAAAA
>CAYQVE010000077.1:0-12621 GCA_964420785.1 uncultured Enterobacteriaceae bacterium | reverse complement strand
CTGCCCGACCGGGGCGCTCAGCAACCCGGTCGTCACCTATCTCGCCGAAGCGCGCAAGGCCAAGGCCGAGGTGCGGGCGCACTCGACCGTGACCCGCGTGCTGACCAACGCGGAAGGGACGCGCGTCACCGGCGTCGAGTACTACGACGCCGCGAAGCAGCGGCACGTCCAGCCGGCGAGCGTCGTCGTGCTCGCCGCGTGGTCGGCGCAGAACCCGCGCATCCTGCTCAATTCGGCGAACGGCGCGCATCGAAAGGGCCTCGCCAACCGCAGCGGCCTGGTCGGCAAATACATGATGACGCATTACGCCTCGGGCACCTGGGCGATCTTCGACGAAGACGTCCAGAACCACATGGGTACCACCGGCGCGCAATACATGTCCTACGACCGCTACGGCAAGACCAGCCACAAGGGCGCCTTCGGCAGCACGTTTATCGTCGCAGGCTCCGCTTTGAAGACCAGCGACCTGGGGGGTTTCGCCAATGCGCGGCTCGACCTGTTCGGGGCCGACCTGCACGCGTTCATGAAGCGCGCCGCGCGCGGGCTGACCCGCATCAACGCTTTCGGGGAAGAAATGCCGAACGTGGAGAATCGCGTCGAGCTGGCGAGCGACAAGGACGAGTTCGGCATGCCCCTCGGCAAGATCGTCCACAGCTACGACGAGGATGTCGCTCGCGTGTGGAATGCGAACTTCGAGGAAGGCCTCAAGATCGCCAGCGCCGCGGGCGCCAAGGAAACCTGGTCCGGGCGCGGGAACATCCCGACGATCCACCTGATGGGCGGGACCATCATGGGCACGGGCGCCGGGAACTCGGTGGTCAACAGCTTCGGCCAGGCGCACGAGATCCCCAACCTTTGCATCGCCGGGCCGGGGATTTTTCCCACGAGCGGCGCCTCGAACCCGACCTACACGATCTTTGCCCTTTCGCTGCGCGGCGCGGAGCACATCGCGGGGAAATGGAAAGCGATCGTCGGCTGAACGTGAAATCGGTCCAGGCTAGGCCTTGATCCCGAGCAATCGGGACGCGGTCCCGCCCAGCATCGCCGCGCGCTCGGCGTCGGAGAGGCCCGGCGTGTTGAGGATGTGATCGACCGAAGTCTTCATCCACGGAAACGGATAGTCGGTCCCCATGACGATCTGGCTTGAGCCGACCTGCGCGGCAAGATGGCGCAGGGCTTCGGGCGTGAACACGATCGAGTCGTAATAGAGCCGGCGCAGGTACTCGGTGGGGCGCTTTTTGAGCGGCACCTTGGCGCAACGCTCGGGAAAGGTCACGCAGCCGGCATCCGACCGCGCGGCGTAGGAGGGCAGGTAGCCTCCGCCGTGCGCCGCGCAGATCTTGAGCCCGGGGAAGCGGTCCAGCGTTCCTTCGAAAATCAGGTGCGAGAGCGCGATCGTCGTGTCGAGCGGGTTGCCGATGACGTTGGCGAGGCCGCCGCTGCCTCGCAGCCGCTGCTCGAGACCGGCGCTTCCCCCTTGAGGATGGATGAAAATCAGGCAGCCGAGCTGCTCCGCCTTCGCCCAGAACGGATGAAACCTGGGGTCGGACAGCTCCTCGCCTGCGACGTTGGCGCCGATCGAGCCGCCGCGCAGGCCGAGCTTCTTCACGCCTTCCTCGAGCTGCTCCGCGGCGAGATCCGGGTGCTGCAGGGCCACGGTGGCAAAGGCGACGAAGCGCTCCGGCTGGGATGCGCACAGCTCGGCGAGCTTCTCGTTCTGGATCCTGATGAGCGCCCGCGCGAGATCGCGCTCGGCCTTGTACCAGTAGGGATTGATGCTGAGCGCCTCGACGTCGATGCCTTGCTCGTCCATCGCGCGGATGCGGTCCCGCCCCATGATCAAGGTCTGGGGCTCGACCTTCAGGCCCATCATCGCCATCGCTTCGGGCACGGCGCAGTGCGCGTGCACGTCGACAGTCTTCACGCGGCGGCCGCTCACCACGACCTCGCGGCGCCTTCCCGCCGGTTGCGCCTGCGCGTCCCCCAGGGCGAGGAGATCGCAACCGACAAAGGCGATTCCCGCCATGGCGCCGGCCGAATTCCGGATGAAGTCTCTGCGTGCGGTCATGGGTCTGCGCGAATTCCGGCTTCCCGGATCATAATGCGCCTATGGGCATGCCCGCAATTCGAATGGAAGGCGGCCGCAGGTGAACGATCAAGACGCCGTTGCCCTGACCCGGTCGCTGCTGGAATTCGACACGGTCAACCCGCCGGGCCAGGAGCGCGACTGCGCGCGGCATCTGGGCGCGCTGCTCGAGGGCTGGGGCTTCGGCGTCGCTTACCACGAGTTCGCCGACGGGCGCACCAGCGTCGTCGCGCGCGCCGGCCGCGCGCAGGCGCGGCCGCCGCTGTGCCTCACCGGGCACATCGATACCGTGCCGCTCGGCGCCAGGGCCTGGTCGCGCGATCCGTTCGCTGGGGAGACCGACGGCGACCGGCTCTACGGGCGCGGCTCCTCCGACATGAAAGCGGGCGTCGCGGCGATCCTGCTCGCGGCGCGCAAGCTCGCGAAGAAACTTCCGGGCACGCCCGGCGTAGTCATCGTGCTCACCGCCGCGGAGGAGGGCGGGTGCATAGGTTCGGAGCATCTCGCCCGGACGCGGCTGCTCGGCAAGGCCGGAGCGATGATCGTGGGCGAGCCGACCTCGAACTATCCCTACCTCGGGCACAAGGGCTCGCTCAAGTTCTACGCGCGCTTCCGCGGCGTTTCGGCGCACGGATCCATGCCCGAGCTCGGTGTGAACGCGATCTACAAGGCGGTGGGCGCGGTGTCCAAGCTCGAGTCGTTCGACTTCGGCCAGCCGGCGCACCCGGTGATGGGCAAGCCGACGATGAACGTCGGGACCTTCGAGGGCGGCAACACGGTCAACTCCGTGCCGGACGCGGCGAGCTTCGGGGTCGACATCCGGACGGTGCCGGGGATGGATCATGCGGCCCTGCGCGCGAGGCTGCAGGCGACGCTCGGGAAGGAGGCCGAACTCGAGGTCTTCTCGGACATGAACGCGGTGTGGACCGAGCCCGAGGAGGACTGGGTGCAGCGCGTGTTCGAGATCACCGGCCGCACGCTCGGTGTGAAGCCGGAGCCGCGCGCCCAGACTTACAACACCGATGCGGGGAACCTCCTGAAGGTATACAAGGGCGCGCCGACGGTTGTGCTGGGACCGGGCGAGCCCAAGCAGGCGCACCAGACCGACGAGTACTGCAGCATGGAGCGCATCCGGCAGTCGGTGCAGATCTACGAGGAGCTGATCCGAGACTGGTGCGGAGCCTGATGATCCGCCGGCGCGCGCGTCGAATAGCCTAGAATCTCCCGTCGTACGAGGAGGGAGCCATGTTCCATCGGACACCCGCGTTGCTCGCCACGGCGTTCTTCGCGCTCGCAGCGCCTCTCGCCGCCGCGCAGGACTACCCGGCCCGGGAAATCCGCTCGCTGTGCAACTACGCGCCCGGCTCGGGCGCCGATCTCATCGTGCGCTTCTACAGCGACCGGCTCTCGAAGCTCGCGGGGAAGCCGGTAATCGTCGAGAACAAGGTCGGCGCGAACGGCATGATCGCGAGCGACGCCCTGGCGAAGTCCAGGCCCGACGGCTACACGATCCTCATCACGCCGGCGAGCGCCACGATCGTGTCGGCGCCGTACATGTTCAAGAGCCTTCCTTTTGACTCGACGAAAGACTTCGCGGGGGTGACGACGATCGCCTCGCTCTCGTTCGTGATCCTGGTGGACGCCGCGGGTCCGATCAAATCCATCGGCGAGCTGGTCGCGCACCTCAAGGCAAAACCGGGCGCGAGCTTCTACGGCGCGACCAGCAACACCGGCGTGATCGCGGCGGAACTCTTCAAGACCGCTGCCGGCGTGAAGACGACCTACGTTCCGTACAAGCAGAACGTGCAGGCCCTGACCGACCTGCTCCTCGGACAGCTCGATTTCATTTCCTTCGACGCGACCTGGGGGATGGGGCAGGCGAAGGGGGGAAAGCTGCGCATTCTCGCGGCCACCGCGGCGAAGCGCTCGGCGGCGCTCCCCGACGTGCCGACGCTCGCCGAGCTCGGCTACGGCGGAACCGACGTCTCGCCCTGGTGGGGCGTCGTGGTGGCCGCGGGCACGCCCAAACCCATCGTGGACAAGCTCGCCGGCTGGTTCAACCAGATCACCGCTGCCGAAGACACGAAACAGTTCCTTGCGAACTCGGCGCTCGACCCCTTTCCGGGTGCGCCCGAGCAGATGCAGGCGCTCATGAGGAGCGATGCGGTGCGCTGGAAGCGCTACGTGGAACTGGCGAAGATCGAGCCGCAGTGAGGTCCTGCGGTTGACTCGCGCTGCGGCGCGGCTTACCGTGGCACGGTATCCGGAGGAGGTGAGGATGGAAGTCGAGCGCAAGACCCCCGCTCGGGGCCCGGACTCGAAGGCCCAGGCGCTGTCGTCCGAGGAGCGCGCCGACGCCCTCGAGGAGAGCATGATGAGGCAGCTCGACAAGGCGGCGCCGGCGCAGGCGCGAGGGGTGCGGCGCGGCACCGGGGTCCTTTTCGGGGGCCTGACGCCGGGCGGCTTGCCGCTTGCTTTGGGCGCGCTCGCTGCCATGCCGCCCAAGCCCACGATCGTCGATTTCTTCAAGCTGCGCTTCATGCCGCACACGGTGACCCATATGCTGCAGAGCGCGAACGATGCGCAGAAGAAGGGCGAGCCCGGGGAGACGGTGCTCGCCTGCCTGCTGCACGACATCGCGGTGAACCTCATCAAAGTGGATCACGGCTGGTGGGCGGCGCAGATGGTCGAGCCCTACGTGTCCGAAAAGGTGAGCTGGGCGATTCGCTATCACCAGGCGCTGCGCTTCTTCCCGGACCCCGCGGTGGGTTACGCGTATCCGGAACGCTACGTCCAGATTTTCGGCGAGGGCTACGTGCCGGAGCCCTACATCAAGGCGGCGTACGAAAAGGCGCGCAAGCACAAGTGGTACATGGAGGCGCGCATGATCACCGTGCACGATCTCTACGCATTCGAACCCGGGGTGAAAGTGACGCTCGATCCGTTCATCGACGTGATCGGCCGCCACTTCAAGCAGCCGAAGGAAGGGCTGGGGTTCGACGCGAGCCCCGTCGCCCATATGTGGCGCTCGCTGATCCACCCCGACAACCCGCTGTGAAAAAAGCGGCCAGGGAAGAAAAGAAGCGCTACTGCAGCGCCGGAAGTCACTGGACCACGAGCGAATTCCTCAAGATCGGACCCGTCAGATTCATCTGCGTCGCCTGCAACAAGAGGCGCAAAGCCGAGCTGCGCAATCTGCCCGGAAACAAGCTGCTGGCCGCGGGCGGAGGCTCGAAGCGGTAGGGCTATTCGGGCTCCAACCCGATCGCCCTGGCCAGGTTTCCCACGGCGTCGATCTCGCGCTTGAGGTGCGCCGCGAGCTCTTCGGGCGTGCTCCCGATGGTGGTGAGTCCCAGTTCGCCCAGCTTGGCGACGACTTCGGCCTGCTTGAGCGAGGCGCGCACTTCGCCGCTCAAGCGCTCGGCGATAGTCGCAGGCAGGCCCGCGGGGCCGAAGAAAGCCCACCAGGCGGGAAACCCCCGGAAGTCGGGAAGCGTTTCGGCCCCGGTTGGAATTTCGGGCTTGCGGGCGCTGCGCTGGTTGTCCACGATTGCGAGCGGCTTGACCTTCGGCATGTTCGGAACGAGGAACGCATAGGTCGGGAACCACAGCGCCACCCGGCCGGCGGCCCAGTCGTTGACCATCTGGGGAAAATTCGCCTGCGCGTAGGGCACGTGGAGCAGGTCGATTCCGGCGTAGAGCTTCAGGGACTCACCCGCCAGATGAAACACCGATCCGACCCCGCTCGAGGAATACTCGAGCTTGCCGGGATTGCGTTTCGCGTAATCGATCAGCTCCTGCAGCGAATTCACGGGCACCGACACGTGGACCGCGACGTAGCTCGGCGAGCTTACGGCGAGGCTGATCGGCGCGAAATCCTTGAGAACGTCGAATGCGAGGTTCTTGTACAGGAATCGCGCGTTGACGTAAGTGCCGGAGGTGCCGTAGGTGATCGTGTAGCCGTCTGCGCCGGCCCGCGCGAGAGCCTGCGCGGCCTGCGCTCCGCGCGCGGCCGTCCTGAGCTCGACGATCACCGGCTGGCCGAGGCCCGCGCTCATCTTCGCCGCCATCAGACGCAGCGCGGCGTCGCCGCTCGAGCCCGGCGAGGCCGTGCTGACCACGAGTATCGGCTTGGTGGGGTAAGCCTGCGGCCAGGCGGCGCCCGCGGCGAGCGCTGCGGTCGCGCAGAGCGCAAGACGGCAGACACCCATTTTAGCTCTTCTTGTCGCCGGCGCCCGGCAGCAGACTGTCTTTCAGATGATAGCGGAACATCGTCTTGCCGCGCAGCTTGTAGAGGTAGTCGATGATGTCCTCGTTCGACATGAACTTGGACATGTCGTAGGTCTCGCGGTGCACGAGTTCTTTCAAATCGCGCCTCACGCCGGGCTTTCTCTCGATGTCGGCGAAGCCGACCGAGATGATGAGGTAGACGTCGATCAGATCGGGCACGCCGAGCACGCGCTTCAGCGGCTCCTGGATATGGACCGTTCCCCAGTGCGAGCCGAGGCCGAGCGATGCGATCGCGAGCTGCATGTGCGTGCAGGTATTCGCCAGGCCGTCGGTGAAGTGGCTCGCGTGCCGTCCGAAGGTGAAGGCGGCGTTCACCGTCGCCCACTGCCTGCGGCCGTCGCCGAGCACCACGATCACCACCGGAGCCTCGTGCCAGGGGCGGCGCTGCTGCCCGCCGGTGCTGTTGCGGATCTTCTGCCATTCATCCTTCAGATCGTCTCCCTTGACCTGGAAGGCGGGGTGGCGCAGCTCGAAGGGCCGCATCTGCTCCATCCAGAAGCAGAACTCCTGATTGGTGTCCTGGAAGGCGTCGTAGAGTTCCTTCTTCTTCTTCGGGTCCCTGATGACGAGATACTCCCAGGGCTGGCCGTTCGCTCCGGACATCGCCCAGCGGCCCGCTTCGAGAATCTTCTCCACGTACTCGTCGGGGATGGGATCGGGCCTGATGCGGCGCACGCTCATGCGCGTGGTCATGATGCGGTAAAGGACGTCGTAGTCGGATTCGGGCTTGACGCTGGAGCCATCGCCCATGGTCGATCCTCCGTCGGGACTTTGCGCGACTATAGCAGGTGCCCCCGCAGATCTGCGACGGGGTTCGCGGCGCGCAAAGCCCTAGAAGACGAGATGCAGCCCGAGGAACGGGCCGCTTATGCGGACACGCACGGCCGAGTCTCCTCCGTTTTGTTTCGACGGGTCGAAGCTCATCGAGGAATACCCCATCCGCAGGGCAAGGGTTTTGGTGGGCCGATAGCGCACTGCGATCTCCGGATACCAGAGACTTTCGTCGAAGGAAGGCCAGAAGTGAAGCAATTGCAGGCGCCCCTCGAGGGCCATTTCGTCCGTGATGTTCCAGCGCGGGCCCACTCCGAACGCCACGCCGCTGAACTCCTGCCTCGCGGAGAGCGTGGGGCTGCCCGCTATACGGCTTTGGGATACGAGATTGAGCTGGGCGAATCCCAGGCCGGCCACCCATTCGACCTCGAGCGCGGAGACTCTTCCCCCGAAGCGTTGGTTGCCGGTGACGCCGAGGTGTCCGTAGCGCAGATCGGCGTGGTGATGGACCTCCTGCGGACCCTGAAGAGCGTTCCCGCCCAGCGAAACGAATTCGTTGCTGCCCAGCGTCTGGTCGCTCCGTCCGGTACCGCGCGCGTATTCGAGTTCGACGCCCCAGTTGAGCGATCGCGGCGCGGTATCGAACCCCTGCGGATACCAGGACACGCGGCCCGAGGGAATCGCGGTGTAAGCATCCCTGACCTCGATGGGTTTCAGGACCGGAGCAGGAGGCAGGTTCCCGCAAGCTGCCAAGCCGCACGCCGTAATCAGGATCACCGCAGCCGCATCGATCGGAAACGCTACGAACGTCGAAGCCTTCTTCATGATCTCTCCCCAGAGAAACCGCCGGGCACCAGCCTCCGACGGACAGGGCGTTTTACGCAACCCGCACGGGAAAAGTGGCCTACAATTAACCTCAAAGTATCACTTTCCGGTACCTCAGGCATGTCCCAGGCTGCTCTGCTCGTCGAGGCCGTCAAGCGAACGCTGCGCCACAAGGGCCTGACATACAGCTACGTGGCGAAGGGTTTGAAGCTCTCCGAGTCCTCGGTCAAGCGGATGTTCGCGCGGCGCAACCTCAGCCTCGGTCGGCTCGAGCGCCTTTGCGCGCTGATACATCTCGAAATTGCCGATCTGCTCGAATTGGCGCACGCCGCGGATGCGGGCGCTGCGGAGCTGAGCGAAAAGCAGGAGCGCGAACTGGTGGGCAACCCCAGGCTGCTGCTCGTCGGGATGCTCGCGCTCAGCAACTGGACAGCTGCCAGGATCCTGGAGACCTACCGGTTTTCAGAGGCCGAGCTCGTAGGCTTGCTCACCCGGCTCGATCGCATGAGTATCATCGATCTGCTGCCCGAGAACCGCATCAAGCTCCGGCTGCCTCGAAACTTCAATTGGCGCAAAGGCGGACCGATCCAACGCTTTTTCGAGGAGCAGGTGCAGCGTCAGTTTTTCGAATCGTCCTTTCTGCGAGCGGGCGAGCTGCGCGTCACGGTGCATGGGAGCCTGTCCGAGAAGTCGAACGGATTGCTGCAGCAGCGCATGCGCAAGCTCGCTGAGGAATTCGACCTGCTCGCCGAGCAGGACAAGAGCCTCGCGCACGAAATGCGGGAAGGCACGAGCCTCGTCATGGCGATACGGCCCTGGGAGCTCGCGATGTTCGGCGAGCTTCGAAGGAGCAAGGGGCAAAAAGATGCCGGGCCGATCAGGATGGAGCGGCGAAAGTCGAGCGCGTAGGACAGTCTCGCAGTAGAAAAAAAAGCACCGGGCTAGCCCGGTGCCGGACTTCTAGAAAGCCGGGGCCGGCTGACCGGGCGCGGCGCTTACCAGGGATAGAAAACGGCATTGAATTGCAACGAGTCCACGTGGTCGCGCGCGACGAACTCGAGGCGCAGTTTCAGGTTCTTGTTCACGATGTAACCGGCGCCTATGCCGTACATGAGACCGTCGTCGTCGCCGAAATCCAGGCCGGCCCGGCCGATCAGCTCCACCTTGGGCGCCACTAGGTAGCGCGCGACGCCCGTCGTCCACAAGCCGCTGGCCTTGGCATTGCAAAAGGTCCCGGTGCATCCGACCGCCTTCAATTTTCCGGTCTCCATGTAGCCGGCTTCGGCGTCGACGTAGAAGTTTCGCGCCAAGGCCGGGAAATTGTAGCCGCCGAAAACCTGGAAGCCGGTGCTGTTATCCAGGCCGGAAACCTTGTTCTGGCTCACCCCGGCGCCGAAGAAAAGCCTGCGCAGATCGAAACCCTGGCCGGCTGCGGCGGAAGAGAACAGCATCGCAATGAGCGCAAGCGCCATCACACGAAGTGGCTTTGACATGTCGTTCCTCCTATCAGACTCATCATAACCGCGCGCGAATGGTATTACGGGACCCGCTCGTCGCCATTCCTGTTTGGCGGCATAATTGTGAACTTTCGCACGGACGGGCCCTTGCTTCATTTCTCGAGGAGCGAAAACATGACGACGATAAGATCCTTGCACCTGGCGGTCGCAGGTGTTTCCCTCTTATTGGCGGCGTGCCAGGTCCCTCCGGGTGGCTCGCAGAGCGCAGCGCCCGGCCCCCGCGTCGGCGGGAGCGATCTCAGCGGCACGGTCGCGAGTGCGGGCGGCCCAGAGGCCGGGGTCTGGGTGATCGCTGAGACGGCCGATCTCCCAACCAAATTCACCAAGATCGTGGTCACGGATGATGGCGGCCGCTACCTCATTCCCGAGCTTCCGAAAGCCAACTACAGCGTGTGGGTGCGCGGCTACGGGCTGGTCGATTCGCCCAAGGTGCAGGCCGCGCCCGGGAAAGTCCTCGATCTGACTGCGGTGGTGGCGCCCGATGCGGCTGCGGCTGCCCAGTATTACCCGCCGATCTACTGGTATTCCATGCTCAGGATCCCGGCGAAGAGCGAGTTTCCGGCAGGGCCCGTGAAAACCCAGCCCGAGTGGGTGAACATCATCAAGACCAGCGGCTGCATGTCCTGCCACGCGCTCGGCACGTTGGGAACGCGCACGATGCCCAAGGACTTCGCCCATTTCAAGTCCTCGGCGGAGGCGTGGGGACGGCGCATCGCTTCGGGTCAGGCCATGACTCAGATGGTCACCGTGCTCGGCCGTCTCGACGGCCCGCGGGCGCTCGCGCTGTGGGGCGACTGGACCGACCGGGTCGCCGCCGGCGAGCTGCCCTTCGCAAGACCCGAGCGGCCCAAAGGGCTCGAGCGCAACATCGTGCTCACGCTGTGGGACTGGAGCACGCCCACGGGCTACATGCACGATTTGATTTCGACCGACCGACGCAAGCCGACCGTCAACGCCAACGGCAAACTGTACGGCGCACCCGAGGAAAGCACGGATCTGTTTCCCGTGCTCGATCCGAACACGCATACGGCGGGTCAAATAAAGCACCCGGTGCGCGATCCGAAGACGCCGTCCTCGAAGGCGGCACCGATGGCGCCTTCTCCCTACTGGGGACCCGAACCCATCTGGGACAGCCAGGCGAGCATTCACAACCAGATGATGGACGAGAAGGGACGGGTGTGGGCGGCTGCGCGCGTGCGTTCCCCGGCGAACCCGGACTATTGCAAGAAGGGCGGGGATCATCCGTCGGCGAAGGTGTTCCCGCTCGAGAGTGCCAACCGTCATCTCTCGATGTACGATCCAGCGACCGGCAAGTTCACGCTCATCAGCACCTGCTTCCCATCACACCACGTGATCTTCGCCGAAGATGCCAATCAGACGTTGTGGGTGAGCAACGGAGTCAGCGGCCCGGGCGCCTTCGGCTGGCTCAACCGGAGAATGTTCGAGGAGACCGGCGACGAGGTGCGCTCGCAAGGCTGGACGCCGTTCATCCTCGACACCAACGGCAACGGCAGGCGCGACGAATGGGTGGAACCGAACCAGCCGGTCGACCCGGCGAAGGACAAGCGCGTGCAGGTTGCCCTGTACAGCATCAACGTCAATCCCATCGACGGCTCGGTCTGGGGAACATCGATGGGGTTCCCGGGCCACGTCGTTCGAGTTGCGCCGGGACCGGATCCGACGCACACCGCGATCGCGGAGATCTACGAGCCGCCGTTCCCCGGATACGGGCCGCGCGGCGGCGACATCGGCCGCGACGGCGTGTTCTGGGCGTCGCTCGCGAGCGGACACCTCGGAAAGTTCGACCGCAGCAAGTGCAGAGGCCCGCTCAACGGGCCGAACGCGACCGGCAAGCACTGCCCCGAGGGCTGGACACTTTACCGCTTTCCCGGACCGCAGTTCAGGGACGTGCAGGACGACGGCAGCGTCGAGGCGAGCTACTACACTTGGGTGGACTGGTTCGACACCTTCGGCCTCGGCAAGAACGTCCCGATCGCATCGGGGAACATGAGCGACTCGTACTTCGCCCTGGTGGAGGGCAAGTGGGTCACGCTTCGCGTCCCGTATCCCATGGGCTTCTTCGCCAAGTGGTCGGAAGGTCGAATCGACGATCCGAACGCCGGCTGGAAGGGCAGATCGCTGTGGGCGACGTATTCCACCCGGACGGTGTTCCACGTCGAAGGCGGCAAGGAGAACCGGCCCCGGGTCGTGAAGTTCCAGCTCCGCCCCGATCCGCTCGCGAACTGACGACGGCTCGAACTCATTGCGAACCGTTTATCGAACCGCGGTCGGCTCGCTTGCCCTCGCGGCAGCGTTGCTGCTCTGCTTCGCCCCGGCAAGCGCCGAGCCGCGCTTCTCATTCGCGAAGACGCCGGGAAAGTTGCCCAAGGACGTGGTGCCCAGGCACTACGCGCTGCGCATCGTTCCCGCGACGACTTACGACCGCTTCGACGCCGAGGCGGTCATAGACATCGAGGTCGCCCGACCCGTGCGGGCGATCGTCGTCAACGCGGCCGAGCTGACTTTCAAGTCAGTGAGGCTGCGTGCGGGCACGGGAGACGAGACGAGCCTTACACCCAGCCTCGATCCGCAGCGCGAAACGGTGACGCTCACGCCTGCGACCGCGGCGATCGCGCCCGGCAGCTACCGGCTCGGCATCGACTATTCGGGGACGATCGGCAAGCATCCTCAAGGCCTGTACCAGATAGCGTACAAGGAGCGCGAGCAAGGGCGGCTCGTGGAGAAGCTCATGCTCGCTACCCAGATGGAACCGGTGCAGGCGCGGCGGCTCTTTCCGGGATGGGACGAGCCGGTGTTTCGCGCGACCTTCGAGATCGTCGCGGTAATCGACGCATCCTTGACCGCGATCTCGAACATGCCGCAGTCCAAGGTCGAGCTCAGACCCGACGGCAGGAAGGAAGTGAGCTTTGCCAGATCGGTGCCGATGTCGACGTATCTGGTGGCGCTCTTCGTCGGAGAGATGGATCTCCTGGAAGACGGCGTCGATGGGATCCGGCTCGCCATCCACACCGTGAAAGGCAAGCGCGAGCGCGCGCGGTACGCGATGGAGGCGACCAAGCAGATCGTGCGCTATTACAACGGCTACTTCGGCGAGCCTTACCCTCTGGCCAA
>CAYQVE010000076.1:560-12668 GCA_964420785.1 uncultured Enterobacteriaceae bacterium | reverse complement strand
TTCGCGCCGGGCAGGGACTGGGTCGACCACGTGATGCGCGCGTCGGCGCGCATCGCCGGCGGCTGCTCGGCGTCGTTCGTTTCCAAAGACGGCCTGGTGATGACCAATCACCATTGCGCCGCGGCGTGCGTGAGCCAGCTCTCGAGCGCGAGGAAAAATTACATCGCCGACGGTTTCCTCGCCCGCGGCCGCGGGGAAGAAGTGCGCTGCCCGGAGATCGAGGTCAACCGGCTGGAGAAAATCAGCGACGTGACCGGCCAGGTCAAGGGCGCCGTCGCCGGCCTCGAAGGCGAGGCCTTCAAGCTCGCGAAAAACGCCGTCGAGGCGAAATTGTCTTCGGCCTGCGTAGGCGCGGAAAGGGAAACCGCGCGCTGCGACGTGGTCGATCTCTATCACGGCGGCCGCTACCATCTCTACCGCTATCGCCGCTTCCAGGATGTCCGCCTGGTCTGGGTTCCGGAGCAGGCGATCGCGTTTTTCGGCGGCGATCCGGACAACTTCAGCTTCCCGCGCTACGACCTCGACATCGCGCTGCTGCGCGCCTACGAAAACGGCGAGCCCGCGTGGCTAAAGGACTTCTTCCCTTTCAGCAGGGCGGGCGCCGAGGCGGGCGAAATGGTCCTCGTCAGCGGCCATCCGGGCTCGACCCAGCGCCAGTTGACGATGGCGGAGCTCGAGACCTTCCGCGACATACGCCTGATCGGCGGCCTGCTGCGTCTCGCCGAGGAGCGCGGCCTCCTCGCACAGTACAGCAAGATCGGGCCCGAAGCCGCGCGCATCGCGGAAAACGATCTGTTCGGCTCGAAAACGGGTACAAGGCATTGCTCGGCGAGCTGAAAGCCTTGCTCGACCCCGCATTGGCGAAGCAGAAGAGGAAGGAAGAAAGAGAGCTGCGCGCCTTCGTCGCTTCGCGGCCCGCGCTGCGCGCCAAGGCAGGCGGAGCATGGGATGCGATAGAAAAGACGCAGCAGGTCTACCGCGACATCGAGGCGCAGTACTCGGCGATCGAGGGCGCGCGTGCCTTCAGGGGCCGCCATTTCGCCTACGCACGCCAGCTGGTGCGCGGCGCCGAGGAGCGCGCGAAGCCGGATGCCGACCGCCTGCCGGAGTTCAGCGATTCGCGCCTCCCGGAGGCCGAACAACAGCTGTTCTCCACCGCCCCCATCTACCGCGAATACGAAAGCGTAAGGCTGGCCTGGTCGCTGACCAAAATGCGCGAGCTGCTCGGCGCCGACGATCCGTTCGTCCGTCTGGTGCTCGGCAGGAAATCGCCCGACCAGCTCGCGCAAGAATGGATCGCCGGCACCCGGCTCGGCGATCCCTCCGTGCGCAAGGCCCTGTGGACCGGCGGCAGGGAGGCAATCGCAAGATCGGACGATCCGTTCATCAAGCTCGCGCTGGCAGTCGACCCTGCGGCGCGCGCCATCCGCAGGCGCTATGAGCGCGAAGTGGAATCGGTGGTGCAGAAAAACACCGAATTGATCGCGCAGGCGCGGTTCGCGCGGCACGGAACCGGCGCCTACCCGGATGCGACCTTTACGCTGCGGCTGTCGTACGGCGAAGTCGCCGGCTGGAGCGAAGGCGGCAGGAAGATCCCGCCCTTCACCGATTTCGCCGGCGCGTTTGCGCGCGAAACGGGCGTCGATCCCTTCGCGCTGCCCGGGTCCTGGCACGCGGCGAAGGGCAAGCTCGATCTGGCGCAGCGCTTCAATTTCGTGACCACCAACGACGTCATCGGCGGCAACTCCGGCAGCCCGATGATCAACCGCGCGGGCGAGATCGTCGGCCTCATCTTCGACGGCAACATCCATTCGCTGGGCGGCGCCTTCTGGTTCGACGCACGCACCAACCGCGCGGTCGCCGTCCACAGCGGGGCGATCCTGGAAAGCCTGAGCAAGGTCTACGGCGCGGGCGATCTCGCGCGCGAGATCATGGGGGAATAGAGCCTGAGCCGAAAAACCGGACTACCCAATACCACCAAAACCCGTCAAACTGTCGCGCCGTTCAACGGCGCAACCCTAGGAGGCCTAGCTTGACCCACGTGACCCACTCCAAGATGCTGGAGACCCGGCGCAGAAGGGAAAGAGCGAAGAAGGATTTCGCCGGGGCGGCGAAGCGGGCGAAGAACCTGGCGAAGCGCAACGCGAAGAAGGCCCGCGCCGGCGCCGCTAAGCCCGCCTAGTCGAGCGACACGCCGAGCTCCCCGCGGGGCGAACACCGGTAATGCAGATCGCTGCCCGATCAAGGCCTTGCCGGCGCAAGCCCCGAAGCCGGGCGAGATCGCTCACTTTGGCGTAAAATACGGCTCCGCTTTCGGGGCGCCAACGCGTCCCGACATAGAAAACAAGGAGCATCCGCCTTGCAGGAAATCCTGAAATACCTGAAAGACCGCGGCGAACGGCTTGACTCGGAGATCGCGACAGATACCGGAATCTCGCTCGAAAACGTGCGGCTCCACGTGTCCGCGCTCTCGGCGCGGGGCGAGGTCATGCTGTGCCAGTCCATCCGCTTCAACAACGGCAAGAGGAGCGAGGGCCTGCTCTGCAGGATTGCCGGCTATATTCCGCCCGCCGCGCCCGGCAGGAAATCCAAGGCGCACCTGAAAGCGCAGACGCAGTCGTAACGAGCCGGGACGCCCGTCCCGGGCGCGTCAGCGCCGGCCGTCGTACCAGGCGAAGCAGTCCCGCCGGCTTCGCAGCGTGCGGCCGCGCGACGCAACCGTCTTCACCACGAACCAAAAAAAATCGCTCCAGCTGTAGAGCCGCAGCTTGCGGTCGCTGGTGCGAAGAGGATGGCGGTGAAGAATCACGACGCTTTGCCGGCGGCGGGCCAGGCGCTTCAGGCGCCGGAACAGGTCGATCTCTTCGCCCGCGTAAAGCTCCTCGCTGAACCCTCCCGTCTCGCGGAACGCCGCCGCCTCGCAGAAGATGAACGAGCCCGCCGCCCATTTGCTGATCCGGCTCAATGCGTTCCAGATCCCGGTGAGGAGCGCGACGCTGGGATGCGGATCCTCGAAGCGCACGGTGCTTCCACCGGCGAGACATCCGGCGCGGATGGCATCGGCCGCATCCATGAAAAGCTCCACGCTGGGATAGGAATCGGCGTCAACGAAAAAGATCCAGTCGCCGCGGGCGCGGGCGGCGCCTGTGTTGCGCGCCCGGCTGATCTGGTTGACCGGCTCGAATACGACCTGCGCCCCCGCTGCCCTCGCGATCTCCGCCGTGCGGTCGGTCGAATTGTTGTCGCACACGATCAGCTCGGACTCCCAGCCGAGCCGGGCGAATCCTTCCACGGCTGCGCGGATGCTGGAGAGCGAGCCGGGCAGCAACCGCTCTTCGTTGAACGCGGGAACGACGACGGAGATCTTCATTTTCTTGGCGCCGGTTTTCAGCATACTACCGCTTCGCAGGACGCGAGCTTGACCGGGGCAGCGATGCCAAACATAATCCGCCGGCAG
This sequence comes from uncultured Enterobacteriaceae bacterium, assembly GCA_964420785.1. GTDB lineage: Bacteria > Pseudomonadota > Gammaproteobacteria > Burkholderiales > SG8-39 > VBDM01. Next base: position 9,211 of record CAYQVE010000076.1, on the reverse strand, counting down.
GCTTTGATTTCTGTTTCGCATCACCCGTCGGCAGCACCCATACCAAGGAGGAGAAGATGTCTATGAGCAGATTCGCATTGGGTTTGGCATTCACGTTGTTCGCCGCCTGCGCCATGGCGCAGGACCGCCCGCCCTACGGTACTGAGATCGGCCTCGACTTGGCCAAGAAAATCGCGGCCGGCGCTGCCGCGGAGTCGAAGAAGAATGGCTGGCGCATGGCGATCGCGGTCGTGGACAACCACGGCTTCCTCGTCTACTACGAGCGCATGGACGACACGCAGACCGCGAGCGTGCAGATTGCGCTCGACAAGGCCAAGACGGCAGCGATGCTGCGCCGTCCGACCAAAGCTCTCGAGGACGCGATTGTCAAGGGGCGCGTGGTTCTCATGTCCATCGCCGCCTCCCCGGTCGAGGGCGGACTGCCGATCATGTCCGGCGGCAAGGTCATCGGCGGAATCGGCGTCAGCGGCGCGAACTCGGACCAGGACGCTGCGGCCGCAACGGCGGGCCTCAAGGCCGCCGGTCTGTAATAGCGCGCTCGGCGACAGGAACGGCGCCCCGCGGGGCGCCGTTTTCAATTCATATCCTCACTCTGGCACGGTCTGCGGCTTGGTCGGATCGGAGATCTGAATGACCAGATACTTGACCGGCTGGACCGAGCTGCCGTCTCCGAATCGCGTCTCCGCCCGGGAAAATGTCACATTGTCCTTCGCTTTAATTTGATGCCGACCTTCCCCCCAGGCACACTATCCGGTACAAAAAATAGTCCGGCTGCAACGACAGCGAGCGGGCGAAGTGATGTTCTATCTTTGACGGCGAGGGAAACATGACGACTTCGGGAAATGCGCGCGTGCGCTTGACGCGTCTGCTGGGGGTTTTCTGCCTCGCATTCTGCGCCGCCGCGCTTGCTCTGCCCGCGCACGCGGAATCAGCCGGAAAAGTGCTGAGCGCGGACGGCGACGTGCTCGTGCTCCGCGGCAGCCAGATCCTGCGGCTCTTTCGCGGCGCGGCCGTCGAGTCGGGGGACCAAATCCATACCGGCGGCGACGGCAAAGTCCTCGTCGTCTTCACGGATTCAGGCCTGGTCTGGATACGCGCCAATTCGGATTTCGTCGTCGACGAGTACTCTTACGCGCAGGGTCGCCGCGAGGCGGCCTTCTTCAGCTTGCTCAAGGGCGGCGCGCGGTCCGTCACCGGCTTGATCGGCCGCCGCACCCGCAGCAATTTCAGGCTCCGTGTTCCGGTCGCGACGATCGGAATCCGCGGCACGGATTTCAGCGTCGTCATGTGCCAGCGCGACTGCAGGGATTCCGACGGCGGCATTGCCGCCAGGGGACTTTACGGCGAGGTCATCCAAGGCAGGATCGCGGTGACGCCCCTCGAAGACCGCTTGCTCGAGCGCGAATTCGGCGCAGGCGAATTCTTCCACCTCGCGGACGAGCGCTCGAGCCCCACGCCCCTGTTCCTGCCGCCCCCGTTTCTGCGCAGCAAGCAGGACGAGCAAGCGCGTTTCACGGAGCGGACGGGCATTGCGGTCGGGCCGGGGAGCAGCGGCGCGACTCCCGGGGCTACTGCCACAGGCGGCTTGACCGGGACGCTGACCGGCGCCTTGGGAGGCACTGCCGGAAGCGCGGGCGGCTCGATCGGAGGCCTGACGGGCGTCGTTTCCCCCGTCGTGAACTCGATCGGATCCGCAGTTTCGGGTGTCACCTCACCGATCGTGACTTCGATCGGAGCCGCCGTTTCGACCGTCACCTCGCCGGTCGTGAGCTTGCTCGCACCCACTCTCTCGGCCGTCATGCCGGTCGTGACTTCGATCGCGGCGCCCGTCGTTTCGACGGTCGCGCCGGTGGTGAGTCCTATAGTGGCGCCCGTCGTTTCGACGGTCGCGCCGGTGGTGACTCCGATAGTGGCGCCCGTCGTTTCGACCATCACGCCGGTGGTGACCCCGATCGCGGCGCCCGCCCCGTCGGTCACGATCCCCGGTACGATATCGACGATACTGCCTGCCGGACTGCCGACCTCGCCGCTCCTCAGGCACTGAGGTACGGGAGTTCTTTGCGGAGCCGCGTCTAGTCCAGCGGTTCCAGTTTAACTATCGAGGCGCCGTGGTTGCTGCCGACCCAGAAGGTCACCGGCGTGGTCGAGTTGTCGACGTGCACGCGCCGGATGTTCGTCGGCCGCGGCAGCAGGTAGTCGACGAACTGGCCGTTCTTCGTATCGAGCCGCGTCACCTGGTCGGTGATCATCGAGCCGGTCCACGCCTCTTCGTTCTTGTCGATCATGACGTCGTAGGGTGACGACCAGCGCGGGCCCACCGCCCAGTCGCGGAACTGCCCGGTCTTCGTGTCGAGTACCGCGATCTTGTCGCCGCGGTACTGCGCGAACCAGAGCCGGTCCTCCGCGTCCATCATGCCTCGGCGCGGCGCGACCACCTTGGCCGTGGCCGGTATCTCGAACATCTTCACCTCGCCGCTGTTCGCGTCGATGCGCCCGATATGCCGCCAGCGGAAGTCGGTGAACCAGGCGTTGTTCTTCGAGTCGGGAATGACGTCGTAGATGTTGTGCGGTTCGCCTTTGGGCGCGCTCTTGAACGGTTCCCAGGTCTCGATCTTCCCGGTGGCGACATCGAGACGGTGCACGCCGGCGAAGCCGTTGTTCTGCGTCCACACCTTGCCGTCGACGTGCATCCCCTGCGGGCTCACCATGTTGACCTGCGCCGCGTCGATGTTCTGCTCGGGCGGCAGCTTCCACGTGGTGAATTTCGTCGTCCTGGGGTCGAACTTGACGATCGTCGCCTGGTACATGTTGCCGAGCCACAGGTTCCCCGCGCGGTCGGCGCGCAGGCCGAGGAGCCCCGTCGGGAATCCGGGCTTATGCACGTCGATGGGGAATTCCGTGACCTTGCCCGTCTTGGGATCGAGCCGGCCGAGGTTCTGCTCGCCGAAGCTCGAATACCAGGCGATGCCCTCCTTGTCGACGATGACGTCGTGCGGCGAGATCGTCTCGCGCGGCAGGTCGTATTCGGTGTAGACGACGCGCGTCGCGCGGCCCGACGGGCGCGCATGCGTCTTCAGCTCGTAGCTCCACTTATGCGCGGAGCCGCGGTTGATCGTGGCGAGATACTCGGCGGTGGAGCGGTACACCTGGACACGCTGGTCGCCGCGCTCCTCCATCAGCCGTTCGGCCTTGCGCAGCTGCCGATGCTGCGGAATGCCCTGGTTTACGTAGCCATGCATGCGCGACATGACCGTCGTCCTGAAGGTGTCGGCGTCTGGCTGCCAGCGCACCACGCGCTCGAGCGAATGGCAGCCGACGCAGTTGAGGAGCAGCCCCTTCCGCTGGTCGGTGCCCGGGACGCTCGCCATCCATTCGCCGTTGGAGAGCTGCGCGGCGAGGTCGGAGGTTCTCTTGAGCTTGAGGTCGAGCGCGGCGGTCTTTTGCGCGGCGACCTCCGCAGCGCTCAGGCCCTCGAGGTCGTAGCCGACGGCGCGGATGCGAATCGCGTAACGGCCGGGCTGGAGCTTCGCGGCAGGAAAGGCGTAGCGACCTTCCTTGTCGCTCACGACGGTGATCGTGACGGTCGAGCCCGCCCTCTTCGCGCTGACGAGCACGCCCTCCATCGCGCCTTCTTCGGCGGAGCTGACTTTGCCGGCGAGCACGGCTTGCGCGGCGGCGCCGGCGCAATGGACGGCGAGCGCGGCGCTCAAGGCCGCCGTCGCGACGAGCGAACGTGTTCCAAAGCGCATGGGCATCTCCCCGGAAAATGTTTTTGAAATAGCCCAGGTGAAATCCTACTATAAGAGCCCCCGGCGCACCGCGCCGGTTCGCTCAAATCCAGGAGGCTGGCATGGACCCGCTGAAAACGATCGGTTCGCTCGACCCCGCGCGCATGGCTTTCTCGCTGCTCGAGGAATTCAAGAACTTCGCCCTGAAGGGCAACGTCATCGACCTCGCGGTGGGCGTGATCATCGGCGCCGCGTTCGGCAAGATCGTGGATTCGCTGGTGAAGCAGATCCTCATGCCGCTCGTCGGGCTGCTGCTGCCGGGCGAGCAGGGCTATCTCGGATGGAAGATCGCGGTCGGGGCGAAGGAGGTTCCTTACGGCCTGTTCCTGGGAGAGCTGGTGAACTTCGTCATCGTCGCCTTGGCGCTCTATCTCTTCATCGTGAAGTTCCTCGGCTTCGTGATGAAGGCGAAGCAGGCGCAGGCTGCTCCGCCCGCCCCGTCGAAGCAGGAGGCGCTGCTCGCCGAGATCCGCGATCTGCTGAAGGCGCGCTGAGGGCCCGGAAACTACTCCGCCTTCACCCCGATCGCGCGCACCAGCTTCCCCCACTTCTCCACTTCGCCTGCGCGGTATGCGCGCGCCTGGGCGGGCGAAGCGCTCGCCTCCGCGTCGATGCCGATGTTCGCAAGCTGCTCCCTGAGCTGAGGGTTCTGCGCGATTTTCACGAGCGCGGCGTGCAGGCGGTTGACGAGGTCCTCGGGCGTGCCGGCGGTGCAGAGAATGGCGTACCAGGTCCACACGTCGAACCCGGGCAATCCGCTCTCCGCCAGGGTCGGCGTGCCGGGGGCGAACGCCGAGTGCTTCGCGCCGGTCAGCGCGAGGAGCCTGAGTTTCCCCGCCTTCGCGAACGGCACCACGTTCGCGACTGGAGCAAAACTCATGTGCACCTGGCCCGACACGAGGTCGGTCATCGCGGGCGCCGCGCCCTTGTAGGGCACGTGCACCAGGTCCACGCCCGTCATCTGCTTGAAGAGCTCGGCCGCGAGGTGCAGCGAGGAGCCGTTGCCCGAGGAGGCATAGCTGAGCTTGCCCGGTTGCGCCCTCGCGAGCGCGATCAGCTCCTTCACGCTCGTCGCGGGGACGCTCGGATGCACGGCAAGCGCGCTGTTGCCGGTGGCGACGAGGCTCACCATGTCGAGGTCGCGCACGAGGTCGAAGGGAAGCTTCGCGTAGAGCGCGGGGTTGACGGCGCTGGGGCCGGTCGAGCCGAGCGTGAGCGTGTAGCCGTCGGGCGCGGCGCGCGCCACCGCCTCAGCGGCGAGATTGCCCCCGGCTCCGGTGCGGTTCTCGACGACGAAGGGCTGGCCGAAGCTCTCGGCGAGCCGCGCTCCGTAGGCGCGCGCGATGATGTCGTTCGGCCCGCCGGGGGCGAATCCGACCATGACGCGCACCGGGCGCGACGGGTAGGTCTGAGCCTGTGCGGGCGCGAGCTGCAGTGCCATCGTTCCCGCCAGCAGCGGCAGCAGGCCGCATCGCCTCCAGCCCATGTCGCCCCTTGCTCCCTTAGTCCGGCGCGATGGCGTTGCGCCGGATCACGGCGGCCCAAGCCGCCTTTTCCTTCCGCAGGTGCGCCGCGAACTGCTCCGGCGTGTCGAACACCGGAATCAGGCTATGGTGCTCGAGCCTTCCCGCGAGCCCCGGCGATTTCATCGCGCGCGCGATCTCCACGCTCATGCGCTGCACGATCGCGGGGGGCGTCCCCGCGGGCGCGACCACGCTGAAGGAACTGTAGATCTCCAGGCCGGGAAATCCGGCCTCGGCGAGCGTCGGCACGTCGGGAAGCTGGGGGGTGCGCTCGATGATCGCGAGCGCTCTGAGCCTTCCCGCCTTGATGTGCGGGATCGCGATCGCTGCGTCGGGGAAGGCGAAGTTCACCTGGCCGCCGAGCAGGGCCGGCATCACCGGGCCCATGCCCTTGAAAGGCACGTGCAGGAACTGCGCCCCCGAGACCTCTTCCAGCATGCGGATTCCGAGAAACGTCGGGCTTCCCGTTCCCGCGGAACCGAACGAAAGCTTGCCGGGCTCGCGCTTGCCGAGCGCGATGAGCTCGGCGAGAGTCCTGGCGGGCACCGAGGGGTGGACGCAGATCACCAGGGGCGCGACGACGCCGCGCGCCACCGGCACCAGGTCGCGCTCCGCGTTGTAGGCGAGATTCTTGTACAGGCTCGGGTTGACCGCGATCGCGGGATTCGCCGAGACGAGGAACGTGTAGCCGTCGGGCGCGGATTTCGCGGCCGCTTCGGCGCCGATGTTGCCGCCCGCACCCGGCCGGTTGTCGACGATGAATTGCTGCCTGAGCGACTCGGAGAGCGCCTGGCCGAGCTCGCGCGCATACAGGTCGGTGCCCCCGCCCGGCGACGAGGGCACGATGAACTTCACCGGCCGCGCGGGCCAGGTTTCCTGCGCCTGCGCGGGCGCGCCCGTCAATGCCAGGGCAATTCCGACTGCCGATGCGAAACTCAACTTCATGGCGATCCCTGCGCACGAGTTTACCCTCAGGCCCTCGCTTTTGCGAGGAGCGTGGCATACTGAACGGGCGAAAATCAGGGCAGGTTCGATCATGCAAAAAGCCGTACGCATCGCGCAGGCGCGCGCTCCCGACGACGCCTTCGAGGATCATTGCTGGAAGGACGTCATTCCCGCCGACGTGATCGAGCTGTACTCGAACTACCGGCGCGAAGTCGGCGTCGGGCCCTCGCCCGCGCTCGTCGCGATCGACCTCTACGAACTCGTCTACCAGGGCGGCGCGAAACCCGTGCCGCAGGTGATGAAGGCTTATCCCAATTCCTGCGGCGAGCACGCCTGGGCGGCCATCGCGCCCACCAAGCGCCTGTTCGCCGCGGCCCGCGCCGCGGGCCTGCCCGTCTTCTATTCGACCGGCGACACGCGGCCGCAGAGCCAGCCCAGGAACGTGCGCGCGACCCGGCGGCAGGGCGTGCGCGTCGATCGGGAACTCTACGCGATCCGGCCCGAGTTCAAGCCGCGCCCTGAGGACGTGGTGATCACCAAGCTGCGCGCGAGCGCATTCTTCGGCACGCCGCTCGCCGCGCACCTCACGCAGCTCGGCGTGCAGAGCGTCATCGTCTGCGGCGAGAGCACATCGGGCTGCGTGCGCGCGAGCGCGGTCGACGCCTATTCGCTCGGCTTTCACGTGACGCTCGTCGAGGAGTGCTGCTTCGACCGCAGTCCCCTCTCGCACAAGGTGAACCTCTTCGACATGCATCACAAATACGCCGACGTGCTGCACGTGGACGAAGTCGTCCGGCACCTGGAAGGACTGCGGGCGCAGGCGTGAAGGAGGAGGCATGGCGGGACGCCTGGCCGGCAGGGTGGCGATCGTGACGGGCGGCGGGCACGGCATCGGCAGGGCCTACGCGCTCGGACTGGCGGCGGAAGGCGCGAAGGTCGTGGTCGCCGAGATCGACGCGCTCGCGGGCGACGCCGTCGCCGCGGACTTGAAGCGCCGGGGTTTCGAGGCGATCGCGGTGCGCACCGACGTCGCGGATCCCGCGAGCGTCGAGGCGATGGTCGAGCGCGCGGTCGGGGCGTTCGGCCGGATCGACATCCTCGTTAACAACGCGGCGATCTTCGCCACCGTCCCGATGTCGCGCTCGCCTTTCGATCAGATCGAGATCGAGGAGTGGGACCGCATGATGGCGGTCAACCTGCGCGGCATGTGGCTCGCCTCGCGCGCCGCGGTGCCGCACATGCGGGCCCGCGGCTACGGCAAGATCATCAACATCAGCTCGGGCACCGCGCTGAAGGGCTCGGCGAGCCGCATCCACTACGTCACCTCGAAGGCGGGCGTGCTGGGGTTCACGCGCACGCTCGCGCGCGAGCTCGGGCAACACGGAATCCGCGTCAACTGCGTCGCGCCCGGCAGCACGCTGTCGGAGGAGAATCCGAGCGAGGGCATCGTCGGGATGCGCTCGGCGGCCGCGGAGGCGCGCGCGATCCGGCGCGTACAGAGGCCCGAGGACCTGGTCGGCGCGATCGTTTTCTTCGCGTCGGGGGACAGCGATTTCATCACCGGGCAGACCCTCGTCGTCGACGGCGGGGCGTGCATGCACTAGTCGGGCTTCGCGCCGACCTGCTTGACGACTGCGCCCCATCTCGCGTATTCGCGCCGGATCGTCTCCGCGAACGCGTCCGGGGTCGAAACTTCCGGCACCGCGCCCTGCGCGAAGTAGACCTCGCTCAGGTCGCCGCTGGAAACCGCCTTGCCCATCTCCGAGTTGAGGCGGGTGACGACGCTCGCAGGCAGGCCGGCGGGCCCGACCACGCCCATCCACGCGGTGGCCTCGAATCCGGGAAATCCCGACTCGGCGAGCGTCGGCACGTCCGGCAGAAGCGGGACCCGATTCTCGCTCGTCACCGCGAGCACCTTTACCCTCCCGGCGCGGGCGAGCGGCAGCGTCGTGCTGACGACGTCGAACTTGTAGTCGATGTTGCCCGCGAGCAGCGCCGTCATGGTCGGCCCGCCTCCCTGGAACGGCACATGCACGGCGTCGATCTCCGCGAGCTTCTTGAAAAGCTCGGCGGCGAGATATACGTGGGTGCCCACGCCCGCCGCACCGTAGTTGAGCGACCCGGGCTTCGCCTTCGCGAGCGCTATCAGGTCCGCGAACCCATCCAAAGGAGTAGAAAACACGGGCTGCGACCGGCCCTGTAACAGGTTTGACGCAGTACCGTGGTAGTTCTTATAATCGTAACGAAGTAAAGGGGGTTTCTCCAGATATGGTCCAACTGACCGAAAACGACGGGAGCAAGGGGAAAGAGATTCTGTCGTCCCAGGAGTCGAAACTTGCCGGCATACGGATCGCCGGCGTCGATCACACGAGTCGGCAGGCTGTGAGCCGTAAAG
>CAYQVE010000076.1:0-550 GCA_964420785.1 uncultured Enterobacteriaceae bacterium | reverse complement strand
GCGGTGGTCTTCGCGCGGCTCTTGAAAAAGCCGGGCGGCGAGATGAACGGGGGCGCCCCCGCCCGCCGCACCGTAGTTGAGCGACCCGGGCTTCGCCTTCGCGAGCGCGATCAGGTCCGCGATCGAGTCGACCGGCAGGGCGGGCCGCGCGATCACCGTCAGCGGGCTGCTCATGATCGGCGCGATCGCGACGAAGCTTCTCTCGGGGTCGATCCTGGGATTGGAAAAAATGTGCGGCGCGACGGCAAGCGAGCTCACGCTGCCGAGGAGCAGCGTATAGCCGTCAGGCGCCGACTTCGCGACCGCCTCCGCGCCGAGCAGCCCGCCGACGCCGGGCCGGTTTTCGACGACGACGGGCTGACCGAGGCCCTTTGAGAATTTCTGGACGACGAGGCGCGCGACGCTGTCGCTCGCTCCGCCCGGAGAGAAAGGGACGATCAGCCGGATCGGGCGGCTCGGATACGTCTGAGCCTGCAGCGCAAGCGCGAACGCCACGCCCGCGATGCATGCGGCGAAGCGAATCGGCACGATAGTCAGCGCGCAGGACAAA
>CAYQVE010000075.1:0-12812 GCA_964420785.1 uncultured Enterobacteriaceae bacterium | reverse complement strand
GTCGTCGCGGATGGTGAACTCGATGCTCACCCCGGTCGGTAATTCCTTCTGGTGTTCCTTCAGGTACAGGCGCATCCCGCGCTCCATGTAGGGTCCGAGGTTGCCGTTCAGTCCCGAGTAGCTGGTGATGAAGCCGATCTTGATCGCCTGGGCGAACGCCGGTCCGCCCAATGCCAGTCCCAGTGCGGCGGTCAGCACGAGCAGCTTTCTGGTTTTCATGATTTCCCTTCCCTCCGAAGAATGACGCGATAAGGACTACTGCCAAGCCCGGTTGTCCACCGTGCTCTCGTAAGTCGCCCCCGGCTCGACCAATCCCCATCCCAGGGTCCATTGATAGGTGTGATCGAAGCGCTCGCGGGTGTAGGCCTCCGGAGGCGCGTTCAATATGCGGGAAATCCTGAGATCCCCTGCGTCGAGGAGCCCGCCGGCTTCGTCGACCAAGTAGCGGGCATGCCGCCCGGGATCCTTGTCGATCGCCTCGGCCGCGCGCGCTTCGGCGCGGAACATCGCGGCGAGCGTCGGGCCGTCGAGTTCGTCCCCCGCCGCCTCGCTGCGCGTGGAATGCGACTCCATCAGGACGCGCATGCCGCGTTTCTCGGCGACGCTGATCCAGGGCTCCATCAAGCTTGCCGCGGCGACTTCGCCCCTGGCGAGCGCGTCGAGGCGCTCCTTCATGGTGCCGGCGAACGCCCACTTGATCTGCTCGCGCTTGAGGAACCCCTCGAGCATCTTCAGGGTGGTGAAGTGCGAGCCGTTGAAGGGGCTCACCGCGATCGGCTTGTTCCTGAGCTGCTCGGGCTCGTAGATCCGCGCCTTGGGATCGGTGACGATCGCGAAAGTGGACATCGCAGAGCCGAGCGCCACGATTTTCGCGGGACGATGCCCCGTCTTGCCGGCCTCGACCGCGCGCTTCATGACGCCCCATTCGCACATGCGAAACTGGTCGCACTGGCCCTGGTCGTAAAGCGCCTCCATGGTGCGCTCGAATATGTTCTCCCGCAGCGCCTGATGGTCGGAATCGCGCTGTCCCGATCCCGGCGTCTTGAGGATGTCGACGTCGAGTCCTTCGTCCCGGAAAAAGCCCTCGTCGCGGGCCACGAGCAGCGGCAGGTCGTGGATCGCGTTCATCATCGAAACCCGCACTTTCTTGAACGCCTTCGTCATGGCCTGGGCCTCCTGCTCTCGGGACGCACAGTATATTAGCCCGAGCAAAAAAATACACTCCGTAGGCGTCAGGCCACGCGCTCGCGCAGAGCCGGCATCACCTCCCGCACGAACAGGTCCATCGAGCGCAGCGCCTGCTCCGGCCGCAGGTCCCCGAAGGAAAACACCAGCAAGAGGTAATTGATTCCCGATTCGCGCACCACCTGGGCCAGCTCCCGAACGACCGTCCCCGGCGCGCCGGCCACCAGGCGAGTTATCGCAGCCGTCGACGCGGGATTGACGTTCAGAAGGTCGGGCCTTCCGTGCTTGCGTGTGAGATGGGTCAGGTGGTCGCTCCAGACCTTGTACGCGGCTCCGCCCCCTCTTTGCGCCTCCGCGTCGCTGCCGGCGACGAACAGGTGCTGGGATTTTCCGAGCTTCGGCGCGCGCACGTGCGCGTTGTGGCGCCCGGGATCGTTCCTGTGCCGCGCCCAGACCTCCCGGTATTGCCCGTAGAGCCTGCCGGCCTCCGCTGCGCTCGTGTTGAGCACGGTGTGGTAGCCGTGACGGGCAGTGAACTCGATCGAGTTCTTGTCGCTGCTCGGGAACCACAAAGGGGGATACGGCCGCTGGCGCGGGTGGAGATAGAGCTCCAGGTCCCGGTAGGAGAAGTATTTCCCCTCGTGTTCGAGGACCGGGCTCCCGCAGGCGGCGAAAAAAACTTCGAGCGTCTCGCGGTAGCGCTCGCGCGACTCATCGACGTTCTTCATGAAAAAATAAGAGGACTCGATCGGCGAGACACCGCGCCCCACGCCGAGCTCAAGGCGCCCGCCGCTCATGTGATCGAGCATGCAGATCTCGTTGTAGAAGCGAAGCGGGTTGTACCAGGGCAGGCAGAACGTGAGAGCGCCCAGCCGGAGCCTCTTCGTTCGCTGGATCGCCGCGGAGAGCACGAGCGCGGGCGAACCGTCGATCGAGAGCGGCGTCCCCTGGTGCTCGGCGATGTGCCAGGCGTAGAAGCCCGCCTTGTCCGCGGCTTCGGCGATTTGCAGCTTGTGCTCGAAGATCTCGCCCGGCGGCGCATCCGACCACTCGATCCAGTCGAAAATGCCGAATTCGAGCGGGCTTTCCGGGAATGCGTCCTCGGACATGGCCTCTCCTCATCTATTGACAGCGAATTGAAAGACGGGCGTCAGTTGCTTGCAAGGGGCTTCGTGCAGATTATCCGTGGCCGCTCGCCAAACGGCTTTTGAGGAAGCTCGCCATGAAAAGATTCCTTGCCGGATCAATCGCCTCTTTCCTGCTTGCGTCCGCGCGCGCCCAGGCCCCCGAGCCCGCGGTCGAGCCCAACACGCTCGCAACGGCCATTTTCCTGTTGCTTTTCGTGGGCTTCTGCGCCGGTTTCGTTTGGATGGTGTGGCGGAACAGGGACAAGGACAAGAAAAAGGAGTAGCAGGGACGGAAGGTTGCCGCGATCAAGCTTCGATCCCCCGGTAAAGCCACTCCACCTCCCAGAAGGTTTCAGGGGTCCTCTGCGCGAGCAGGTGATTGCGCAGATCGCGCGCGCCGCCGCTCGCGTGGATGATGTCGCCGAAGATCCGCGAAGTGATCGTGACGCGCGCGGTGCGCAGATACCGCTCCTGCTCGTAGGCCCGAAGCGCGGAATCGACGTCGCTCCCCGCCTTTTCGAGCTTGCCCGAGAGCACCACCGCGTCCTCGATCGCCATGCAGGCGCCCTGGGCCAGGTATTGCAGGGTGGGATGAGCAGCATCGCCTAGCAGCGCGACCTTGCCGCGCGTCCAGCCGGGCCGCGGATCGCGGTCGTGCAGCACCCAGTTCTTGTCCTTGCCGACGTAGCCCAACATCTCCTGCACGTCGGGGGTGGTTCGCGAAAAGACTTCAGCCAGCTCCTCCGGACCCCCGTAGTCGTGCCGCTCGCCGCGCGCAAACTTGCCGCTCACGACCGTGGCCACGTTGTTCATGACGGTGCCGCCCCGCAGCCGGTATTGCACCAGGTGCAGGTTCGGCCCTATCCAGATCACCATGTCGTCGAAGTGTGACCTGTCCTTCACGCTCTCGACCGGAACCACGCCGCGGTAGCTGACGTGCCCGACGGGCTGCGGAGGCCCGTCGCCGATGAGGATCTCGCGCACGCGGGAGCGCAGCCCGTCCGCGCCTATCATCGCCCACCCCTCGTACTCCGAGCCGTCGGCGAAATTCGCGACCACGGTCTTGCCGCGGTCGGTGAAGCCGGCGAGCTCCTTGGAGGTGTGCAGCGCGATCTCCTCACGCTTGCGGCAAGCCGCCAGCAGCGCGCCATGCAGGTCGCGGCGATGCACGACGGTATAAGGGGCGCGGAAATGCCTGCGAAACGGCTCGCCGCAGGAGATGCGCGTGAGCTCGCGTCCGGTGAGCGCGTCGATGAGTATCAGGTTCTTGGTGAACACGGCCTGCGGCTCCAGCTCCTCCATGACGCCCAGCCAGTCGAGCATGCGGTAGGCGTTCGGGCCTTGCTGGATGCCGTAGCCGATCTCGCCGAACTCGGGCGCCTTCTCGAGCACGCGCGAGCGCACGCCGCGGCGCGCGAGCGCAAGCGCGGTCGCCACGCCGCCGATCCCGCCGCCGATGATGAGAACTTCCGGACGAGTCTTGACGCTCACGGGCCGGGATTCTACCTCCCCAACACGCCTTGCGGCGGGCCGGCCGCGCTACAATGATCGCAATGACATACGAGCACGACTCCGCTTCCTTCGCCTGGAACGCTTCGAGCTTCAAGGACCCCGCCGACTACCTGGTCGAGCTCTCGAGCGGCGAGCGCGGCGAGATGCTCGCGGCGCTCGGGACCCTCGAGCGCGGCGGCCGTCTCTCGCCCGTCCACGCGCTCGTGAAGAGCGATTTTCGCTTCGACGCGCTGCGCAGGAAGCTCGATCGCGGCTACGCCGAGGTGCGCTCGGGGAAGGGCTTCGTGGTGCTGCGCGGCCTCCCCTTCGAGGGCCTTTCGCTCGAACAGTTCACCGTCTGCGCCTGGGGCGTGGGCCTGCATTTCGGACGAGCGCTGTCCCAGAACGCTCAAGGAGAGCTCGTCACCTCGGTGATCGACGCAAGCGCCGAGGACGCGACCCCGCGCATGTACCGCAGCAACCTCGAGCTGCGGCCGCACTCCGACATCACCGCGATGATCTCGCTCGCTTGCTGGCAGAAATCGCAATCCGGCGGCGCCTCGATCATCGTGAGCGGAGTCACGGTGCACGACGCGATCCGCGCGCGCGCTCCGCAGCTGCTCGAGCCTCTCTACCGCGGCTACCACTACCACCGCCTGGGCGAAGAAGGACCGGGGGAGGAGCCGGCGACGCCCTACCGCACCCCGGTGTTCGCCAACCGCAACGGCCAGCTCTCCTGCCGCTACCAGCGCGCCGGCATCGCAGCGGGCCAGCGCGAGCGCGGCGTTCCGCTCGATGAACGCGACCTCTCGGCGCTGAACCTGTTCGACCAGGTCGCCGCGGCGCCCGAGAACCGCCTCGCGTTCTTCCTCGAGCGCGGCGACATGATCGTCATCAACAACTACACCGTGATGCACGCGCGCACCCGCTTCACGAATTTCCCCGAGCCCGAGCGGCAGCGGCGCCTGGTGCGGCTGTGGTTCGACGCCGAGGGCTTTCGCGACGTGCCGCGCGAGTTCAACCTGTTCGCGGAGAACGGGATCCCGAAGCAGGAAGGCCGGCGCGCGAGCTTCGACTTCAAGAAGCTCTACAGCGACGATCCGGTCGCGACGGGCGGAGTGCCCGACCTCAAGGTGAGCGATGGCGAAGCGGCGCGCCGCTAGCCTGCTTCTCTGCCTCGCGCTCGTTCCGCTCGCCGCGAGCGCGCAGACGTATCCCACGCGCGCCGTTCGCCTGATGGTGCCGTTTCCGCCCGGCGGCGCGACCGACATCATCGGGCGCCTCGTGTCCGCGAAGATGCAGGACGTATGGGGCCAGCCGGTGGTGGTCGAGAACCGGCCCGGTGCGGGAACCGTGGTCGGGACCGACTACGTCGCCAAGTCCGCTCCCGACGGCTACACGCTCGCCACGGTGGTCACCGCCTACGTCATCAATCCGAGCCTGCGCGCCGACCTGCCCTACAACACGCTGAAGGACCTCACCGGCGTGACGCAGGTTTCGGTGCAGCACCTCGTTATGGCGGCGCATCCGTCTCTTCCCGCGAACAGCATTCCCGAGCTTATCGCGCTTGCAAAGAAGGAACCCGGCAAGCTCGCCTACGCGACGCCGGGGAGCGGCACCGCGATGCACCTGTCGGTCGAGCTTTTGAAGACGAGCGCGGGCGTCGACCTCGTGCACGTGCCCTACAAGGGCGGCGCGCCGGCGCAGCAGGACGTGATGTCGGGGCGCGTGCCCATCCTGATGGACGTGCTCTACGCGGTGCAGCCGCTCATCAAGAGCGGCAGGATCAAGGTGCTTGCGCTCCTTTCTCCTCAGCGTGCGCCCGAATCGCCCGAGTACCCGGTCGTTTCAGAATCCGTTCCGGGAGTCAGCTCTCTTTCCCTCGTCGGCATCGTCGCCCCGGCCGCCACGCCGCGCGATCTCGTCAACCGCATCGGCGCCGACATCGCACGCGCCGTGAAATCCTCGGACCTGACCGAGCGCATGAAGCAGCAGGGCATGGAGCCGATCGGCTCGACGCCGGATCAGTTCGACGCGCTGATCCGCGCGGAGATCGAGAAATGGGCGAAGGTGGTGAAGCAGTCGGGGGCGAAGGTCGATTGACCCTGGTGCGTCCGTCTCGCCCAGTCAGCCTCCGGCAGCTTGCGGGGTTTCACCTGCAGCAAAATCAGACATTTGACCTTCCGCGCGCAACCTATCACGCCTTGTCTTCATACAGAGAACGCTCAATACGCTAAGGCAATTGCAATAGGTGTAACGTAACACGCCAGATTGGATGGTTTTTCGGAAGATGATTGAACGTTAGGTTGCATGATGGACGCCGTGCTCAAGTGCATGTTCGACACAAGGGCCTTCAACCTCATTTTGGATGGAGGTTTCCCGCTTGAGAGCTTGAAGGATCGTGTGGTGGCATATGCCACACAGATTCAGCGCGACGAGATCAGCAATACGAAGAACTCCGAACGACGGTCCGCCCTTCTCCAGGTATTCAAGGACGTCGTCTCTGAGTCTGTTTCAACAGATTCCGTAGTGCTAGGCGTGTCGCGCTTAGGCGAGGCTCGCCTAGGTGGGGAGCGCGTGGTTCCAACAGAGTCCGCGGTTTGGGATGTCTCGCGTTGGGACGAAGCAAAGTTCACGGCGAATGACAACCTCTATACTCCGATCAAGACGGGTCTAGACACCATGAACAAAGGCAAAAGAAATAACGTGCAGGATGCACTTATTGCGGAGACCTCAATAAAAGGCGGTTACGTCCTCGTCACCGACGACACGGATCTAATCGAAGTCACGAAGCAGTACGGAGGCAAGTGTACTTCTCTAGAGGAACTCCTACGCCAGTGACAGCGCTGCAACCTAACTTTAGGTGCTGCGGACGGGCCGCCAGCAGCGTGCGAGCTCGATTGTCGCTGCTGGCCCGCCGCAGACCAAGACGTTAGATCGCAGCAAGAACGCCGTGCCTACGATCGCATGCTTAGGATGGGGGTCCCTGGTCTGGGATCCGCGCGAACTGCCAGTTCAGCGGAAGTGGTTTGCTGACGGGCCTTTTGTGAAGGTCGAGTTCTTGCGTCAGTCCAATGGGAATCGAATCACGCTAGTCTTAGATTCAAGCGCTAGTCCAGTGCGCTCACTTTGGGCGGTGATGGACACAGCCGACGTTCTTGGCGCGAAGGAAGCCCTTCGCTTGCGAGAAGGTTGCAATGCCGCGGACATCGGAACCTGGTCGCGCGGTTCGAATGAACCACCGAACATCATTGAGCTGCCTCAATGGGCGGGCGCCCACGGCGTTGATGCCGTTGTATGGACCGCTCTCCCGGCGAAGTTCGGAAACGGTGGGGCGCCAACGGCAGATCAAGTTGTTGACTATCTCCGGGCGCTCCGTGGGGCCGCGCGAGACAACGCGGAAGCGTACGTTCGTCGCGCCCCGAAGCAAATTGATACGTCGTATCGTCGCAAGATCGAAGCAGAGCTCGGTTGGACGGCTCTCGATGCGGGTAAAAATGCGATCTAACAGCCGGTTGCGGGCGACGCGCATGAAGCCGGGCGCGCGTGAACCGGAACGTTAGGGCGCATGCCATGCTGACGATGAAGGTAACGTCGACTCGCGATGTACCACTGGACGTCTTGCGCGAACTCAAGCAGCAACTCACACCGGAGTTCGATCTCGACGTTGATACTCAAGTGGATCTGAGGTCAGCCGAGCCGCCGTCGTGGATCACGTTTATCGCGCAGAGCCCAGGGTGGCTCCAAGCCCTGGCTGCCTATGCCGCTCTTTACGTCGCAGAGATTGTGAAGGAAGCCGGAAAAGAAACATGGAACAACCGGGGTCGAGCGTTCGCCGCGCTTCGCAATTCGACTGATCACGTCAAGAGATTCGCCTCCGCGATTGCAAAGACCCTGGCACGTCTTCGTCCCACGACTCGGGCTGCAGTCGGCCTGCCGATTCCCGACGACATCTATACAACCCAGCTGTACCTATCATCGAGAGATGAGGATGAAATCGCTGTCGAATTGGCCATGTTCGTACACCACCTTCCGGCGCTGATCGCCCTTCTACACGCCGAGGGCGTCGCCTCGGGTCGCGCATCGGGTTGGGTGGGTCTCGAGTTATTGATTGATGGTTCGCTCGAAGTGACGTGGTTTGATAAGCATACGCTCGAACGCGCACGCCGAGTAATTCCGCTTGATAATGCGCCCTAACAAGCACTTGCAGCCGACCGCCGCAAGCGTTGCTTGCGGTTCCCTCGGCGCGTTCCGCCCTCGGCGGCGGCTGAAGTGCGGCGTTAGGGTGCACTAAGGGAGCGTCATGAGGCTTGGTGGCTGGTGGAGATCCTGGATTACGGGTTCGGTTATTTACGGAACGCTGATTGCCGTATACACCTGGAACACCTTTCCCACTCTCGGGACGCTGGAGCATGAGGCCGAGTTCATTACGCAGATGTCCCCCGAGGCGCAAGCTGTCCTTAAGGTTGAGCCACGGTTACGCCCCAAAGAACAAAGAACGGGCAAAGACAAATCCTTAATGAAGTTTGAAATCTATGGCGCTTCGCAACCAGACAAGGACATTGTTGCACTCAAGATGCCGAATGGACATATTTTCGAGGTTGCGTCTCATTTGACACGAGAGCAACAAAACCTTGTGGGGCCCGAGTACGTGCAAGTCCTTACCAAGGTATTGTCGAGCAAACGGGTCAGCGCTATTACCGACGCGTTCTTGATTTGGCTAGTACCCGTAGTCCTGCTATGTATGCTCGGTCTTGCGATGCGGTGGGTGTATCGAGGTTTTAGGCCATGAGCCAGTGCACCCTAAGCTTTAGCTGCTGCGGACGCGCCGTTCAGCGCAGCGCCATTCAATCGTCATTGGGGTTGGCCCGCCGCAGAGCAAAACGTTAGGCTCCGTCGAGAATGAGTGAGAGGTTTACTTACTCCCTTAGCGGGAGAGTGCTGCCTGAAAGAGCAGTCGTAAACCTACCGCTGACGGTAAAAATCTTGGCGTCCGGAAAAGGGCGCATGCCGGAAGACTGGGAACTGGTGGTGTCAGTTGTGAATTCGCAGATCGCTGCAACTCTCACGACTGGAACGAAGATTCAAGACGTTGAAGATATGCGTGAGCGTGCCGAAGTTGCGGTACGACACTGTGTTGATGCATTGGGCTTTCTTCTCGCCTGTGGCTACGACGTTGAATTAACCCAGGTCACGGCGCCAGAGATTCTTGGACATATCGTATTTGGTGTGGATGTGCAAGGCGTGCGGAGCGCAGAGCAATACACAGACGCTGAGATCCTTGCGCGTTTTCAAACAATCATGGCGCTGGGGCCCGACAAGCAGCCGTGGATTCGTCGTGCGCTTGTAGATTTTCGTGAGGCGATCCGCTCCTATGACGACACGCCGTTCTTTTCTTTTCGCACGATCGAGGATTTGCGGCAACGTTTCGTTTCTGGCGAGGACTCGGACGTCAGGCGAACCTGGGGTGAAATGGCCACAACACTTAGGGTATCGGACGACGTGAGAGAGTATGTTTGGAGGGAACTTCGGCCACTCGCGATATCCGTCCGCCACGGCAATCCGACGCGCGTTACTCGCGAATCGCGAACGAAAATGCTTCGAGTAGCCTGGGATTTGATTGACCGCTTTGTGACTAGCAAGCTACCGGAGCCTGACCCCTTGAAGCCGCGCACGGCTGACCAAGAACGTTAGGCAGCATCACCAACACGCGAGCGAAGTCACAAGGGCCTTGGCAACCGCGCGACTCCACATCACGAAACTTGCAGCCGCGCAGCGGCAATTGCGCGCCGCGATTCGTATGTATTTCGGCGGCGAGGACGAGCTTGCCGTCCACACAGTTGCAGCAGCCGCGTACCGCGTCCTCACCGATTTGAAGGCCGACCGCGGCATCGTCGAGGCCGCAAACGTTTACCTTACGTCGATCTTTTATGTCGTGCGTGACTACCGCCGTGGAACTCTACCTAAGCATCTTGAAAGTGATGCAGAGTTTATGGCGTGCGTGAAATCCATTGCAGAGCAATTGTCAATTGGGGCGGACACCAAGATCGAGGATGTTTCGGTCACGGTCTCGCCAAGTGCGGCACGAGAGTTCTGGCGGCAGCGCAGCAAGGTTGCAAACTTCCTCAAGCACGCTGACCGAGACGCCGAGGCATCCATCGCACTGGACGAGGTCGATAATCTTCTTCTGCTGATGCAGTGCTACGGGGCCTATACTGATCTCACGCGCGAAGAACTTGGAAACGAGGGGTTGGTGTTCCAGCTTTTCATAGGCACAAACCGGGAACCCAAAACCAACGGCACGACGCGGCGAGATGACATTATTCGCAAACTGGCAGCCGCGCCCGAAGCCGACAGGCTTCGCATGTGCTCGATTTTCATTATCGAGCTCAACAAAATGGACGCCGATGCGATTCGAACGCCCGAGGTGCTCCTTGCTCAAGCCTGAGCGCAACCACTCAACCAACCTCTACTTGATCAACCCGATCCTCTTCAATATCTCCGTATCCAGCTTGTATTCCTTCCACAAGTCCGCGCGTAGCTTGTCGCCGGGCCGGTAGTCCACGTCCACCCCCCGCGCGTCCATCGTCTTCGCGAACGCCGGGTCGTCGACGGCCGCCTTCGCAGCATCGTGGATGTACTTCACGGCCGAGGCCGGCGTCCCCTTGGGCGCGATGATCAGGTACCACACGCCGTTCACCACGTTCCAACCCGCTTCTTTGGCGGTCGGAACGTCGGGAAACGCCGGGTGGCGCTTTTCCTGGAATACGGCGAGGACGCGCATGCGCTTCCCCTCGACGAGCGGCTTCACCTCGCCGGGCTGCGCCACCACCGCCTCGATGTGCTTGCCGAGGAGCGCGGGCGAGGACTGCGCCCAGCCCGCGAAGGGGACCGGCGTCATCTTCGCGCCGGTGCGAAAGATGAATTCCTCGAGGTTGAGGTGGCTCGCGGTGCCTTCGCCCGGCGTGCCGACCCGCATTTTCCCCGGGTTCGCCTTGGCGTCGGCGACGAACTCCTGGATCGTCTTCCACGGCGCGTCTTCGGTCACCGCGAGCAGCGGGTAATACGCGACCAAGTTGATCACCGGGTCGTACTCGTCCGGAGTCTTGTAGCTCAGCTTCGGGTTCATCTGCGGAGCGATGACGAGCGACGACTGCGGCGTGAGGAGGATCGTGTAGCCGTCGGGCTTCGCCAGGATCAGGTCGGACACGCCCACGGCACCCCCGGCGCCCGGCTTGTTCACGACCGTGATGCCGCTGGGAAATTTCGGCTTCATCCCCTCGGCGACGACCCGCGTGACGATGTCGACGAGGCCCCCCGGAGGAAAGTTCGCGAGAAAAGTCACGTTACGGTCGGGGTACTGCGCGGCACAAGGCAATGCGGCGAGCGCAAGTAGCGCGGACAACGCGATGCGTGTCATGAGGTTTCCTCCGTTCAATCCGGCTTGATGCCACCGCGCTCCACCACCGCGGTCCACCGCTCGATCTCGGCCTTCATGAAGGCGCCGAACTCCTCCGGCGTCCCCGCGACGACGTCGAAGCCGATCTGCGTCATGCGCTCGCGGATGTCGGGCGAGCGCAGCGCGCGCACGGTGGCGTCGTTCAGCTTCGCCACCGCCTCGCGCGGAGTCTTCGCCGGCGCCGCAACCGCCTGCCAGGACGTGACCACCAGGTCCGGGTATCCCGCCTCCGCGGCGGAGGGCACATTGGGCAGCTGCGGGTGGCGCGCTTTCGCCGTCACCGCGAGCGCCTTCATCCTGCCGGCCTTGATGTAGCCGGTCACCGCACCCAGGTTCTGGAACGAGAAATCGACCTGATTGCCCATGATGTCGGTCTGGCACGCGGCGCCGCCCTTGTACGGCACGTGGATCGCGGCGAAATCCGCGCTCTGGCGAAACACTTCGCCCGTGAGGTGGTCCGACGAGCCGCTGCCGCTCGAGCAGTAGGCGAGGCGCCCGGGGTTCTTCTTCGCAAGCTCGACCAGCTCCTTCACCGAGTCCGGCGGCAGCGCCGGCTTCGCGATCAGCACGTTGGGCGTGGTCACCGCGAGCGTGATCGGCGCGAAGTCGCGCAGCGGCTGATAGCGCAGGTCCCTGAACAGGGCGGCGTTGATCGAGAACACGCCGATCGAGCCCACCAGGATGGTGTAGCCGTCCGCGTCGGACTTGGCGACGAACTCGGCGGCGATGGCGCCGTTCGCTCCCGGCCGGTTCTCGACCACGGCCGGCTGGTGGAGAAACTCCTGGAATTTCGAGCCGATCGCGCGGCCGACGATGTCCGACGACCCGCCCGCGACAAAGGGGATCACGATCCTGATCGGCTTGCCGGGATACTGCGCAGTGCACGGCAGTGCGGCGAGCGAGAGCAGCGCGAGCGAAGCGATGCGGAACATGAAACCTCCTCGAGCGGCTAAATGCGCGATTCCTGGTAGTCGAGGTCTTCCTCGATATGGTGCAGCACCTCGTCGCTGATCTGGTTTTCGCGCCACAACCGGATCAGCTCCTGCCGCTCGGCCTTCACCGCCGCGTCCCTCAGACGCCGCGCGTCGTCGGCGCCCGAGTGCCGCAGCACCAGGCCTTCGGGCACCGAGAGGGTGATTTTCTCGGCGAATTCGGCGCGGATGCGCTCGGCGAGCTCGTTCGGGATTCCGCTCTTCGCGGCCACGGCGTCGATGGCGGCGATCGCCGCCTTGCCGAGCGCCATTTGGGCGCGCTGCTGCTCCTCCTGCAGGCTCCAGTCCCGGCCCACCTTGAGCATGCGGATGAGAGGCTTCAGAGTCAGCCCCTGCAGGACGAGGGTCACCGCGATGACGACGAAGGTGAGAAAGATGATCAGGTCGCGCTCGGGAAAGGGGCCCCCGTCCTGGAGCGCCTGGGGCAGCGCGAGGGCGGCGGCGAGCGACACGATGCCGCGCATCCCGCACCAGCCCATGATGAACACTTCCCCCTCCCGGGGCGGCGCGACCTGCTCGCCGAGCATGGCCCCCGGCCCGAGCGGCAGATAGGGGGCC
>CAYQVE010000074.1:0-12943 GCA_964420785.1 uncultured Enterobacteriaceae bacterium | reverse complement strand
GATGGGCTACAAGTTCCAGTTCATCACGCTGGCCGGCTTCCACTCGCTCAACTACGGCATGTTCGAGCTGGCCCACGGCTACGCGCGCCGGGCCATGACCGCCTTCGTCGAGCTGCAGGAGAAGGAATTTGCCGCCGCCGAGCAGGGCTTTACCGCGGTGAAGCATCAGCGCGAAGTGGGCACGGGATACTTCGATGACCTCACCCAGGTGATCGCGGGCGGAAGGTCCTCGACGACCGCGCTGCGCGGCTCGACCGAGGACGCGCAGTTCTTCGACAACCGCGAGGCGAAGCTGCACGTCGCATAAGCTCTTCGGAACGCCGGCAATCGCGCGGGCTTCGCAGTACTATCGGGCAGTCCCATGGACTATCCGAAGGAGGCCCTCATGAGAGCGAACACCGGACCCGGGTGGAAGAAATACCCGAAGCACCGCATCACGACCAAGCCCGCGGGAGTGCGCGTGCAGGTCAAGTTCAAAGGCGAGGTCATCGCCGACACGAGGGACGCGGTCCGGCTCGAGGAAACCCATGTCGGCCACGTGGCGGCCCCAGTCATCTACTACATCCCGCGCAAGGACGTGAAGATGGAGCGGCTCGTCCGCACGAGCCACGAGACCTCCTGCCCGTTCAAGGGCCAGGCCTCGTACTACTCTCTGAAGGACGGCCCGGAGAACGCCGTCTGGACCTACGAGCAGCCGTACGACGAGATGCTCGCGATCAAGGAACTGCTCGCTTTCTACCCGGACAAGGTCGAGACGATCACGGCTGCCTGAAAGACCCTACGCGCCGGTCATCACCACCGGCGCATGGTCGCTCGTCCCGACGTCTGAGAGAACCGGGCAGCTCGCGGCGCGCTCGGCGATCGTCGGAGAGGCGAGGATGTAATCCAGGCGCCAGCCGATGTTGCGTTGGCGCAGATTGCGCCACGGCGCCCACCAGGTGAAGAGATTCGGATTGCCCGGGTCGAGCACGCGGCCGACGTCCACCAGGTGCTGGGCGAGGAGCTTGTCGAGGAGCTCGCGCTCTTCCTCCCGCTGCCCGATGATACCCGGCTTGCGCTCGTTCGGATGCACGTCCATGTCGGTGCGGGTGATGTTCATGTCGCCGCAGAGAACGAGCTCGCGCCCGTCCCGGTGCAGCTCTTTCGCCCACGCCGCGAGCTTGATCATGAAGCCCAGCTTCGCCTCGTAGTCCTTGCCGCCGTTGGGCACGTACACCGAGGCGAGGACGAGGCGGCCGACTTCGGCCTGCACGATCCGCGATTCCATGTCGAATTCGGGGTGGCTGAACGCGGGCTCTGCGTCGAACAGGCCCTTGCGGATGAGAAGCGACACGCCGGAGTAGGCGCGAAGCCCGTGCCAGTACGCGTGGTAGTCCTCGAGCTTGACCCGCTCCGGAATCTGCGAAGGCTCCGCCTTCAGCTCCTGCAGGCACACGACGTCCGGCCGGTCGCGCTCCATCCATTCGCGAAGCTGCGCCTGGCGCGCGCGGATCCCGTTGACGTTCCAGGTGGCGATTTTCATTTCGGGTGCAAAGCTTACCACCCCGCCCTTCGGGGCAACGCTCCTCGATGAGGAGGGAAGGCGCTCTTACTTTACGACGCGGAATTTATGCGACGCGCCCGCGCGATCGAGGAGGAGCTTCTTCTCGCGCGCGTTGCGCGTGAGCGAGGCCGCGCGCTCGAACTCCGCGCGCGCCTCGTCGAGGCGGCCGAGCTTCACGAGGAGATCGCCGCGCACGGCAGGCAGGAGATGGTAGTGCTTGAGAGCCGGCTCGGAGACGAGCGCATCGACGAGAGCCAGCCCTTCCTCAGGGCCGAAGGCCATGGCGACCGCGACCGCGCGGTTCAGCTCGACGACGGGCGACGGCGCGATCTGCGCGAGCGCGTCGTAGAGCGCCGCGATGCGCGTCCAGTCCGTCTCCTCCGCGGTGCGCGAGCGCGCGTGGCAGGCGGCGATCGCGGCCTGGAGCGCATAGGGTCCCAGCCTGCCGCCGAGCTGCTCGCTGCGCTCGAGCGCAGCGAGGCCGCGGCGCACGAGCAGGTGATCCCAGCGCGAGCGGTCCTGATCGAGGAGCAGGATCGGCTCTCCCGCCGGGCCGGCCCGTGCCCCCGCGCGCGAGGCCTGGATCTCCATGAGCGCGACGAGGCCGTGGACTTCCGGCTCGTTCGGAACGAGCTCGGCGAGGACGCGGCCGAGACGCAGCGCCTCCTCGCAGAGCGCCGGCCGCATCCAGTCGTCGCCGGCCGTCGCCGAGTAGCCTTCGTTGAAGACCAGATAGACGACCTCGAGCACCGACGCGAGGCGCGCGGCGAGCTCGTCCTTGCGCGGCACCTCGAAGGGGACGCGTGTCTCGGCGAGCGTGCGCTTCGCGCGGACGATGCGCTGGGCGATCGTCGGCTCCGGAACGAGAAAAGCGCGCGCGATCTCGTCGGTCGTGAGGCCGCAGAGCAAACGCAGCGTGAGCGCGGCGCGCGCCCCGGTCGAGAGCACCGGATGGCAGGCGACGAAGACGAGGCGCAGCAGATCGTCGCCGATGTCGTCGTCCATGCGATCGATCAAGGCGGCTTCACGATCGGCCGACGCGATCTCCTGCTCCAGCTCCATCTCGCCGGCGAGCTCCCCGTGCTTGCGCTCGAGGAGCTTGTCGCGGCGGAAGTGATCGAGCGCGCGGTTCTTCGCAGTGGCCATGAGCCAGGCGCCCGGGTTCTCCGGCACGCCCGTTGCAGGCCAGGTCTCGAGCGCGGCGAGGAGAGCGTCCTGCGCGAGCTCCTCGGCGAGACCGACGTCGCGCACCCTGCGCGCGAGGCCGGCGATCACTCTCGCCGACTCGATCCTCCAGACCGCTTCGATCGCTCTATGGGTCGCGGATGCGGTCACGGCGATCGAACCGGATGGGCGCGCTCACCCCCTCTTCGCTTTCTTCTCCAGCTGGTCGCGCAATTCCTGCTCGCGCGCGCCGAGCTTGGAAGGAAGGATCTCGGGCGGAAAATCCGACATCTCCTGCACCTGGCGGATCTCGATCGTTTCGTTCTCCGAAGCCGGGCAGCGCTTGGCCCATTCGATCGCCTCTTCGCGCGAGCTCACTTGGATCATCCAGTAGCCGCCGAGCACTTCCTTGGCCTCGGCGAAGGGGCCGTCGGTGACCTTGGGCTTGCCTCCGGGGAAGGAGACGCGCGCGCCCATCGAAGGCGGGTGCAGGCCTTCGAGCGAGAGCAGCACGCCCGCCTTCTGCAGCGATTCGTTGTATTTCATCATCGCGGCGATCGCCTTGGCGTCCGGCATCGCGCCGGGCGCCGCCTTCTCGTACCCCTTGGGGATCATCAGCATCATGAAACGCATGGTTACTCTCCTGTCAATTGACCGTCTACCGAGATGTAGCTGCCGCCGGCGGCCGGGTTTGTCCGGCCTCTATCTGCACGATGAACGGGGCGGGGCGAAATCGACAGGGCGGACGATCTTTTTAGGCGGTGCTGAGTACTTGAAATGCCGTTGTCAGCGGGTGCGCGCAATCGCCAACCTACCGCCCGCCCACGCGCACGGCAGCGCGATCGCGATGACCCCGAGGGAATACCATGCGGGCCCGGCGTCCCACATCGCCACTGCTCCTGCCGTGCTGAACACCACGCCCAAGACGCCGAGCGCCAGAGCGTGCAGCATAGGCCGGCCGGGCGCGAGCCGCGCTGTGACGTAGCAGCCTGCGACCCCGTAGACGATGCGATACGACAGCGCGAACAGAAAAAGGGAATCGCCCATCCGCACTTCCCACGGCGGAAAGACGCCGGCGGCGTGCAGTCCTAGGTCGGTGGCGGTGGAAAGGATAAAGATCGCGAGCAATCCCGCGAGCACCGCCCCGATGCTGCGAAGAACACGGCGGGCAGGCTTCGTTGCTTGCGGTGTTCCGGTGGTATTCATCGTGGCGGCCTCTGGATTGGGTCAGGCATCGACCATGACCTTGAATCCGCCCCAGAACATGCGCTTGCCGTCGAACGGCATCGTCTTCGGGTCCATCATCTTCGCCAGGCGCTTGTCCCTCATGACCTTGGCCATGACGCGGTCGCGGTGCGCGCGAGACTTGTACACCACGTAGGCGAACACCACCCTCTCGCCGGGCTTGAGCTTGACGCTCCGCGGGAACGACGTGCGCTTGCCGGGCTTCACGTCATCGGCCGCGCACTCGTAATACTCGAGCGCGCCGTGCTCGCGCCAGATTTTTCCGGACAGCCGCGCCAGGCTGCGATAAGCGGCGAGCTTTCTCTTCGGTACCGGTACCACTACTGCATCGACGTAGTTCATTGGACCTCCTTGGGTGGTTGTCAAGCTGCGGCCGGAGACGCTACTCTGGCCGCTTTGGGGAAGGGCGGGAACGCAAGCGCGATCGCCACGGCGCCAAGGCCGATCGTGCCCGAGTAGATGTACATCCACGTGTATTGGCCGAAGGTGTCGAAGATCCAGCCGCCGATGGCCGGCCCGGCCGCCATGCCGAGGCTGGACACCATGGCGGCGGCGCCGAACACCGCGCCGAGGATGCGCTGGCCGAAGTACTCGCGCGCGAGGACCGCGTAGAGCGGCATCACACCGCCGTAGGCGAAGCCGAAGATGGCGGCGACGGCGTAGAACTCGCCGAGGCGCGAGGCGGAGACGAACGCGAACGCGGCGAGTGCCTGGATGACGAGTCCCGCGATGAGCACGCGTTTCACGCCGAGGCGGTCGGCGGCGATGCCAAGCGCCAGACGGCCGCCGAGCCCTGCGAGACCCTCGACGCTGTAGACAGTGACCGCGGCGAGCGGCGCGATTCCGCAGGTCATCGCGTAGGTGACGGTGTGGAAGATCGGGCCGGCATGCGCCGCGCAGCAGGCGAAGAAGGTCAGCGCGAGCACGACGAACGGCGCCGAGAAGAACGCGTCGCGCAGGCTAGGCTGCGGTCCTTCGGCTGCGCCCGGCCCGGCTGCCGCCGCCGCGGGCGGCCGGCGCACGAAGAGCGCAGCCGGAAGGAGGGTCGCCCACACGAGCACCGCGATGACGAGCTGCGCGGCCCGCCAGTCCATCTGCGTGATGAGCCACGCCGCGAGCGGCGACATGGTCATCGGCGCGACGCCGACGCCGACCGAGACAAGCGACACTGCGAGGCCGCGGTGCTCGCCGATCCAGCCCATGACGGCGGCGATCATCGGCGAGAAGAAGCTGCCGACGGCGATACCTACCAGCAGGCCGAAGGCGAGTTGGAACTGGAGCGCGGTCTGCGCATGGCTCGCGAGGAAGAGGCCTGAGCCGAGGAGCACCGCGCCCGCGAGGACCACGGGTCGCGGGCCGACGCGGTCGCTTAGCGCGCCCCAGCCGAAGCCGGCCGCACCCATCGCGAGGAAGTTGAGCGTCATGGCGCTCGACACGGCCGTCGTCGACCAGCCGGTCGACTCGGTGATCGGGCGCAGGAACACCGCGAGCGAGAACATCGCGCCGATGGCGATGCAGGTCATGAAGGCGCCGAGCGCCACCATCACCCAGCCATACCGTGGCTCCTTCATGACGCCTCCGCCGCGGCCTTCAGGGCCGCGATGTCAGCTTCTCCATCTTGAGCATGGCCTCCATGGCGCGCCGGGTCTTTCGATCCGTTCACCGGGCGACGAGAACCTTGAACCCGCCCCAGAACATGCGCTTGCCGTCGAAAGGCATCGCCTTCGGGTCCATCATCTTCGCCAGGCGCTTGTCCTTCATGACCTTCGCGTTCACGCGGTCGCGATGCGCGCGCGACTTGTACACGATGTACGCGAACACCACCGTCTCGCCGGGTTTCAGCTTGACGCTCTGCGGGAAAGAGGTGTGCTTGCCCGGCTTGACGTCGTCGGCCAGGCACTCGACGTATTCCAGCGCGCCGTGGTCGCGCCAGACCCTGCCCGCCGTCTGCGCCATGCGCCGATAGGCCGCCAGTTTTCTCTTCGGGACAGGTACCACGAATCCATCTACGTATCGCATGTGTCGCCTCCTGTGACTCGTCTAACGGGGTGGATTCTCGGTAACGGCCTTCAGATTGGCAAGACCGCTCTCGAAGTCCTTGCCGATCATGCCGTCCATGTTGACGAAGACGGTGATGAGCTTCGAGACATAGGGCATGGGGCCCTGCATGGCCCAGGTGACTTGGGTGGAGTCACCCTTGGGTTCCAGCGTGAATTCGACGATGTTGTGGGTCTCGAACGGCTTGACGAAATCCAGCTTGATCGCGACCTTGGAAGGCGCAACCGACTCCGCGATCTCCATCCGACCCTGGCCGACGTCCCTGTTGCCTTCCCACGCGTACACGGCGCCCTTGCCGCTGGTCACGGCGCTGAAAGTCCTTTTCATCGCAGGGTCTTTTTTCTCCCAGGGCGACCAGGCGTCCCAACGCAGGAAATCATTGAGCACTGCAAAGATCCGCTCCGGCGGCGCCTTGATGCTGGTCGCGCGCTGGACGCGGAACGTGTCGGGCTGGGTTGCGGCATAAATGAGCAGAGCGGCGAGCAGTACGACAACCGCGATGCCTATTTTCTTGATCATGGATCTCTCCTGTTCGTATTGAATGGATCTCGTCAGGCGCTCGGGGCCTGCCTCTCCTGCCCGCGGCTACCATGTCTGCGCACGCGGCCCGCAGCCACGTAGGCGATCGACACTGCCCCAGCCAGGACCGAACCTGCAATGATATCCAGCGCCAGATGTTGTCGAGTGGCAATCGCGGAGTAGACGATACCGAGGCCCCACAGGGCATTGCACACGAGCAAGGCCCGCGGAGCGCGGATCGCGGTCAATTGTCCGTGAAGCACGACCGCCGTGAATACGGCGAAGGCGGCATGCAACGACGGGCAGGCATTCCCTGAAACGTCGATCGCCTTGAGAAATTCGAGCGACGGGTACCGGGACCAGTCGATCGCGAAATCGGGTACCTTCGTGGGCAGAGCCATGAATATGCCCAGGCCGACGACGGTCATAGCGAAGCATGCCGCTCCCCAGGCAGCCAGCTCCAGCCCGTCCTTCGCAAGCGCGGATCCCAAGGCGACATAAACCCACAGGGATGCGTACAGAAGGAAGGCCTGAGGGGAAAAAGGAACCAAGTCATCGATCCACGTCACGGGAATGGCCGTCGCTGCAGAAAGCGGGTGGCGCATGACCCAGAAGTACGCGTAGAAGAAGACCGCGACCCCGCTCAACGTCGCTAGCATCTTGAGCACCCACAGCGTGCCGACCCGCCCTCCCAGCTCGTGCGTCCAGGTCTCCCCTTGAGGCGTCATCGCCGCTTTGTCTTCCCTACTTCTTCTTCCGGAGGTCCTTCTCCATCTCGCGAAAGCGCTCGACCGCTTCGCTCGGAGCGAAGTCCTCCAGCTCGAAGAACTGCCGGTCCTCGATCTCGGCTTCCTTGCCGTCGATGGATGGGTTGGGGTAGCGCCTCGCCCATTCCATCGCTTCTTCGCGCGACTTCACCTGGATGATGGTATAGCCTGCGATGAGCTCCTTTGCTTCGGTGAACGGCCCGTCGATCACGGTGCGCTTGCTGCCTGAATACTTGACGCGCCAGCCCTTGGAGCTCGGCTTCAAGCCCGAGGCATCGAGCAGCACCCCGGCTTTTTGCAGCTCCTCGTGGTACTTCTGCATATCGGACATCAGCCCTTCCGTGGGCATGACGCCGGCTTCCGAGTCCTTCGTGGCCTTGACTATCATCATGAATCGCATCGCGCTCTCCGTTGAGTTTGGGGCGGGGCTTCCGGACGCTTCGGCCGGATGAAAAGCCTCGGTCTAACTGTACGACGAACGAGGCTTTGTCAAATCGACAGCTTGAACGAACTTTTTTCAGTCGTCGACGGCCTGGTAGGCGGCGGTCCAGAGATCGCGATTGACCGCGGGGGCCACCGGCGATTCCCAGACGCGCTGGGTCATGAGGACGCCGCTCATGTCCTCCCTGGGGTCGGCGTACCAGGAAGTGCCGTATCCGCCGTCCCAGCCGTAGGTTCCGATCGAGCGCGCCACATCGTCGCGCCGTGTGACGATGGCCATCCCGAAGCGCCAGCCGCGGTTGTCCCAGAAGCCGGGAAAAAAATCGGAGGCCGCTCGCGCGGCGCGTCGAAGGAGCGCGTTCCGCGGATCTCGCGGTCGCCGACCAAGGCGGTGTTCTTACTTTCGGCGGCCATGCCTCGTCTCCTCGGTGATCAGTTCGGCGAGGCGCTCGAGGGTCTCGCTCCAGCCCTGGTTCTGGCCGCGGCCGGCCTCGCCCGGCGGCGTCGTCTGCTGCACGGTCAGCTTCGTCTTGCCGCCCTCGTCGGCAAACGTCACGCTGGTAACGAGCTCGTAGCCGGGCAGGTTGTCCAGGATCGCGGTGAAGACGATGCGCTCGTTCCGGACGATCTCGCGGTACACGCCGTGGAACGGATTGTCCTGGCCGTCGGGCCCGCGCATCACGAAGCGGTACGCGCCCCCGGTGCGGAAGTCCATCTCGCAGCCGGGCAGCGTGAAGCCTTTCGGGCCCCACCAATTGCGGATGTGCTCCCGCTCTGTCCACAGCTTCCACATGAGCTCGCGCGGCGCATCGAAGACGCGCGTGAGAATCATCTCGCCGGCGCGCCTGCCTTCGACGAAATCTTTCAGCGAAGTACCGACGATCTGATTCCAGCCTTCCATAAAGTTCTTTCTTGCGAACGCAGGGATCTTCGGGAACGTCTCGAGGCCTTCGTGCGTCAGCCTGAGCCTCGTTTTGTTCCCTTCGGCGAAGAGGTCGAAGGTCACCAGCGAATCGCCAGCGTATCCCTCGTACCGCCACGTGTACGCGAGCCGCTTGTGCGGAATCGCTTCCGTGACCTTGCAGCAGTGGGAATACCTGAAGCCTTCGTGTTCGACGTCGAACTGGAACTCGAAACCGACTACCGGAGCAAATTCACGGAGGTCGAAAGACCATTGCTTGATGTCTTCCCTGTCGGTGAGCGCCTTCCACACCAGGGAAACCGGGGCGTCGAAACTGCGTTCCACGACGAGAGGTTCGTCTTTCGTCACGACGTTAAGTTTTGCGGCCATCTTTCTTCTCCTTGCGTTGAATTTCCTTCGATTTCTTCTTTCGTTGCAGTTCCATGAGGTAGCGGTCCAGCTTGTCGAAGCTCTCTTCCCAGTGGCGCCGGTAATACTCGACCCAGTCGGCGACGTCCTTGAGCGGATTCGCCTGCAGCCGACAGGGCCGCCACTGCGCTTCGCGGCCGCGCTCGATCAGGCCCGCGCGTTCCAGGACTTTGAGATGCTTTGAAACAGCAGGGAGGCTGATATCGAAGGGTTCGGCCAGCGTCAAAACCGAAGTCTGGCCCGAGGCGAGGCGCGCGAGGATCGCGCGCCGCGTGGGATCGGCGAGGGCGGCAAAGGTGGCGCTGAGGTGGTCGGCTTGCATTTAACCTATAGGTTAAATACAGGCAACCCGTTTGTCAAGAGGGTCGAACGATTTCAGTTCTTCAGCCTATAGCCGGTCCTGAAGATCCACGCCACGACCGCGAGCGACACCGCGAGAAACACGCCGGTCATGGCGAGGCTCAGCCCCACGCTCACGTCGGCCAGGCCGTAGAAGCTCCAGCGGAATCCGCTCACCAGGTAGACCACGGGGTTGAAGAGCGAGACCGTCCGCCAGAAGGGCGGCAGCATGTCGATGGAGTAGAAGCTGCCGCCGAGAAAGGTGAGCGGCGTGATGATCAGGAGCGGTATGGCCTGGAGCTTCTCGAAACCGTCCGCCCAGATGCCGATGATGAAGCCGATGAGGCTGAAGGTGACCGAGGTCAGCACGAGGAACAGGATCATCCAGAAGGGATGCTCGATCTTGAGCGGCACCAGCAGCCCCGCCGTCGCGAGGATGATGAGGCCGAGGACGACCGACTTGGTCGCCGCCGCCCCCACGTAGCTCACCACGATCTCGAAATAGGAGACCGGCGCCGACAGCAGCTCGTAGATGGTCCCGACGAACTTGGGAAAGTAGATGCCGAAGGACGCATTCGAGATGCTCTGCGTCAGCAGCGACAGCATGACGAGTCCCGGCACGATGAAGGCGCCGTAGCTGACGCCTTCGACCTCGGGGATGCGCCCGCCGATCGCGGCGCCGAAGACTACGAAGTACAGGGCCGTCGAGATCACCGGCGAGACGATGCTCTGCATCAGCGTTCGCCGGGTGCGCGACATCTCGAACTTGTAGATGGCGCGGATCGCGTAGACGTTCATGGCGCTCATTTTCTGTCGCTCACCAGGGTGACGAAGATGTCCTCGAGCGAGCTTTGCGTTGTCTGGAGATCCTTGAAGCGGACGCCGGCTGCAGCCAAGTCGTGCAGGAGCGCCGTTATGCCGGCCCGATCGACCTGCTCATCGTAGGTATAGATCAATTCGGTTCCGCCGCTCTTGAGCTCGAGGCTGTAGGAGGACAGTCCGGGCGGAATGCGCCCCAAGGTTTTCTCCAGGTGCAGCGTCAACTGCTTCCTGCCGAGCTTGCGCATCAGCTCCGCTTTTTCCTCAACCAGGATGATCTCGCCCTTGCTGATCACGCCGATCCGGTCCGCCATCTCCTCGGCCTCGTCGATGTAATGGGTGGTGAGGATGATCGTCACGCCGGCCGCCTGGAGCGAGCGCACCAGCTTCCACATGTCCTGCCGCAGCTCGACGTCGACCCCAGCAGTCGGCTCGTCGAGAAAGAGGATCCGCGGCTCGTGCGACAGTGCCTTGGCGATGAGCAGGCGGCGCTTCATTCCGCCCGAAAGCGTCATGACTTTGCTGTCTTTCCTTGCCCACAGGGACAGATCCCTGAGCACCTTCTCGACGTGCGCGGGGTCAGCCGCCCTGCCGAAGAGCCCGCGGCTGAAGGACACGGTATTCCACACCGATTCGAAGGCATCGGTAGTCAGCTCCTGCGGCACGAGGCCGATCATGGAGCGCGCGGCGCGGTAGTCCCCGATGATGTCGTGGCCGGCGACCCGGATCGTCCCTTCGCTCGGATTGACGATCCCGCAGATGATGCCGATCAGCGTAGTCTTCCCCGCCCCGTTGGGGCCGAGCAGCGCGAAGATCTCTCCGCGGCGGATGTCCAGGTTGATGTTCCTGAGCGCCTGTAGGCCGGAGGCGTAGGTCTTGGAGAGGTTCGTGACTGAGATGACGGTCTGCATGGGAACGGCGATGACTATCGAAGACGGCTGCCGGTCCAAGGGGCCGGCGGGCTTGGCGAGCTCAGCGCCGACGCCTGGATTGTTTGCCGAAGCCGCCTCGATTCTTGCCGTGTTGGCCGCCGCCGGGCCTGGGATTACCGGGGTTGTTCGGGGTGTTCCGCCTGGCGCCATGTTCCGGAGTGTCCTGTCGATTACCCGAGGCGAGCTTGATTTCGAGCTCGTTGAGCTCGTCCCATTGAGCGTCGGTGCGCTGCCCCTCCGGTATCGCGAGCAGCTCCTGAAGGCGCTGGCGCGGGGAAATCGGCTGGGACCCGTTCATGGCGGCATTATCCCATCGTTGCGAAAAACGCCCCGAGAGGTCGGATTCGGCGATCAACCCGCTTTGACCGGGGAACCCCCCGCCGCTAAGCTGGGCTTCCCATGAGCTCCAGCGCCGTCATCCTCTTCGCCCACGGCGCGCGCGAGCCGGAGTGGGCGCAGCCGCTCGAGGCGGTGCGCGACCGGTTGCGCGCCGCCGGGATGACGGTCGAACTGGCTTTCCTGGAGTTCATGTCGCCAACGCTGGAAGAAGCCGCGGCGCAGCTCGCCGGCAAGGGAATCGGGACGGTGATCATCGTGCCGCTGTTCCTAGCGCAGGGCGCGCACCTTAAGCGCGAGCTGCCGGCGATGGTGGCGAAGATCCGGAAACACCACGAGAGCACCGAGTTCCGCGTGACGCCGGCGCTCGGCGATGCGCCGGAGATCGTCGCGGCGATCGCGGAGTGGGTGCTGCGCGCCGTCCGCTGAGCAAGAAAGAAGTGAAGCTGGCCGATAAGCCGGGTTCTGTCTAGGACAGTCATTCCTCTAGGCCCCGGGTCACCCCGAGGCTCAAGCCATCTACCCGCGGACTCGGCGAGCCACGTCGTCGTCCGCCTATTTGATGTTGCTCCGGGTGGAGGTTGCCTCGTTTCACCCGCAACGCGCGGTCTCATCGACCACCCGTCGCGACTCGTCTCTGTGGCCCTGTTCGTCGCCTCGCGGCGCCTGGGCGTTACCCAGCACCCTGCTCTGTGGAGCCCGGACTTTCCTCTGGCAGCTGAAACATTTGCCAGCGACTGTCTGGCCAGCTTCGGCGGCGATTCTACCGCATCGCGACACGGGCGGCTTGACGTCGGGAGTGCCGCGGCGTAAGAACCATCGGCGAGTCGTGTTTCGGAGAGGAGAGCGAGCATGAGACGCAGAATGTACTTCCTGCTGCCCGATCTGGGCAGCGCCATCCAGACGGCCAACGATCTGCTGCTCGCGCGGGTCGAGGATGGGCACATGCATTTCCTCGCCAAGCGGGGGATGTCTCTGGGCCGGTTGCACGAAGCGAATTATCTGCAGAAGTCCGACGCGGTGCATGGAGCCGAGCTTGGATTCGTGCTCGGCGGCCTGGGCGGGTTTCTGATCGGCATCTACATCTATCTCACGCCCCCCGAGGGGGTCACGCTGCAGCTCGTCACGGTGCTGATCAGCACCGTGATCGGCGCGATGTTCGGCGCCTGGGCTGCGAGCCTCGTGGCGATGTCAGTGCCGAACACGCGGCTGAAGCCCTTCCAGAAGGACATCGACGCCGGCAAAATCTTGTTGATGGTGGACGTGCCGACGTCGCGAGTCGAAGAGCTGCGGGAGCTCGTGAGCCGCCGCCACCCCGAGGCGAGCGCGCACGGCATCGAGCCCACACTGCCCGCGTTTCCCTAGTAAAAGCGGGTCCCTCGCCTCGCTCAGGACGACTACGGGCGGCGGGGTCGGAATTGCGAGGGGTCGTCGTAATATTCCTCGGAGG
>CAYQVE010000073.1:9622-13001 GCA_964420785.1 uncultured Enterobacteriaceae bacterium | reverse complement strand
GGCCGATGAACGACTGGAACAATAGCCCTCACGCGCGCACCGGACTGATCGACAAGGTGAAGGCCTCCACGTTGACCGAAGTCGAAGCGGACGAGCAGCTGCTCGCTTTCCTTGCGCAACACGTTCCGGGCAAGACTTCGCCCATGTGCGGGAACTCGATTTGCCAGGACCGGCGCTTCCTCGCGCGTTACATGCCGCGTCTCGAGGCCTATTTTCACTATCGCAACCTGGACGTCAGCACCTTGAAGGAGCTGGCGCGGCGCTGGAAGCCCGACGTCGCGAAGGGGCTCGTTAAGCAAGGCAAACACGAGGCGCTCGCAGACATCCACGAGTCGATCGAGGAACTCAAGTACTACCGCGAGAACTTTCTAAAGATCTAGCCCGAAAGCGCCACGACCTTTCCGGGATTCATCAGGTTTTCCGGGTCGATGGCGTGCTTCAGGGTCGCCATGAGGTCGATCGCCTCGCCGAGCTCTTTGCGCAGGGACTGCATCTTGCCGAAGCCGATTCCGTGCTCGCCGGTGCAGGTGCCCTCCATGGCAAGCGCGCGGTTCACGAGGCGCTCGTTGAACGCCCTGGCTTCGGCCAACTCGGCCTGGTCCTCGGGCAGTATGAGAATTTCACAGTGGAAGTTTCCGTCGCCCACATGACCGAAAAGCGGTATCGGCATCGAAGCGCGGGAGATGTCTTTCGAAGTTTCGATGATGCACTCCGTGAGTCGCGAAATCGGAACGCATACATCGGTCGAGACGGCGCGCGAGCCGGGCCGCAGCTGCAGGCAGGCGAAATAAGCCTGGTGACGCGCGGTCCACAGCCGGGTGCGGTCTTCGGCTTTCGTCGTCCACTCGAAGTCCATGCCGCCGTTTTCGCGGGCGATGTCCTGCACCAGCTTCGCCTGCTCCTCGACGCCCGCCTGGGTGCCGTGAAATTCGAGGAACAGCGCCGGCTGCTCACGGTAGCCCGTCTTTGAGTAGGCATTGATCGCTTTCATCGTAGTCGCGCACAAGGCTTCGCTGCGTGCGATCGGAATCCCGGCCTGCAGGGTCTGGATCACGGTGTTCACCGCGCCGGCCATGTCGAGGAACGAGCAAGTGGCCGCGGACATCGCCTCCGGGACGGCGTAGAGGCGCACCGTGAGCTCGGTGATGATTCCGAGCGTCCCTTCCGAACCCACGAACAGCCGCGTCAGCTCGTAGCCCGCGGCGGATTTTCGCGAACGGCGCGAAGTCGTGATGACGCGGCCGTCGGCGAGCACGACGGTCAGCGCGAGCACGTTCTCGCGCATGGTGCCGTAGCGCACGGCATTCGTGCCCGAAGCACGCGTCGCCGCCATGCCGCCGAGCGTCGCGTCCGCCCCGGGGTCGACCGGAAAGAAAAGCCCCGCGTGCCGGATGTGCTCGTTCAATTGCTTCCGCGTCACGCCCGCCTGAACCACCGAGTCCAGGTCGGCCTCGTGCACGGCGAGCACCTTGTTCATTCGCGAAAGATCGATGCACACCCCGCCGTGGATGGCGAGCACGTGGCCCTCGAGCGAGGTGCCGACGCCGTAGGGGATCATCGGCGTCTTGTGGCGCCGGCAGAGATCGACGATGTCGCGCACTTCCTCGGTGGATTCGGGAAATACCACGGCGTCGGGCGGCGCGCTCGGAAAGTACGACTCGTCCTTGCCGTGATGCTCGCGCACGCCCCGCGAGGTCGTGACGCGCTCGCCGAGCAGCGCCCGCATTTCCTCGAGCAGCGCAGCGTCGAATTCGCGGGGCTTGTTCAAGACGCCTCCTCTCGATTATTCGAGGTCGATCTTGCCGTCGAACCGTACCGAGAGCTTGAGGCCGGGGACATCGAGCGTGACCGAGGCGGGAAACTTCTCGTCGCCCTTGATCGCGCCTCCGGCGCGCGCCTTCGCTACCGCCTGCTCGATCTCCCTTTGGGAACTCACGCCGACCATCTTCAGGAATTTTCGGATGCTGAGGTTGAAGGCGTCTTCGTTCATGATGATCTCCGGTTGCATCAGCGTAAGTCGCGCCGCGGCCCGAGTCAATCGCGTTTTCGCAGCCTCGCGAACAGGCCCCGCGTGGAGGCGTCGAGTCCGGGCGTGTCTCCGCCCTCGAGGAGTCTCGGCAGGAGCGTGCGCGCGAGGTTCTTACCGTGCTCCACCCCCCATTGATCGAAGCTGTTCAGGTTCCAGATGACGCCTTCGGCGAACACTTTGTGCTCATACAGGGCAATGAGCGCGCCCAGCGCGCGCGGGCTGAGGCGCTCGAGAAGGAGGGTGCTCGAAGGACGATTGCCGGGGAGAGCCTTGTGCAGCGCGCCGGGCTCGGGGTTGCCGAAGGCAAGCGCTGCGCCCTGGGCGAGCGCGTTGGCTACGAGCGCCCCCTGCTCGGCGGACGATTCCCCGTTCCTTCCGATCACGATGAAATCCACCGGGATGAAATGGGTCCCTTGGTGCAGCAGTTGGTGAAAGGAGTGCTGGCTGGGTGTCCCCGATGCGCCCCAGACGACGGGAGCCGTGGCGTAGTCGACCTCGTTCCCGTCGCGGTCCACGCGTTTCCCGTTGGATTCCATCTCGAGCTGCTGAAGGTAGGCCGGCAAATCGCGCAGATCCTCGCTGTAGGGGATCACGGCGCGCGTCTGGGCGCCGAAGAAGTTCACGTACCAGATCTCGAGCAGCGCGAGCACCACCGGCATATTGCGCTCGAGCGGCTGATTGCGGAAATGGGCGTCCATCGCGCGCGCGCCTTCCAGCAGCTCTTCGAAAGCGTTCATGCCGGCCGACAACGCGACCGGCAGACCCACCGCGGACCAGACCGAATAGCGCCCGCCGACCCAGTCCCATATCGGAAGCACGCGCTCGGGCGGGACCCCGAGCGCCCCGGCGCCGGCGGCGTTTGCGGTGACCGCGGCGAAATGGCGCGAGAACGCGGTCGTTTTTCCGAGCGCCGCCTCGAGCCAGGCGCGGGCGCGGGCCGCGTTGGCCAGGGTTTCGGCGGTCGTGAATGTCTTCGATGCGACGATGAAGAAAGTCGTTCCCGGCGTCAGACCCGCGAGTACTGTCTCGAGGTCGGCCGGGTCGATGTTGGAAACGAAATGCAGCCTCGGGCCGACCCTGCGGAACTTGCGCATCGCCCGCACCAGCATCCGCGGCCCGAGGTCCGAGCCGCCGATCCCGATGTTGACGATGTCGGTTATGGCTCGGCCGTCGGCGCCTTTCAGGGCGCCGCGCTGCACCTCGTCGACGAAACGGCGCATACGCTCGCGAGCGCCGCGCACTGCGGGCATCACGTCGCCACCCTCCGGGAACGTCGCGTCCTCCGAGCGGAGGGCTACGTGGAGAGCGGCGCGAGCCTCTGCGATTGGGTCCGGTTCGCGCTGGCGATGG
>CAYQVE010000073.1:0-9612 GCA_964420785.1 uncultured Enterobacteriaceae bacterium | reverse complement strand
GGGTGGGCCGGGGGGGCCAGCCCGGCGTGCAGCCGCAGCGCTTCTGCGTCGACCCGGGGCTTGGAATAGTCGAGCATGAGTTCGCCTGCTTCGATCGAGAATCGCCCGGCGCGCGAAGGGTCCGCGGCGAACAGCTCCGCGAGGCTCCTGGCCGCGATCTTCTTCCGGTGTGCGGCCAGCGCCTTCCATGCGGGCGATAGTGTCAGCTTGCTCACGGCCGGCGTTGATAGAGGCGGAAGCGTTCCCGGTCGCGCGGCCGCCTGCCTTCCCATAAAAGCTTCCACCCGGTGCCGATGTTGTCGGATTCTCCCTCGCGGGCTTGTACCAGGAGCACCGGGCAGCGTGCCTCGGTGCCGCGCTCGAGGCTTTGTGTGACCACATCCGCGTGATAGTCGAATACGGCACGCTGGGCTTCGCCGAGACCACGGCTCTCGATGCAGCGGGTGCCCGCGGGGATGTTCTTTTTCAGCGCCTGCGCAACCGTCCGGTAGCTCTTCCCGTAGTCTATCCAGGACAGAATCAAGGACATGGCGAGACCCCAGAGCAGCGTAATGCCGGCCGCCCAGAAGGTCACGCTGCGGAATACCGAGCGCTCGCCTCTAAGGATCAACCAGAGCCAGCCCAGCGTAAACGCCAGCGCGACCACGAGCACCGTCCAGGAAAACTGCGGTAAATGTCCGGGCTCGAGCTTGGCGAAATTGCGCGCGATGGTCGGCGGAAATCCCGTCATCATCGCAAACCAGCCCAACCACATGAGCGCGCCCAGCAATCCGGCGCTCATGGCACCGAACCACGCGAGCGCGTTGGCGGCGCCGCGGCGCAAGCTCGGTACCCCGGCGCCGGCGAGAAGCGCGAGCGGCACGAGGAGGGGCAACGCGTAGACCTCGCGCGGATCGCTCAGAAACAGGAGCACCGCAAAGGCGGCCGCGACGGCCGCGATCAGCACGCGCGTTCCCGGCACGACCGTGCGGCGGCGTCCTTCCCACAGGGTCCATAGCGCGAGCGGCCACGCGGGCCACGTGGCCCAGGCGAGAGTCTGTCCCCAATAGCCGAGAACGGCTGCGGGAGTCGGCGCGAATTGCGCGGCGTTGGCGTGCCACAAGGCGAGCACGAGCCCGCCGGAGCGGCTTTCCGCGAGAGCGAGCCAGCCACCGCAGAACACGACAATCACCAGCAGGGCCGCGATCAGACTGATCAGGTACTCACGCCGGCGCCATGCCGAAGAAAAGAGGGGCGCGGCGAGCGCGACGGTGATCGGAGCGACTACGGCGGGGACGCCTTTGCTCAGCGCGGCGACGACGAGGCCCGCGCCGAGCAGCCAACCTGCACGGTGCGGTTTGCGCGGGGCGAGCGCGATGCCGTACCAGGCGAGCGCCTGTCCCGCCAGCATGCTGATGTCGCCGAGCGTTTCATGCGCGTGTACGAGCAGGCCGAGGCAACCGAGGAGGGCAAGCACCGCGCCTATGCCCTCGGTCCTGCCGTAGAGCTCGCGGCCTGAGAGGTGAACGAAGGCGAGCATCGCTACCATCATCACGCCGCTTGCCAGGCGCGCGCCGTCGTGGGGGGCGAGGACCAATCCGAACAGCTTCGCGGTCAGCGCCGCGATCCAGTAATGGAACGGCCCGTCCTCCAGGTACGGTTCGCCCGCCAGATAAGGCACGATCCACCGCCCGTGATCGAGCATCTGGTGCACGATTCCGATGCCGATGGCGTCTTCAGTCTTCCAGGGATCGTGACCGACCAGGCCGGGAAGCAGGTAGGCGAGGAGAAGCGTCGCGAACAGCACCGGCATCCGAGGAAGCGTAGTCATTGCGTTCACCTTAACGCCCTCGATCGCCCGCCCGAATGAAAAAAGGCAGCCGAAGCTGCCTTTCCCGGAGCGTGCAGCGCGACACGCCTATGCGGAGGCTTGCTTGGCGGGCTTTGCCGCCGTCTTCTTCCTCGTGTATTTCTGGCGGAATTTCTCCACGCGGCCGGCCGTATCGACGATCTTTTGCTTGCCCGTGTAGAACGGGTGGCAGGACGAGCAGACTTCAACGTGCAGGTCCTTGCCCAGCGTCGAGCGGGTCGTGAACGTGTTTCCGCAACTGCAGGTTACGGTGATTTCCTTGTACTCGGGATGGATTTTGGGTTTCATGGTGTCGTCCTTGCCTGCACGGAGCGTTGAGTGGGGCGAAATTATCCA
This sequence comes from uncultured Enterobacteriaceae bacterium, assembly GCA_964420785.1. Classification (GTDB taxonomy): domain Bacteria; phylum Pseudomonadota; class Gammaproteobacteria; order Burkholderiales; family SG8-39; genus VBDM01. The sequence continues at coordinate 7,427 of CAYQVE010000073.1, read as the reverse complement.
GGAAATCACGCGCCTGGACAAGCTTTCCGGCGGTTCCTCGTCAGCCCCTGCGCATCGAGTCGAAGAAGTCCCCGTTGTTCTTGGTCGCGCGGATCTTATCGACCAGAAACTCCGCCGCCTCGAGGTCGTCCATCGGGTAGAGGAGCTTCCTCAGCACCCACACCTTCTGCAGGATCTCCTTCTCGATGAGGAGCTCCTCGCGGCGGGTACCGGAGCGGTTGACGTTGATCGCCGGAAAGATGCGCTTCTCGTACATGCGCCGGTCGAGGTGAATTTCCATGTTGCCGGTGCCCTTGAACTCCTCGTAGATGACGTCGTCCATGCGCGAGCCCGTGTCGATCAGCGCGGTGGCGAGGATGGTGAGCGACCCGCCTTCCTCGATGTTTCTCGCGGCGCCGAAAAAGCGCTTGGGGCGCTGCAATGCATTTGCGTCCACTCCGCCGGTGAGCACTTTGCCGGAGGCGGGCACCACTGTGTTGTAAGCGCGCGCAAGCCGCGTGATCGAGTCGAGCAGGATCACGACGTCCTTCTTGTGCTCGACCAGGCGCTTCGCCTTTTCGATCACCATTTCGGCGACCTGCACGTGGCGCGAAGCCGGCTCGTCGAAGGTCGAGGCGACGACCTCGCCCTTGACGGTGCGCGTCATCTCGGTCACTTCCTCGGGCCGCTCGTCGATCAAGAGGACGATCAGCACCACGTCGGGATGGTTCGACGTGATCGCGTGGGCGAGCTGCTGCATCAGCACCGTCTTGCCCGCCTTGGGCGGGGAGACGATGAGGCCACGCTGTCCCTTGCCGATGGGCGCGATGATGTCGATGATGCGGCTGGTGATGTTTTCCTCGCCCTTCATGTCGCGCTCGAGCTTGAGTATCTTGTCCGGGTGCAGCGGCGTGAGGTTCTCGAACAGGATCTTGTGCTTCGAAGCTTCGGGTGCGTCGGCGTTGACCTTGTCGACCTTGACCAGAGCAAAGTAGCGCTCGCCGTCTTTGGGCGTGCGGATCTCGCCCTCGATCGAATCGCCCGTGTGCAGGTTGAAGCGCCGGATCTGCGAGGGGCTGACGTAGATGTCGTCCGTGGAAGCCAGGTAGGACGTATCGGGCGAACGCAGGAAGCCGAAGCCGTCCGGCAGGACTTCCAGCGTGCCTTCGCCGAATATGGATTCGCCTCTCTTGGCGCGGTTTTTCAGGAGGGCGAAGATCAGCTCCTGCTTGCGCATGCGGTTGGCGCCGTCGATCTCGTTCGACGTCGCCATTTCGAGCAGCTGGCTTACGTGCTGTGTCTTGAGTTCGGATAAGTGCATAAAGAGCCCAAGCGGGATGAACGACCTCAAACCGTTCGAACGGAAAAACAGGGAACCGAAACGGGGAGGAATTGCGCCTGGATACAGCCCTTTGCAGGCGCCGGTGGGAGGGCGGCTAAGCGTGCCGCCCGCCTTTCGCGTGAAGAATAGAGACTTTAGATGTTGCTGTCAAGAAATGCGGTGAGCTGGGACTTGGACAGCGACCCTACCTTTTGCGCCTCGACGTTGCCGTTCTTGAAAAGCATGAGTGTCGGTATGCCGCGGATTCCGTACTTTTTCGGGATTTCCTGGTTCTCGTCCACGTTGACCTTGGCGACCTTGAGCTTGCCCGAGTACTCCTTGGCGACCTCGTCGAGCACCGGGGCGATCGCCTTGCAGGGACCGCACCATTCCGCCCAATAGTCCACCAGCACGGGGACCTCGGACTTCAGGACTTCGGGCTCGAAAGTGGCATCGTTTACATGGTGGATGAATTCGTTCATTGCTTCCTCTGCGGGACGGGGATTTGCAGCGGACGCTGCACGTTGGATACGTTTGGGCGCGAGCCCGTATGTTCAAGGCTATGCTAGCGGAATTTCGCGGTCAGGAAAAGCGCGAACCCGTTTGGCGTAAGAGGCTATTTTTGCAGGACAAAACGGCGGAGCGCGGGACTGTGCGTGATAAGATAGCCAGTTGCCTTCGCGAAATGCGCGGGAATCGTTCAGACCAGCGGGCTCGTCCTCACCATGGCTTACGTCGTCACCGAGAGCTGCATCAAGTGCAAGTACACCGACTGCGTCGACGTGTGCCCGGTCGACTGCTTTCGCGAGGGCCCCAACATGCTGGTGATCGACCCGGAGGAGTGCATCGACTGCACCTTGTGCGTTCCCGAGTGCCCGGTCGAGGCGATCTTTGCCGAGGATGACGTCCCGCCCGCGCAGCGCGACTGGATTCCCATCAACGCCGAGCTTTCCAAGGTCTGGAAACCCATCGTCGAGCGCAAGCCCGCCCCCGCGGACGCCGATGAGTGGGCGAAGGTGAAGGACAAGAAGCACCTTCTGGAGCGCTGAAGAAGCGCTAAAGTAAGCGCCCATGAGCGCGGGCGCCGAGTGGCCGGTCATCGAGAAGGGCGCCCTGTTCGAGCGCCTTGTGCAAGGCGGCCCGGCGGCGCCGACCGTCGTCACCCCCAACAAGCGCCTGTCGCAGGCGCTGATGCTGGAGTTCGATGCTTTCCAGATCGGGAAAGCACTTTCGGTCTGGGAAGCGCCGGATATCCTGCCGTTCGGTGCTTTCGTGCAGCGCCTCTACGAGGACGGCCTCTATGCGGACCTCTCGGCCGAGCTGCCGATGCTGCTCACGCCGGCGCAGGAGGAGGAAGTCTGGAAGCAGGTAGTCGGCGAGAGCGGCCTCCTTGCCGTCGAAGGCGCGGCCGCCAAGTGCCGCGACGCCTGGAACCTCTCCAACCTGTGGCGCATCCGCCCCGGCGCCGGGAACCAGGACACCGAGGCTTTCGCGCGGTGGCTCACTCACTATAAGAAGAAAACCGACAGCAACCTGGACACCCCGCGGCTGCCGGATGCGCTGCAGCGGTTCCTGCCGGAGCTGAAGCGGCCGAAAGTCGTTGTCGCCTACGCGTTCGACATCCTGCCGCCGCAGACGAAGGAGTTCCTCGACGCGCTCGGAACGGAGATCGCTTTTTGCAGGCCGGATCCCCGGTCCGCCACCGTTTCGCGAGCGGCTTTCGATTCCGCGAAGCACGAGACCGAGGCCGCCGCGCGGTGGGCGAGGGCGCGCCTGGAAGCGGGCGGCAAACGGATCGGGGTTGTCATTCCCTCCTTGCAGGAAGACAGAAAGGAAGTCGCGCGTGTCTTCTCGCGTGTGATGCGACCCGGCGGCGAGAAGGCGGCGATGCCGTTCAACATCTCGATCGGCATTCCGCTAGAGCGGTACCCGGTCGTTGCGCTGGCCTTGTCGGTCCTTCGGGCATCACAAGAGGAAATCCCCTTCGAAGAAGCGAGCCGACTCGTGCGCTCGCCGTTTATCGGCGGTGCCGAGACCGAGCTCGGCGCGCGCATGCGCCTCGAGGCGCGGCTGCGTGAGAAGCTCGGCGCGAGCGTTGTCCTGCCGAAGCTGATCGCCGCCGCCGGCCAGACGCCGCTGCTGCGCGCGCGGCTGGAGAAGCTCTATGCGCTGCGGGAGGACGGCCTCTTCTCGCAGAAGACCCCGGCCGAGTGGGCGCGGCACTTCTCCAGCGTGCTCGACGCGGCGGGATTCCCCGGCGAGCGCGTACGCGACTCGGACGAGTTCCAGACCCAGGCCAAGTGGCACGAAGCGCTCGGCGAGCTGTCACGCCTCGATCGAATCTCGAAGGAGATGTCCTTCCCTCAGGCGTTTCAGACGCTGCGAAAGATCTGCGCCGATACGCTCTTCCAGCCGGAAACGCCGCATACGCCGATCCAGGTGCTGGGCCTGCTCGAGTCCGTAGGCGTCGAGTTCGATCACCTCTGGGTCACCGGCCTCACCGACGAAGCCTGGCCGCTGAAAGCGAACCCCAATCCCTTCCTGCCGCTCGCGCAGCAGCGCGCGGCGGGCATCCCGGAGGCGAGCGCCGAAAGCTCGCTCGCCCTCGACCGGCGCATCACGGAGGGTTGGAAGCAGGCGGCGGGTGAGGTGGTGTTCTCGCATTTCACCAAGGAGGAGGACCGTGACGTCCTGCCGAGCCCGCTGATCGCCGATCTTCCGGCGAAAGAAGTCGAGATCCCCTCCTTTCCGAGGTTCCGGGACGAGATCTTTGAATCGAGAAAGCAGGAGAAGCTCCAAGATCGCGTAGCGCCCGCCGTCAGGGAGAAACAGATCCGCGGCGGCACGCGCGTTCTCTCCGACCAGGCCGCGTGCCCGTTCCGCGCCTTCGCGCGCCACCGCCTGCACGCCGAGGAGCTCGAGGAGCCCGCCGAAGGTCTCGACGCCTCGAAGCGCGGCAAGCTCGTGCACCTCTTGATGCAGAACGTCTGGGACGAGCTGAAGGACTCCACCGCGCTGCAGGGCGACCTCTCGCCGGCGATCGAGCGCGCCGCCGCCGCGGCGGTGAAGGAGATGGCGGTCGAAGGCCCCTTCGCCGAGCTCGAGAGGAAGCGCCTCGCGCGCCTCGGGCACGAATGGTTCGAGAAGGTCGAGAAGCAGCGGCCGCCGTTCTCGGTCGTCTCGACCGAGGAGAAGCGGCCGATCGTCTTCGGCGGGGTGACATTCGACGCGCGCATCGACCGCATGGATCGGCTCTCCACTGGCGGCCACGCGATCCTCGACTACAAGACGGGTGGCGGCAACATCACGTCCAAGCGCTGGCAGGGCGAGCGGCCCGACGAGCCGCAGCTCCCGCTCTACGCGGTGTCGGCGCAGGAGGAGATAACGGCGGTGGTGTTCGCCAGGTTCCGCCCGGGCGACATGCGCTTCGTGGGTCTCTCACGCGACGACAAGGCGCTGCCGAGGGTGCCGAAGGCGAAAGACGGTTGGCAGCCGCTGCTGCGCGACTGGAAGAAGGAAGCCGAGCGCCTCGGCCAGGCGTTCGCGGGCGGCGAGGCGGGCGTCGATCCGAAGAAAGACCTGATGACCTGCCGCTACTGCGGCCTGGAGACGCTCTGCCGCGTGTACGAGAAGATCAACGTGCTCGCCGAAGAGGAGATCGAGGAGTGGTGAAGGAGATGCGGGACGCCGCTCTGCGGGACCGCGCGCTCGATGTGCGCCGCTCCTTCATCGTCCAGGCGCCGGCGGGCTCCGGGAAAACGGACCTCCTCGTCCGGCGATTCCTGAAACTCCTGAAGTCGGTACAAAAACCTGAAGAGATTCTCGCGATCACCTTCACCAAGAAGGCCGCGGCCGAGATGCGAAAGCGCATCCTCAAGGAGCTTCCCAACTCCGGCGAGATCGCGCACCGCCTTCGCATCCAGACCATCGACGCCTTCTGCACCGCGCTCACGCGGCAGGTGCCGGTGTTGGCGCGCTTCGGCGCGCAGCCCGAGATCATCGAAGACGCGTCCGAACTTTACCGGGAAGCGGCGGCCAGAACGCTGGCCGATCTCTCTGCGGCGGTGGAAAAGCTGCTCGCGCACCTCGACAACAACGTCCCGCTCGCCACGGGACTCCTTGCCAAAATGCTCAACAGCCGCGACCGCTGGCTGCGCAAGACCGGTGCAGCGCCGACGCGCGCCGAGCTGGAAGCGACGCTGGTCGCCGAACGGAATCGCCTCCTCGCCCGCGCGAAGGCGCTCTACCCGAAGGCCACGGAAGCGCTAGCCCGCGGCGTTCTGACGAAGGAGGGCGAGTGGCGGAAGCAGCCGGCGGCGCCGGAGGAGCTGAAGAAGATCCCGGGCCTTCGCGAAGCCCTCGAAGCCGTCTGCAACATGCCGCCGGCGGAATACGACGACCGGCAATGGGAGGTGCTGGAAGCGATCCTCGCGCTGCTCAAGCCCGCCGTCGCGCACCTCAAGGTGCTGTTCGGCGAGCGCGGCGAGGCTGACTTCACCGAGTTCGCTCACGGCGCGCTCGAGGCGCTCGGCTCGGTCGACGACCCGAGCGACCTGCTACTCTCGCTCGACCAGAAGATCTCGCACGTCCTGGTCGACGAGTTCCAGGACACCTCGCTCTCGCAATTCGAGCTCCTCACTAGGCTGACTTCCGGCTGGCAGGAGGGCGACGGCCGGACGTTGTTCCTCGTCGGCGACCCGATGCAGTCGATCTACCGCTTTCGCGAGGCCGAGGTGTCGCTGTTTCTCCAAGCGAAGCACTCGGGGCTCGGGTCGGTGAAGCTCGAGCCGATCGAGCTCAGCACCAACCGCCGCTCGCAGGAGGGCCTGGTCGACTGGTTCAACGAGTCGTTCCCGCGCGTGCTCCCCGCGCAGGAGGACCAGGCCTCCGGCGCCGTTCCGTATCTCCCGGCTTCCTCGTTCGAGCCGGCGCTTCCCGGCGGCGCGGTGATTTGGCACTGCGGCTACGACCGGCTCGAGGAGGCGAGGAAGGTCGTGTCCATCGTCAGGGAAACGACCGGCACGAAGGCGATCCTCATCCGCAACCGCGTGCACCTCGACGAGATCGTGCCGGCGCTGAAGGCGGCGGGCGTGCGCTTCCGCGCCGTCGGCATCGAGCAGCTCGGCGAGAAGCAGGTGGTGCAGGATCTCTACGCGCTGACCCGCGCGCTCCTGCACCTCGCCGACCGCATCGCTTGGCTCGCCGTGCTGCGCGCGCCCTTGTGCGGCCTCACGCTCGCCGACCTGCTCGCCCTTTCTTCCGGCCGGGAGGAGGGCGGCGGCGATTACACGAGCGGTGGCGCCATCGTCCTCGACAGGATGCGCGACGTCAGCCACCTCTCGGCAGACGGCCAGCGGCGCGTCGAGCGCGTGCGCTCGGTGCTCGCGCCGCTGGTGAAGAACCGGCTGCGCGGCTCGCTGCGCGACCGCGTCGAGGGCGCGTGGCTCGCGCTCGGCGGCCCCGCTTGCGTCGCGAGCGAGACCGACCTCGAGGACGCCGAGCTGTTCCTCGACGAGCTCGAGGGCCTGGAAGAGGCGGGCGAGGTCGACCTCGCCGCGCTCGAGCAGAAGATCAAGTTCCGCCTCTACGCCCAGCCCGACGTCCAGGCGAAGAAGGACGACGTCGAGATCATGACCATCCACCGCGCCAAGGGCCTGGAGTGGGACACCGTCATCGTCCCCGGCCTCGACCGCCTGCCGCGCTCGGGGCCGAAGCCGCTCATGGTATGGAAGTCGCTCCTTCCCTCCGGACTCCTTCTCGCGCCCATCGACGAGACCGGCAAGCAGGACGACCCGACCTACGCATACGTCCGCGATCTCGACAAGGAAGCCGACGACATCGAGTCGGGGCGACTCTTCTACGTCGCCGCCACCCGCGCCCGGCAGCGCCTGCACCTCCTTGCGTGCGCCAAGGCCGACGATGACTTGCAGCCCAAGGAACCCTCGGGGCGGTCGTTTCTCAGCAAGATCTGGTGGCAGGCGCGCGAGCACTTCGGCCAAGCCCCCGCCGATGCAATCGCCAAGCCCGAGCGCATGCCGGTCCATGGTGTGCTTCATCGGACTTCTTCCGGCCTCGAGTTTCCGAAATGTCCGAATTCCGGGAATTGGAACACCACCGGCGTCGGGGG
>CAYQVE010000072.1:0-13256 GCA_964420785.1 uncultured Enterobacteriaceae bacterium | reverse complement strand
GATCTCGTCCTTCACCTTGTACGAGAGCGAGATCGCCCGGCGCAGCGCGACTTTCTCGGGCGTGTAGCCGCCGACGACCGGGTCTTCCATGTTGTAGAAGGCGTACGTGATGTCGAGCGTCGGCAATCGCTCCATCCGGATGCCGCGCCGTTCGAGGTTCTTGGCGAGCTTGTTGTTCGGGAAGGCCTGGTAGGCGTATTCCTCGGGCACGAGGAAGGCGAGGTCCATCTCCTCGTTGAGGAAGGAAAGCCAGCGCGGCTGGACCTCCTCGATGACCGACACCTCGACGCGATCGATGAGCGGCAGGCGCTTGCCCTTGAGGTAGGCCGCGATCTCCTGCGCCCGCGGGTCGTCGGCCGGGGGTTCCGCGTCGAAGTACTCCTCGCGGAAGTTGGGGTTGCGCTCGAACACCATCTTCGCCGAGCGCTTCCAGAACGTGAGGCGGAACGGTCCCGTGCCCACCGGGTGAGCGCCGAATTCTTCACCATAGCGTTCGACCACTTCGCGCGCCACTGCGCCGGTGATGCGCGAATCGGCGAAGTTGTAGATGAAGACATACACGGGTTGCTTGATCTTCACCTGGAATGTATAGCGATCGACAACCTTGAGCCCCTCGATCGGCGCATCGTAGTCGAACTTGTTCTCCTTGCGCGCCTTGATCGCCGCTTCCTCGGCGCCGACGACATAGGGCTCGATCTCGGCGAGCTGCGATGCACGCACCTTCGGATCGAGGAGCCGCTTGATCGAATAGATGTAGTCCTGCGCGGTGAGCTCGCGCTTCTTGCCGTTGAAGGCCTCGTCGTCGGCGAAGTAGATGCCGGGCCGGATCCGGATGGTGTAGGTGAGGCCGTCGGCGCTCACTTCCGGCAGCGCCGCGGCCGTCAGCGGCTTGAGCTTGACGGGCAGCGCCAGGTAGTCGTACGTCAGCGGAGATTCATAGATCGCGTCGGTCGCGATATGCGAGTAGACGTCGCTGATGCGATGCGGGTCGAAGCTCGTTTCCGCGATCTCGAAGGCGTAGCGGAAGACCTTGGGCTCGGCGGCGCGAGCGAGACACGCGCAGGCGAGGATCAGGATGACGAGGAAGGCGCGGCGCATGGCGTCTCAGGTGAGCGTGAACGCGAGCGTCCCCAGGTTTCCGATCGTCGTTGTGAGCTTGTCCCCGGGCTTGAGCCACACCTGCTTCTCCTTGGGATAACCGGAGATCACGCCCTCGGGCGTCCCCGTGTAGATGATGTCGCCCGGCTGGAGCGTCATCAGCTTCGACGTGTAGCTGATGATCTGCGCGCAGTTGAACACCATGTCGTTGGTGTTCGACGATTGCCGCACCTGGCCGTTGACGGTGCCGACGATGGCGAGGTTGTTCGGATCCACCAGGTCCGCCGTGAGGATGTAGGGCCCGAGCAGGCCGAACCCGTCGCACGTCTTGCCGATCATCCACTGGCTGCTGCGTTGCTGCAGGTCGCGCGCGGTGAAGTCGTTGCCGTTGCAGTAGCCGAAGACATACGAGAGCGCGTCGGCCTCGCTCACGTCGCGCGCCCTGCGGCCCATGACGATGACCAGCTCGGACTCGTAGTCGAAGTTCGTCGCGGGCACCTTCGACACCTGCACGGCGCCCTGGTGGCAGTTGAGCGCGTTGTTGTACTTGTTGAAAAGGATCGGAAGCTTGGGGATGGGGTTGTTCGTCTCCCGCGCGTGGCGCGCGTAGTTGAGGCCGACGCAGACGATCTTCTCCGGCTCGAGGACGCAGGGGCAGAACTGCACCTTGCTCTCCTCCAGGAAGAGAGGCCCATGCGCCTCGGCGACCGCCTTGCGCACGAGATCTCCCAGGCCGTTGTCCCCGTGCCGGACCAGCTCGTCCACGGTGACCGGCACGTGGGCGCCGTAGTGCATCGCCGCGTGGCGGACATCGAGGATGCCACGCTGGGTCTTGATTCCCAGCGACGGCTCGCCTCCGGCCATCATGGCGAGCACCGTCATGTTGCGCGCCATCGGAGTGTCCTGCAGCTTGCGTGGCCCTGCCTCGGAGCTGTGCATCCTCGCCGGGCCCGCGCATCCGGCGGCGACCGTCGCCGCGCCCGCCACGCCAGCCTGCTTCAGGAATTGCCTGCGATCGTCGTTCATGGTGTCTCCTCCCCTCGTCCGCAGAGCGGAACTTATCGTGACGCGGTCTGTGCCGGCTCGCGTTGGATGTCGATGTACTTCCAGGTGTTGTAGGTGAGCATCGGGTGGCGGCGATAGCCGATCACGTGCGCGTACCACATGTCGGTGCGGATTCGATGGCTGTTCATGCGCCACGGCGCGTAGGCGACGACGAGCTTCGTCATCTCCTGGTAGAGCTTCGTGCGCTCAGGACCATCGGGCATTCGGCGGGCGCGTTCGTAAAGGTCATCGTAGGCGGGCAGGCGGAAACGCCCGAAGTTCTGCTCGGTGTTCGGGCCGTAGAGCAGCGATAACCACTCGTCGCCGTCGGGCGCTCCGGCGGTGTTGCCCAGCGTCCAGAATTGCACCTTGCCGAGGCGGGCCTTCTTGAGCGTGTCGGGCCACTTCTCCTTGACCATCTCGAGCTTGATGCCGATGTCGTCGAGGCCGCGCTTCCAGAGCTCGTCGTATTGCTGGTCGCGGCTCGTCGGCGACGACCACCGATGGAGTACGAGCGGGCTGCCGTCGGGCATCTCGCGATAGCCGTCGCCGTCCCGGTCGACATACCCGAACATGTCGAGCAAGGCCTTCGCCTTGGCGGGGTTGTATTCGTTGGCATTCGTGTGGAAATCCGGGTCGTAGCCGGCCACGCCGGGCGCGTACGGCGTGTCGGCGGGAATCGCCTGGCCCTTGCGCAGGATCGCGATCTCGTCCTTCACCTTGTACGAGAGCGAGATCGCCCGGCGCAGCGCGACTTTCTCGGGCGTGTAGCCGCCGACGACCGGGTCTTCCATGTTGTAGAAGGCGTACGTGATGTCGAGCGTCGGCAATCGCTCCATCCGGATGCCGCGCCGTTCGAGGTTCTTGGCGAGCTTGTTGTTCGGGAAGGCCTGGTAGGCGTATTCCTCGGGCACGAGGAAGGCGAGGTCCATCTCCTCGTTGAGGAAGGAAAGCCAGCGCGGCTGGGTCTCCTCGATGACCGAGATCTCGACCCGGTCGATGAGCGGCAGGCGCTTGCCCTTGAGGTAGGCCGCGATTTCCTGGGCCCGCGGGTCATCGGCGGGCGGCTCGGCGTCGAAATGCTCCTCGCGATAGTTGGGATTGCGCTCGAAGGCGATCTTCGACGAGCGTTTCCAGAAGGAGAGGCGCCACGGGCCGGTGCCGACGGGGTGGGCGCCGAACTCTTCGCCATAGTGCTCGACGATCTCCCGCGCCACCCCTGCGGCGACGCGCGAATCCGCGAACTTGTAGATGAAGACGTAGTTCGGCTCTTTGATCCTGACCTGGAAGGTGTAGCGGTCGACAACCTTCAGCCCTTCGATCGGCGCGTCGTAGTCGAACTTGTTCTCCTTGCGCGCCTTGATCGCCGCTTCCTCGGCGCCGACCACGTAGGGCTCGATCTCCGCGAGTTGCGAGGCACGCACTTTCGGATCGAGCACGCGCTTGATCGAGTAGATGTAGTCCTGCGCCGTGAGCTCGCGCTTCTTGCCTTTGAAGACCGGATCGTCGGCAAAGTAGATGCCGGGCTTGATGTGGATCGTGTAGGTCAGGCCGTCGGCGCTGACCTCCGGGAGCCCCGCGGCCGTCAGCGGCTTGAGCTTTACCGGCCGGGCGAGATAATCGTAGGTGAGCGGCGGCTCATACATCCCATCGTTCAGGATCCGCGAGTAGACATCGCTGATGCGATGCGGGTCGAAGCTCGTTTCCGCGATCTCGAAGGCGTAGCGGAAGACTTTTGGCTCGGCGGCGCGGACCACGCACGCGCAGGCGAGGAGCAGGAAGACGAGGAGAACGCGGCGCATGGCGCCATCTTACGACCATGCGGTCCTGCGCGTGCGCTGGCCCGGCCGTGCCTCGTGAGAAAGAAAAACGGGCCCCGCAGGGCCCGTTCCTTTCGCTCAGGACTTCTACGCCGGTGGAGTCTCGCCGCCCTTGGGTGCGGGCGGCTCACTCGGAGGTGTTGCCGGCGGCTGTTCCGCGGGGCTCGTGGACGGCGGCTTGGCGGCCGGCGCCGGCGTGTCCGGCGTGGCGGGTGTGGCTGGCGGGGCCATCGTCGCAGGCTCGCTCATCGGCGCGCGAGTCTCGGGAGCGGGCGCAGTGATCGGCGCCTCGGGCGTCGAGGCCTTGGTGCGGCTGCGCGTGCTCGTGCTTGCCGTAGTCGTGGTCGCGACCTTCTTCGGGGGATTGGCCGTCGGGGTCGGGGCCGCTTCCTGTTCGCGGGGAGGGGCTGCGACGCTGCTCGCCGCTTCAGGAGCTGGGGTCGCAGGTTGCGCGGCCGAGGTGTCGTTGGCCGCGACGACCGTCGCCGGCGGAGTCGCCTTCGAAGCCGCCTGCACCGGGGCACTGTTGGGCCCGGAGGTGAAGTAGCTCAGCGCCACCGCCCCACTGATGACCGACGCGGTAATAATTCCCAGCGCGATGCCAAAGTGATTCACGGAGTCCTCCTCGCGTAACCGTAGGTCGAATTGGGACCGGCGGCGCGCGCGAGGGTTGCGCGATTGCAGCGAGATCAGACTTCGCCTACAGGCTCTCGGCCGCTGCGCCGACAGTGGCGTAGCTCGACCGCGACTTCATCGCGCCTCGCGGCCGTGGAGACTACGGCCTCGCCGAGGTGAGCGCGATATGATCCCCGCGTTCGGCCGAATCCACGTTGAGGCGTTCGCGCAGCATGAAGCGGATGTTCTGCGGATCTCCCAGCTTGAATCGGCCCGAAAGGCGCAGCCGCCGGATCGAATCGTCCTCGATGGCGAACGGTAGCGGCAGGTAGCGATTCACCTCAGCAACCACTTCCTCGAGCGACATGCCGTCGATGTCTAGGACACCGACCCGCCACGCTGTCGCACGGTTCGCGTCGACCATCGCTACCCGCGGCGGCTCCTCTTCCATCGCCGGGATCCTTACGCGCTCATTGGGCAAGAGTAGGATCTTTGGCGCGCCGCCCAAGAGCCTCGCCGGTGAGAACGTGCCTTCGCGGATGACATTCACGCGCCCTTCCTTCACGATGACCTCGACATCGGTCACGAGCGTGCGCACGCTGAACTGGGTACCTACAACCTGGATTTCGGCGGCGGGGGTCTTCACGGTGAATTTGCGGGCTTCGTCCTTCGCGACGTCGAAGAATGCCTCGCCGCTGCGCAGCTCCACGTGTCGGGCGCGGCTATCGACGCGATAGGCGATCTGCGTATCGGTGTTGAGCTGCACGACCGAGCCGTCGGGGAGCATGACCGAGCGCTGCTCGCCGTGGCGCGTTGCGGCGCGCTGCATCTCGCCATCGACGACAGGAACGGCGACGATCGCCGCGAACGCCAGAAGGGCGATGCCGGCAGCTATCGCTGCCGGAACCCGCCACGACCAACGCCGCTGCACGGTCTCGACCTCGGCGAGAAGATCGGGCAAAGAATCGCGATCGATGGCGCGGAAGAGCGCCTCGATGCCGATGACATCCTCGCATGCCTTGCGATTCTCCGGATGAGCCTCCAACCAGGCGCGGAAGGCATCGCGCTCCTGTTCGGAGACGCCGGCCTTCGAAAGCCGCGCTGCCCATTCCTCCGCCGTTGTCGGGATGGGATAGAGGACCACGGTGGCGCCTTCGCCGGCGATCACAGGTAATCCTTCATCTGCTCGCGCAGCTGCGCAAGCGCGCGCGCGTGGTGACGCTCGGTCGTGCGAAGCGTGAGCCCGAGTTGCGCAGCGATTTGCGGATGGGTCATGCCCTTGATGTATCGCATCACGACGACCTTCCGCGGTCCTTCGTCGAGCTTGCGAATGCTGGCGATGAAATGCGACATCGCTCTTCGCCAATGGACCTGGTCCTCTGGATTACTCGCCCCAGAGGCCATCGTATCGGCATCCGCGTCGACCACGACGTTCTTCGCCGCATGGGCCTTCTCGCGTTCGATATCGATGGCGACAGTGAAGGCGGCGGAGAAGAGGTAACTGTTGGATTCGTCGCGCAGCGCCCCTTCGCGCTCACGCCGCAGCAGGCGCAGAAACGTGTCCTGCATCGCGTCCTGCCCGTCGTCGTCGCTGCGCAGTCGATAACTCAGGTACTTGCGCACCTTCGTCGCCTGCCGGCGAAAGAGGCCGGTGACGATGGAGGCATCGAGCGCGTGCGCGGGCCCTTTCATGGCGCATAGACTCTCACAATGCCCCTCGTGCGGGAAGCTCCCAAGCGCGAAAAAATAGACGAAGAGCCATGGCGGGGTTGTTCGCGAATCCCGTATACGGGGCACTCCACCGCGCGAGAGATGCGCATGCGTAAAGACCTGTTGGCATTGATCGTCACGTGTATCTGCGCGTTCGGCGTCGCGAGCGCGCAGACCGCTCCCATCGCCGAGTTTGACATTCCGTCGCAGCCGCTGGAGGCGGCACTTCGCAAACTTGCCGAGACCCAGAACCTGGAGGTGATATTCACGCCGGATGACGTGAAGGGCATCGTCACTCCGGGCGTAAAGGGTCGCTACACCGCGCGTGAAGCGATCCAGGAGTTGCTGAAGGGCACGGGGCTCGTCGTGACTGCGAATGGCAACAACGCGTTCGCCATCAAACCTGCTTCCGCCAAGTCATCCAGCCCCTCGTTGCCAGCGGGGCCCTTGGGGTACGAAAAGATCGAAGTCACCGGCAGCCATTTGAAGCGAGGCGATGTCGAAGGGCCTCAAGCAGTCACGACCTACCGTCGAGAAGACATCGACCGCAGCGGAGTACCGACACTTCGCGAATTCACGAACACCATTCCGCAGATGTCCGTGAGCGCTGCGGAAGATCCGCTGACTTTTCTGGGCGCATCCCGCATACAGCTCCGCGGGTTGAGCACAGGATCGACTCTCCTGTTGCTGAACGGACGCCGCCTTCCAATCAGCACTTTCGATATCAATTCAATCCCGTTGGCGGCCATCGAACGTATCGAAGTATTGCCCGACACGGCGTCCGCGGTCTATGGCGGAGACGCCCTTGCAGGCGCCATCAACTTCGTCCTGAAGAAGTCTCTCGCCGCTGCGGCCGCTGCGGTCCGCTTGGGAACAAGTAGTCGCGGAGACGCGAATGAGACCGAGATCGCAGTTGTCCAGGGCAAAGCTCTGGGGAGGTGGTCTGGTTTCGTCGTGTTGAATTACTTCAAGCGTGATGGATTACTTGGCGCGGATCGTGATTTGACATCAAGCACCGATTTTCGCCGGTTCGGTGGCACGGATTTTCGCTCGGCGACGTCGTTTCCCGGAAACATATTTGCGCTTCCAGGAGCCGGCAACCTTCCTGGACTGACCGCGACTTCCGCTGGAGTGCCTGCCGGAAGCACTGGAGTCGGCCTGACACCCGCGGACTTTCGCGCTACTGCGGGGATCCTGAATCGCTACGACGCCGGGCCTGTTCGGACGACTCTGGCCCCAACCGAGCGACTAGGGACCCTTCTTGCCGTGACGGGAGATCTGTCGGGGGTTGTCCTCGACGCGGATTTCCTCGTGTCAAGGAACCGGCAAGAAACACATAACGCGCCGGTCGGCGTCACAGGACAAACGGGCACTCTCAGAGTCCCGGCCAACAATCCCTTCAATCCATTCGGCGTTGCTGTCGGCGTGAACTATCGGTTCGCCGAGCTGGGACCGAGCATATTCGATGGAACGGTGGACTTTGTACGCGGCTCGCTCGGAGCCAAGGGAGCGTTTCGTGACGCGGAGTGGGAAGTGTCCCTCGTCGCCGATCGCGCCAAGACAAAAGTCGATCGCCTCAACGAAGTGGGCATCGCCGCGGTTCAGGCCGCGCTGAACGACACCGATCCCCGGACTGCCTTGAACGTCTTCTCTGCGACGACGAACAACACTGCGGCTGCGCTTGCCAGGGTGCGAGCGGATTCGGCAGACAGATACGACAGGCATGCCGTCGATCTGCTTGCGCTTGGAAGGTCGCCCCTTGTGCGGCTTCCGGCAGGGGACCTCCAGGCAGTTGCAGGAGCACAGTTCCGGAGCGAAGTGAACGACTTCTACTCTCTTATCCCCGCCACCGGTTCGATCACGAATTTCGATCAGTCCCGACGAGTCTCGTCTGCCTTCGCGGAAGCACTCGTACCGCTGATCTCCCGTTCCATGGCCGTTCCGATGATGCATTCGCTGGAGGCGACCGTCGCTGGCCGGTACGACAAATACAGCGATGCCGGGAGGGCGACATCGCCGCAGTACGGAATCGTATGGAGAGTTAGCCCTGATCTGCTGGTGCGGACTTCATACGGTGAAGCTTTCAAACCACCGACGCTCCAGGACTATTCCTTCCAGCGCGCGGAAACTGCAACCACGGTGACGGATCCATTGCGCGGAAACCAGGTTGTCACCGCGGTCGTGGCCACGGGAGGCAATCCGAATCTGAAACCTGAGAGAGCAAGATCAATCACGGCTGGCATCATCCTCGAACCGAGGTTCCTTCCCTCCACGACAATTTCGGCAACGTGGTTTTCCCTGAAGCTGACTGACCCGATACAGCGGGCGTTGACCACGGCCGTGTTTCTCAACAATCCGGACATTTTTGGAGACCGGATCGTACGCGCCGCGCCGACCGCGGCTGACATCGCCCAAGGGCGTCCCGGAACTCTGATCTCGGTGGACACTACCTTCACGAATTTCGGCCAAGTTCGAACTCGCGGTGCTGATTTTGCGGTGTCGAAGACGTTCAAGGGTTTGGCCGCAGGTGATCTCGACCTCGCCGTTAATGGGACTTATGTCGAGTACTTCTACATCAAGCTCGTGCCGGGTGCGGCTGAGCGAAGCGTCCTTAACACCTCGGACACAACGACGGGTGCCCCACTGCGGGTTCGGATCAACGGCGGGCTTACGTGGACCGCACGAATGGGTTTGCAGCTGGGGGCCTCGGCACGGTACTACTGCGGGCGCCTCGATCACGACACAGTCGGTCGGATTCCGGCGTATACGCTTTTCGACCTCCATGCGGCCTATCAAGCCGGAGCTGGTGCGGGTTTGTTGATGGCCAACACCAAGTGGGCAATCGGTGTGTTGAATGCTGGCGACAAGGTGGTCTTCGCCAACAGCGGGTTTGGCTATGACTACCTGCGCGAGGACCCGCGCGGGCGCTATTTCTACGTGTCAGTCGAGAAGCGCTTCTGAGGCGCCCAATGGGCAGCGCAATGCGCCTGCGGGCCGAGTGGGCGGCCTTCGGCATTGCCTTCGGCATTCTTGCCTGTGTCGCGCTGATCCCGTCTGTTGCTGCGGCTGTGAGCGTTCGGGAGCTGGTCGAGCTGAGTCAGGTGGACGGACTTGGGGTCTCGCCTGATGGTCAATCGATTGCATTTCAGGTTCGTATGGCCGACGCGACCCGAAATCGATATGTCTCCTCATGGTATGTGATCGGCCCCGGTGGCAGGCGACTTCGAAGGGTTGCTGACGCCGGCGAGCCACTCATGCCTGCGATCCAGAATCAAATCATCGGTAACGTCGTTACGCCCTTGCCCCAGTGGTCTTCCGATGGCAAGGCTCTGAGGTTCATTCGCAGGGAGGCAGGCACGAATCAGGTCTGGCAGGCCGACCTCGATAGGGGAGAACTTCGACAAATTGCTTTCGGCCCTGTAGACGCATTTCGGTTTGCCCACGCTGCCGACGGCCAGAAGCTGTACGTGGAGTTTGAACCTACGGCCGACCAACGCAAGGTATCCCTCGAAGAGGAAGGCAAGCAGGGTTTCCTCTTCGACCGCAGGTACTATCCCGCGTTCGCCACGCATCCCCTGAAACCTGAGGACTCGCGACGCTACACATCGGTTGCGGACTCCGCCACGGATTCGGAGATTCGGAGCAGGGAGCTCTCAGTAGTCGATCTTGCTGGGGGAGGAAGGAGACCTGCCAGCCTCGCAGAGAGGGACGAATTCCGGCGGTTAACGACGCCACCGCGACTCGATTCGCGGCCCAACGTACATGGAGCGGCAGTCCGGTCTTCGGCCGGCGCGTTCGCTTGGCTCGAAGCAAGAGATCCGCTGCGACAGGGGGTCTATCCGCCGTTGACGATCATGGCGACTACGGGCGAGTTGAATGAAGTGATCGAGTGTCCGGCGGCCGAGTGCAGAGGCCAGGTAATCCGTGGTCTTTGGTGGTTCGGCGCGAACCTAGTGTTTGCACGCGGTGAAGGGGTCGCGTTCGGCGAAACTGCACTCTACTCGTGGAAGCCGGGATCAAGTGAGGTTCGACCAATCCTCCGAACTGCCGGCAAGCTCGTCGCCGGTGAGCACGAGTGGACTTGCGCTCCCGCGGACAGTGCGCTCGTTTGTCTGTTCGAGGAGCCTGATCGCCCCGGGCGTGTTGTTCGTGTCAATGTGAACAGCGGTTCCATCGAGACGCTCTTTGATCCCAATCCGGATTTCTCCCACGCGGACAGTGAGCGGCCCGAGCCCGTAACCATCTCCACACCGGGGAGAGTCGAGACTTTCGGATACCTTGTCTTGCCGAAGGAGCGGAAATCAGGCCGGCGTCTGCCGCTGGTAATCGTCACTTATCGCTGCGCGGGCTTCCTGAAAGGCGGGACTGGAGACGAGTACCCGATATTCGCTTTCGCGTCGCACGGTTTCGCCGTTCTATGCCTGGACCTTCCAATCACGGACTACGAGCGCGGAAGCTACGAAGCTCTTGACGCCTACTCGAAGTGGAGCCGCGGGCCAGGCGATCCGATCAAGCAACGGATCCAACGCACGCTTGATGAGGCGGTGGCCGAATTGGCGCGTCGAGGAATCATCGATCCTGGCAGGGTCGGACTAACAGGCCTCAGCTACGGGGCCGACACCGTGGGATTCGCGTTGTTCAATATGCGGCACCTCACGGCCGCGGCTGCAAGCAGTACGGGAATTGGCCCGAGCCACTACTTCCTGACTTCCGCCGCCAGCCGTGAATACATGCACGAGTGGGGGCTGTCCTCGCCGCGGGATCCACGGTGGCAGCAACTGTCGCTGGCCTGGAACGTGGATAAGGTGAGAGCTCCCTTCCTCGTGAATGCCGCGGATCGGGAAATGTTGCTATCCGTGGACGAAGTCACTGCGCTGGAGCGAGTTGGGCGTGCGGTCGAGATGTATGTGTTCCCCGACGAGTATCACGTCAAGTGGCAGCCGGCACACCGGTTGGCAATTTATGAGCGCAACATCGACTGGATGAGTTTCTGGCTGCGCGGCGAGGAAGACCCTGCCGGTTCGAAGCGCTCACAATACGCGCGGTGGCGCGCGCTTCGTGAAAGACACTGCGCGAGCATTACGGATGCACGGCCCTGGTTCTGCGGGGCTTAAGCCTCGCGGCCGCGCATGAAGTCGCGCAGCGCCCGCGCCGTGTGCGTGCGAGCGCCTGGTTTCATGAATTCCTTCGCAGGCGCGGCGAGCACGACACGGCCGCCGGCATCGCCGCCCTCGGGTCCCAGGTCCACGATCCAGTCGGCTTCCGCGATCACGTCGAGGTTGTGCTCGATGAGGACCACGGAATTGCCCGCATCGACAAGCCGGTGCAGCACGCGGATCAGCTTCTCCACGTCGGCCATGTGCAAGCCCACGGTCGGCTCGTCCAGCACGTAGAGCGTGTGCGGCGCGACGGATGCGCGGCCGGGCCGCGGCGCGCCGTTCGTGCGGACCTTCGAGAGCTCGGTCACGAGCTTGATCCGTTGCGCCTCGCCGCCCGAAAGCGTGGGGCTCTGCTGGCCGAGCGTGAGGTAACCGAGGCCGACGTCCTGCAGCAACCGCAGGCAGTGATGGATCGACGGGTGGTTGGCGAAGAAGTCCACGGCTTCGTCCACGCTCATCGCCAGGACATCGCCGACGGACTTGCCGCGCATCTTCACCGCCAACGTCTCGGGGTTGAACCGCGCGCCGTTGCACACCTCGCAGGCGACCTTCACGTCGGGCAGGAAGCTCATCTCGATGGTCTTCAGCCCCTGGCCGTCGCAGCCGTCGCAGCGGCCGCCCGACGTGTTGAACGAGAAACGGCTCGCCGTGTACCCGCGGATGCGCGCTTCCTGTGTATCGGCGAAGAGGCGGCGGATGTTGTCGAAGAAGCCGACGTAGGTGGCGGGACACGAGCGCGGCGTCTTTCCGATGGGTGTCTGGTCCACCTCGAGCACGCGCGAGAGCCGCTCGGTGCCGTCGATCGCCTTGCAGCCGGCAAGGGGCGGCATTTTCTTGCGGTCGCGCACCGCCGCGACGATGCGCTCGGCGTTGGCGTGCAGCACATCGCGCGCGAGCGTCGACTTGCCCGATCCCGACACCCCGGTGACCACGGTAAGCCGCGCGAGCGGGAAGCGCACGTCGATCGTCTTGAGGTTGTGCAGGCTCGCGCTTTTCACGTCGATGGAAGCCGTCGTCTTGCCGACCGGCCGCGGCGGCTGCAGCGGATGGCGCAGCGGCTCGCGCAGGAACTTGCCGGTCAGCGAATCGGGATGAAGCTTGAGCTCCTCGGCGGTTCCCTCCGCGACCACCGCGCCGCCGAGACGGCCCGCTCCGGGACCGAGGTCGATCACGTGTCCGGCGCGACGAATCGTCTCCTCGTCGTGCTCCACCACGACGAGCGTGTTGCCCTTCGCGTTGAGGCGCGAAAGAGTATCCAGCAGCACAAGGTTGTCGCGTGGGTGCAGCCCGATCGTGGGCTCGTCGAGGATGTAGCAGACGCCGCGCAGGTTCGATCCGAGCTGTGCCGCGAGTCGGATGCGCTGCGCCTCGCCGCCCGAGAGCGTGGGCGCGCCGCGGTCGAGCGAGAGATAGCCGAGCCCCACCTGCTCGAGGAATCCCAGGCGCGAGATCAGCTCGGCGAGAATGTCGCGCGCAATTTCCTCCTCGCGCCCGGCAAGCGCGAGCTTCTCGAAGAAGGTCACCGCCTTCGAGATCGGCTGCTCGCTCATGGCGGCGATGGACTCGCCGCGAAAGCGTACCGCGAGCGCTTCGCGATTGAGGCGCTTGCCCTCGCAGGCCGGGCACGCCTCGTCGATCTCCAGCCACTCGACCCAGGAGTCGAGCACGTGGTCCTCGGCGCCGGTGCGCGCGCGCTCGTCGTCCCATTCGACCGCGTCGATCTTGAGGCCGGTGCCGTAGCAGGCCGGACACCATCCGTGCTTGGAGTTGTACGAGAAGAGGCGCGGATCGAGCTCGGCGAAGCTCCGGC
>CAYQVE010000071.1:0-13319 GCA_964420785.1 uncultured Enterobacteriaceae bacterium | reverse complement strand
GGTGGTACTCCGTAGGCCGGGGGGTCCCCTCGAACGGCCGAAGACCTGCCGGACCCGTGGTTCGCCGTCCAGAGGGAGACCGTTCTCAATATCCGCGGCGTCGACAATGTGCTGGAAGCGATCCGGCGCGTCTACGCCTCGCTCTATAACGACCGCGCCATCTCGCACCGTGCACACCAGGGCTTCGGGCCTGGCGGCGTGGCGCTCTCCGCCGCGGTCCAGCAGATGGTGCGCAGCGATCTCGGCGCGAGCGGCGTCACTTTCACGCTCGATACCGAATCCGGCTTCCGCGACGTGGTCTTCATCACCGCCTCCTGGGGTCTGGGCGAGATGGTAGTGCAAGGCGCGGTCAACCCCGACGAGTTCTACGTCCACAAGCCGATGCTGCGTGGCGGCAAGTTTCCCGTCATCCGGCGCAGCCTCGGCTCGAAATTGCAGAAGATGGTATTTGCCGAACAGGCTCAAGCGGGCCTTTCGGTGAAGGCGGTGGACGTGCCCGAGGCAGAGCGCAACCGCTTCTGCTTGAGCGACGAGGACGCGATCGAGCTTGCGCGCTTTGCGCTGAAGATCGAGGAGCACTACCAGCGGCCCATGGATATCGAATGGGCGAAGGACGGGGCTGACGGGAAAATCTATATCCTGCAGGCGAGGCCCGAGACGGTGAAATCCCGTAAATCGGCGGAAGGGCAGGAGCGCTTCCTCCTGAAGCGGAAATCCGAGGTGCTCGCCTCGGGTCGCGCCATCGGCCACAAGATCGGGGCGGGCATCGTGCGCGTCGTAAAGGACGCCTCGGAGATGGGGCGCATCAAGCCCGGCGACATCATCGTGACCGACATGACCGACCCGAACTGGGAGCCGGTGATGAAGCGCGCCGCGGCCATCGTCACCAACCGCGGCGGCCGCACCTGCCACGCCGCCATCATCGCCCGCGAGCTCGGCATTCCCGCGGTGGTCGGCTGCGGCAATGCCACCGCCGCGCTCAAGGACGGCGAGGCCTGCACCGTGTCCTGCGCCGAGGGCGACACCGGAAACATCTACCGCGGCATTCTCGAGATCGAGGTCAGCTCCCGGGACTACGGGGAAATGCCGAAATGTCCGGTGAAAATCACCATGAACATCGGCAATCCGCACCTCGCCTTCGACTTCCAGGCGCTGCCGAACTGGGGGGTCGGGCTCGCCCGACTGGAATTCGTCATCAACAACATGATCGGCGTGCATCCCAGGGCGGTGCTCGCATACCCGGACCTCCCCGCAGACCTCAAGCGCGAGGTGGAGCATGCGGCCCGGGGATACCGGGATCCGCGCGCCTTTTTCGTGGAAAAGCTGAGCGAAGGCGTTGCGACCATCGCGGCAGCTTTCTGGCCGAAGCCGGTGATCGTGCGCTTGTCGGATTTCAAATCGAACGAGTACAAGAAACTGACCGGCGGCGCGCGCTACGAGCCGGACGAGGAGAACCCGATGCTCGGATTCCGCGGCGCATCGCGCTATCTCGCGGAGTCGTTCCGCAGCTGCTTCGAGATGGAATGCCAGGCGATGCGCCGGGTGAGAAACGAGATCGGCCTCACCAATGTGGAGATCATGGTGCCGTTCGTGCGCACGCTGGGCGAGTGCGCACAGGTGATCGAACTGCTCGCCGCGAACGGTTTGAGGCGCGGGGAGAACGGCCTGCGGCTCATCATGATGTGCGAAGTGCCCTCGAACGCCGTGCTCGCCGAGCAGTTTCTCGAGCACTTCGACGGATTCTCGATCGGCTCGAACGACCTCACGCAGCTCACGCTCGGCCTGGACCGCGACTCGGGACTCGTAGCGGAAGCGTTCGACGAACGCGATCCAGCGGTGAAAGCCATGCTGCGACAGGCGATCCAGGCCTGCCGCAAGGCCGGGAAATACGTCGGTATATGCGGGCAGGGGCCTTCCGACCACCTGGATTTCGCCCGGTGGCTGGTTCAGGAAGGCATCGAGAGCCTCTCGCTCAACCCCGACACCGTCGTCGATACGTGGTTGCAGCTCGCGCGGGAAGCCGATGCGTCGGCCAAGGCGAGGGTGACCGCAAGCTAGCAGCACTGGTCGCCGACCGAGTCAGCGCGCGCGAAGCAGGCGCTGCTTCTCGCGGTTCCATTCCTTCTCCTTCTCCGCCGCGCGCTTGTCGTATTGCTTCTTCCCTTTCGCAAGACCGATGTTGACCTTCACCCGCCCGCGCACGTAGTGCAGGTCGAGCGGCACCAGGGTGTATCCTGCGCGATCGACTCTGCCGATGAGGCGGCGGATCTCCTCCGCATGAAGCAGGAGCTTTCGCGTGCGCACGGGATCGGGGTGCACGTGCGTGGACGCGGCCGAGAGCGGACTGACGTGCGCGCCGATCAGGAAAATCTCCTCGTTCCGCACCATCACGTAGGCTTCCTTCAGCTGGGCGCGTCCCGCACGGATGGCCTTGACTTCCCACCCTTCCAGCGCGATGCCTGCCTCGTAGCGCTCCTCGATGAAATATTCATGCGGCGCCTTGCGATTTTCGACGATCGTCACGAGGGGAGGTTTCCTTATATGATTGCTCGATTCTACAACGATGATAGTCCTCGACCGATCGGCGCTCGTGGCTCACAGTGCGCAGAAAAGGCATGCGCTGGTCTGAGAGGTGGAATCCTACCCGCGGTTCCTGCCGTGGTGCGACCGGGCGGTCGTCTCGGTGAACGAACCGTGCCGGACCGTCGCCACCTTGCACATCAACTTCCACGGCTTGAAAAAGGAATTCACTACGGAGAATCTCAGTCAACCCGGCGTGCGTATCGACATGACGCTGGTGTCGGGACCTTTCCGCAGCCTGGAAGGAAGCTGGATGTTCATCCCGCTTTCGGAGAAGGCCTGCAGGGTGGAATTCAGGCTGCGTTACCGGTTTGCCAGCGTGCTGCTCGAGAAGGTTGCCGGATCGGCATTTCGCGGCATTGCCGACAGCCTTGTCGATGCGTTCGTACGCCGCGCGAACGAACGGTTCGGCAACGCGTGAGCGTGTCGGAAATCCTCATCGATGTGGTGTACGCCCTGCCCAGCAGACAGGTGGTGCGAAGGATTGCGCTCCCCGAGGGCAGTACGCTCGCCGACGCGATCCGGGCGAGCGGCCTGGCCGAAGAATTTCCGGAAATCGGTTCGGCGCGCGCGGGAATCTACGGGAAGCCGGCGCCGGTCGATGCGATTTTGCGCGATCGCGACCGGGTCGAAATCTACCGGCCGCTGCGCGCCGATCCGAAGGAAGTCAGGCGGGCGCGCGCCTCAAGAAAGCGCGCGAAGGAATGAGGTTCAGTTGCAGGACTGGGCAACGTCGGCGCGTGCCCGCGCCTTTTCCTGCTCGATCTGCGCGTCCTCGAGGTAGTAACGTTCGCCTTTCTCGTCGATACGCGTCTGGCGACCCCCGATCTCGTATTGCGTGAGGCGCTCCCTGGCGTTGCGGCAGTTGTCCAGCTTGCGTTGCGCTTCCGCCGACTTCTGCTCGGATTCCTTCGCCGCCTTCGCCTGATCCTGCTGCCGCTTGCGGAACGCCTGTTCCTGCTCGGCGGCAGTCTTGGGCGCGGCGCCCTTCGCCGCATCGCCTTTGGCGGCGCTCTCGGCGGGCGCCGCGGCGGGAGTCTGAATGACGCTGCGCGAAATCGCTCCGGGCTTGGTGTTCGCCGGACAGGGATCCTGCGTGTAGATGACTTTGCCTGCCGTGTCGAGGCACTTGTGGACTTGCCCCTGCGCGCTCGATACGACGAGGAGTGAGACGGCGAACAGCGCGGTGCGAATCATTGCGGATTTTCCCTGGAGCGGGTGAGGCGCACCTTAGCGAGTTTTAACGCGCCAGTCAATCGAATGGTATGCGCGAGGCCCAAGAATTTACGGGCAAATGCGAGCGGCGTATAATCCGACTTTTGGGTGTGGCAATGCGTCCAGTCCAGAAGGCTCTCACCTTTGACGACGTCCTTCTCGTACCGGCCCACTCCAACGTCCTGCCTCGCAATGTCAGCCTCAAGACCCGGCTGACGCGCAACATCCAGCTCAACATCCCGCTCGTCTCGGCGGCGATGGACACAGTGACCGAGTCGCCGCTCGCGATCGCCATAGCGCAAGAGGGCGGCATCGGGATCATCCACAAGAATCTCACCGCCAAGAAGCAGGCCGCGGAAGTTGCCAAGGTCAAGCGCTACGAATCGGGCGTGCTCCGCGATCCGGTGACGGTGACGCCCGAAATCACGGTGCGGGAACTCCTCGCGCTCACTCAGCAGCACCGGGTGTCTGGATTTCCGGTCGTCGAGAAGGGCAAAGTGGTCGGAATGGTCACGAACCGCGACTACCGCTTCGAGACCAACCTCGACCAGCCGGTGCGCGCCATCATGACCCCGCGCGATCGGCTGGTGTACGTCAAGGAAGGCGCAAGCCCGGAGGAAGCCCGTGAGCTGCTGCACAAGCATCGCCTCGAGCGCGTGCTGGTGGTGCGGGATGGCTTCGAGCTGCGCGGCCTGATCACGGTAAAGGACATTCTCAAGTCGAGCGAGCACCCGGATGCGGCGAAGGACCAGCAAGGCAAGCTGCGGGTCGGCGCGGCGGTCGGAGTCGGCGAAGGGACGGAAGAGCGCCTCGCTGCCCTGATTGAAGCCGGGGTGGACGTCATCGTCGTCGACACGGCGCACGGGCATTCGCAGGGCGTGCTCGAGCGGCTGCGCTGGATCAAGCGCAATGCCGGCTCCGCCGAAGTGATTGGCGGCAACATCGCCACCGCCGACGGCGCCAAGGCGCTCGTCGATCAGGGGGCAGACGGCGTGAAAGTCGGAATCGGACCGGGCTCGATCTGCACGACGCGCATCGTTGCCGGCGTCGGCATCCCGCAGGTTACCGCCATACAGAACGTTGCTGCGGCGCTCGAGAAGGCGGGCGTCCCGCTCATCGCCGACGGCGGCGTTCGCTTCTCGGGCGATGTCGCCAAGGCAATCGCGGCAGGCGCTCATGCCGTGATGCTGGGGAGCCTGTTTGCCGGCACGGAAGAGTCGCCTGGAGAGATCGAATTGTTCCAGGGCCGCTCCTACAAGTCCTACCGCGGCATGGGCTCGCTCTCGGCGATGCAGCAGGGCGCGGCCGATCGCTATTTTCAGGACTCCTCCGTGCACGCCGACAAGCTCGTTCCCGAGGGGGTGGAAGGCCGGGTGCCTTATAAGGGCTCGGTGATGCGGGTGATCGAGCAGCTCATGGGAGGCTTGCGCGCGAGCATGGGCTACTGCGGCTGCGAGGGAATCGACGCCATGCGGGCCCGGGAACAGTTTGTCGGGATCACCGCCGCGGGGATGCGCGAGTCGCACGTGCACGACGTCCAGATCGTCAAGGAAGCGCCGAACTACCAGGTCGAGTAAGTGCACGACAAAATTCTTATCCTGGACTTCGGCGCGCAGTATTCGCAGCTGATCGCGCGCCGCGTCCGGGAGTCGCAGGTCTACTGCGAGCTCCATCCCTTCGACGTCGACGAGGAATTCATCCGCCGCTTCTCCCCGCGCGGTGTCGTTCTCTCCGGGGGGCCCGCCTCCGTTTACGATGACGCGACGCCCAAGGCCCCCGACGCCGTCTTCAGGCTCGGGATTCCGGTGCTCGGGATCTGCTACGGCATGCAGACCATGGCCGCACAGCTCGGCGGCCAAGTCGAGAATTCCCGGGTGCGCGAGTTCGGCTATGCCGAAGTCCGCGCGCGCGGCCATTCCAGATTGCTCGAAGGCATTCAGGACCGCGTCAACGGCGAGAAGCACGGCCTCCTCGACGTGTGGATGAGCCACGGCGACAAGGTCACGGCGCTCCCGCCCGGCTTCAAGGTGATCGCGAGCAACGAGGCCACTCCGATCGCGGGAATGGCCGATGAAGGCCGCAAATTCTACGGGGTGCAGTTCCATCCAGAGGTGACGCACACCCGTCAGGGCGGTGCGATCCTCGGCCGCTTCGTGCACGAGATCTGCGGCTGCGGCAGGGACTGGAACATGCCCGATTACCTCGGCGAGGCCGTCGAGAAAATCCGCCGCGAAGTCGGGAAGGAGGAAGTGCTGCTCGGGCTCTCGGGCGGGGTCGATTCGGCCGTGGCTGCCGCCCTGATCCACCGCGCGATCGGCGACCGGCTGAGCTGCGTCTTCGTCGACACCGGCTTGCTCCGGCAAAACGAAGCGCAGGAAGTCATGCGGACTTTCTCGCGGAATCTCGGCGTCAAGGTCGAATGCGTCGATGCCTCGGGTCGCTTCCTCGCTGCGCTCGCCGGTGCCGCCGATCCCGAGGAGAAGAGAAGGATCATCGGGCGCGAATTCGTCGAAGTGTTCCAGCGCGAGGCGAAGAAGTTCCCCAAAGTGAAGTGGCTCGCGCAAGGCACGATCTATCCCGACGTGATCGAGTCGGCCGGCGCGAAGACGAAGAAGGCGCACACGATCAAGTCGCACCACAACGTCGCGGGCTTGCCAGAGACGCTGCACCTGAAGCTCCTCGAGCCCCTGCGGGATCTCTTCAAGGACGAGGTGAGGGAGCTGGGTCTCGCCCTGGGGCTCCCGCGCGAGATGGTGTTCCGCCATCCCTTCCCGGGGCCCGGGCTGGGCGTGCGCATCCTCGGCGAAGTGAAGCGCGAACATGCAGAGTTACTGCGCCGCGCCGACGCCATCTTCATCGAAGAACTCCGCGCCGCCGGCTGGTACGACAAGATCGCGCAGGCCTTTGCCGTGTTCCTCCCGGTGAAATCGGTGGGCGTGATGGGCGACGGCCGAACCTACGAATACGTCGTCGCCCTGCGTGCGGTGCAGACCACCGACTTCATGACCGCGCACTGGGCGCCGCTGCCGCACGACCTGCTCGGAAAAATCTCAAGCCGCATCATGAACGAAGTGCGCGGCATCAACCGCGTGGTCTACGACGTCTCGAGCAAGCCGCCGGCGACGATAGAGTGGGAGTAGGGGGCTTGGACGCCGATTTCGACGCCGCGCGGATGCGCGAAGCGCTGCGCCTCGCGGTGCGCGCGGCCGACCGGGGCGAAGTGCCGGTCGGCGCCTTGGTGGTGAAGGACGGAAAAGTCATCGGCCGCGGCTACAACGCGCCGATCTCGAGCAAGGACCCCAGCGCCCACGCGGAAATCCAGGCCCTGCGCGAAGCGTCGGCGGCGCTCCGCAACTACCGGCTCGAAGGCTGCTCGCTGTACGTGACGCTCGAGCCCTGCGCCATGTGCGCCGGGGCGATCATGAACGCGCGCATCGCGAGGCTCGTCTACGGCGCGGCCGACCCCAAGACCGGCGCCTGCGGTAGCGTCGTCGATCTTTTCTCCGAAAAGAAGCTCAATCATCACACCGCGGTGACGGGCGGAGTTCTCGCGGGCGAAGCGGGAAAGCTGCTCTCGGAATTCTTCGCGGCGCGGCGCAATGCCGAGAATTGAGATCTCGATCCCGGAGCAGAGCCTCGTGCTGCGGGACAACGGGCGGGAGCCTCGGCGCTACCTCGTCTCCACCTCGCGCAACGGCCCGGGCGAGCGGCAGGGGAGCTTCTGCACCCCGAGGGGCGAGCACATCGTGCGCGCGAAGATCGGCACAGGGCGGCCTTTGAACACGGTGTTTGTCCGGCGCCGCCCGACAGGGGAGATCTGGACACCGGAGATGGCCGAGCGCTTTCCCGGTCGCGACTGGATCCTCACGCGCATCCTGTGGCTGTCGGGGTGCGAGCCGGGGAAAAACCGGCTGGGGGAGGTGGACACCATGCGGCGCTATATCTACATCCACGGCAGCCCGGACGCGATCGAGATGGGCAAACCGGGGTCGATCGGGTGCATCCGCATGCGCAACCGGGACATCGTGGAGATTTTCGAGCTCGTGCCGCCGGGCACCGAGGTCGGCATCGCCGAGTAGTTCCGAACGCGCCGTGCGGTGTTTCGCCACCTGAGAGATCAGATACTTAACCTTCCGCGCGCAATCTATCAAGGCTCGAACTCCTGCACTGCATCTCCAGTCCGATGAATTTGAAGGCGAACTTCGCCGAGCGTAGACTGACACGCCAGATTCGATTGTTTTTCGGAAGATGATTTCACATTAGGTGCCTGAAGAGCGGATTGCGCGAGGGATTAGTGAATGAGTAAGTCGAGCGTAACGCCACGAAAGGCCATCGTGCTTGCTCCAGGGCAGGGGCGTGCATATCCGATGGGCCGAATCTCGGCTGTGTTCAAGGCGGACGAAGAGGAAACCCGGTCGAAGTATTCGGTATCGGAATGGTGGCTCGAGCCAAGAACTCAGGGGCCCGGAGCTCACTCACACGTCGAGGATGATCTCTTCTATGTCATCGAAGGCGTCATGAGTGTCCGCGTGGGCGAGGAGTGGTTTGAGTGTCCGAAGGGGTCGTTCGTTCTTGTGCCTGGCGGAGTCACGCATGACTTCGAGAACCGAGGAGGTGTTCGTGCTGGTGTTCTCAACTTCTCATCGCCGGGGCCCTTCGAGCCTGACATGCCGAGCGTCGTCGAGTGGTTTGCCCAGAATCCGCCGAAAGACACAGGCACCTAACAGCGCGTTGTTGCCCGACGCGTTAGGTTTCCAGCAGCGAGATCGACAACCCGAGTCAGTACGAGGAGTCTCGATGAGCCAACCTTCAAGAAAGGGCACGCACAAGTCCGTCAAGCGCGCCACCGCGATCGGAAGGACATCCAAGGGATTCACGGACGAGGAGCGAGATGCGATGAAAGCTCGCGCTCAAGAGCTGAAGGCGGAATCGCGCGCGAACAGGAACACAGCGGACGGGGAAAACGACGTGCTCGCGAAAATCGCCGCGATGAGGGAACTAGATCGCGCCATGGCCAAGCGGCTCCACTCCATCATCAAGGCGAGCGCGCCGCAGCTCGTGCCGAGGACCTGGTATGGAATGCCCGCCTACGCCTTGGACGACAAGGTCCTCTGCTACTTCCAAAGCGGGCAGAGGTTCAAAACAAGATACGCAACGTTCGGGTTCAGCGACAAAGCGAATCTCGACGACGGCGCCATGTGGCCGGTCGCTTTTGCGCTGAAGGAGTTGACCGCCTCCGAAGAGGCAAGGATCACTGCACTCGTGAAAAAGGCGGCGAGTTGACCCACTGCGCTCGCCAGTAGGGAGAAGTCGCTCTGGTACGCCACGCCTACGTCGCGCCGAGCGTGCAGAGGAAGGGCGTGGGGACAAGCCTCTTGCGGCATGTGCAGGGCCTCACGGGCAAACCCGTTTTGATCGGCACCTGGGCGGACGCATCGTGGGCCATCGAGTTCTATCGGAGGAACGGATTCACGGTCGTCCCGAACACGTACAAGAATTCCCTGCTTCGGAGATACTGGTCGATTCCGGCAAGACAGGTCGAGACGTCGGTCGCACTTGCCGATGGGCGATGGATAGAGACCCAACAGCCATGACCCCCTTCTTCGCCTTTCTCCACCATCTCGCGGCCTTCAGTTTGGTCGCCGCCTTGGCGGTCGAATTCATACTGATCCGGGGTGAGCTCAACCTCGGAACCGCCCGGAAGCTGCAGCGCGTCGATATGGTTTTCGGTCTCTCGTCGGGGGTCGTTCTGGTAGTCGGCCTGCTTCGGGTCTTCTATTTCGAGAAGGGCGCGTCCTACTACTTCCATAGCGCGCCTTTCATCGCCAAGCTGTCTCTTTTCGCGATCGTGGGACTGCTCTCGATCTACCCGACCATCGAATTCGTCTCCTGGAGCAAGTCCTTGAAACAGGGACAGATGCCGGCCCTGACCGACCGCAAGCTCGCCTCGATCCGCTCCGTTATCCACTGGGAGCTGGCCGGAGTCGTCGTGATAATCCTGTGCGCCGCGCTCATGGCAAAGGGCGTCGGATATCTTGGATGACCCGGCTTTCTCATATAACATTCAGCGTCAATCTAAGGAGGACGTTCATGGCAAAACTCAATATCAACGGCAAGGTCCGGGAGGTGCAGGTGGAGGCCGGGACGCCGCTCCTGTGGGTGATCCGCGAGCAGGTGGGCCTCACCGGCACGAAGTACGGATGCGGAGTCGCGCAGTGCGGCGCCTGTTCCGTGCACATCAACGGCGAGGTGCGGCGCTCCTGCTCTGTCCTGATCAGCGACCTCAAGCCGAGCGACAGGATCGTCACCATCGAAGGGCTTTCCGCGACCGGCTCCCATCCGGTGCAGAAGGCCTGGGCGGCGCTCGACGTGCCGCAATGCGGCTACTGTCAGTCCGGGCAGATCATGGCGGCCGCCGCGCTGCTCAGGAAGAATCCGCAGCCGAGCGACGCCGATATCGACGCGGCGATGACCAACATCTGCCGCTGCGGCACGTACCAGCGCATCCGCGCCGGGGTGCACATGGCGGCCGAGATGGTCAAGAAGGCGTGAGGAGACGACCATGAAAAATACGACACGCGCAACGAATCTTTCCCGCCGCAGATTCATCGTCGGCTCGGCCGCCACAGGCGGCGGGCTCGCCCTCGGATTCAAGCTTCCGTTCATCGCATCGGCCGAGGCCGCCACTGCGGCCGGCAGCGAGGTCAATGCCTGGGTGGTCGTCAAGCCCGACAGCAGCTGCGTGGTCCGCATCGCGCGCTCGGAGATGGGACAGGGGACGCTCACCGGCCTCGCGCAGCTCGTCGCCGAGGAGCTCGAGTGCGACTGGAAGAAAGTCGCGACCGAGCACGTCTTTCCCGGGCAGAACCTCGCCCGCAAGCGCGTCTGGGGCGACATGGCGACCGGCGGCAGCCGCGGCATCCGCGGCTCGGAGGACTACGTCCGGCGCGGCGGCGCGGCGGCGCGCATGATGCTGATGCAGGCGGCGGCCGAGCAGTGGAAGGTTCCCGTAGGCGAGCTCACCGTGGCCGACGGCGTCATCGCGCACGCGCCTTCGGGCCGCAAGACGAGCTACGGCAGGGTCGCCGCGGCCGCGGCGCAGCGCACGCCACCCGATCCGAAGACGATCAAGCTCAAGGATCCGAAGGAATGGAAGATCGCCGGCAAGCCCGTGAGGCGCCTGGACACAGCCGACAAGCTGAACGGCAGCAAGGTCTATGCGATCGACGTCAAGCTGCCGGGGATGCTGAACGCCGCGGTCAAGGCCTGCCCGGTGCACGGCGGCAAGCTCGTGAGCTACGACGAGGCCAAGATTTCAGGTATGCCGGGCGTGCGCCGCGCAGTCAAGGTGAATGACCGGGCGGTCGCAGTCGTCGCCGACACCTGGTGGCGGGCTAAGACCGCGCTCGAAGCCCTGCCCATCGTCTGGGATGAAGGTGCAAACGCCGCGCAATCGAGCGCGACCATCGCCGAGCGCCTGAAGGAAGGCCTGACGGCCGACGACGCTTTCGCCGACACCAAGGTCGGCGACGCGCTCAAGGTGATCGCCGGCGCTCCGAAGAAAGTCGAGGCGGTCTACAGCACGCCCTTCCTCTCGCACGCGACGATGGAGCCGATGAACTGCACGGCCAAGGTCACGGCGGACCGGGTCGAAGTGTGGACGGCGACGCAGAGCGCCGAAGGCTCGCTCGCAGCGGCCTGCGAGGAAGCTGGATTGCCTCTCGCCGCGGGCGAAGTGCACAAGCTCGACCTCGGAGGCGGATTCGGCCGGCGCGGCGGCACCCAGGACTACACGCGCCAGGCGGTCGCCATCGCGAAGCAATTCCCCGGCGTGCCGGTGAAGCTCGTCTGGAGCCGCGAGGAGGATCAAGCGCACGACTTCTACCGGCCGATCTCGCAGTGCAAACTGAGTGCGGGTCTGGACGAGAGCGGCAAGCTCCTCGGAATGCACATCCGCGTTTCCGGGCAGTCGATCAACGCCTGGCTGAATCCGGGTGCGATCAAGGAAGGCAAGGACGTCCGCCAGCTCCAGGGCCTGTGGAAAGAGCCCGGCGACGCGCAGTTCGGCTATACCCTGCCGAACCTGCAGATCGAGTACGCGATGCGCAACACGCACGTGCCGGTCGGCCCCTGGCGCGGCGTCAACACCAACCAGAACGGCGTGTACCTCGAATGCTTCATCGAGGAGGTGGCGCGTGCGGCCGGCAGGGACTCGCTCGAATTCCGCCGCGAGCTGATGGCCAATCACCCGAAGCACCTCGGCGTCCTGAACGCGGCGGCCGAGAAGGGCGACTGGGGCAAGCCGCTGGCTGAGGGCGTGCATCGCGGCATCGCGCAGTTCATGGGTTACGGCAGCTACTCTGCGGCGGTCGCCGAGGTCTCGGTGAGCGCCGACGGCAAGCTCAAGATCCATCGCATGGTGCTCGCGCTCAATTGCGGCCACGCGGTCAATCCCGACCAGATCGCAGCGCAGATCGAAGGCTCGGTCGTGTACGGCCTGAGCGCTGCGCTTTACGGCGAGTGCACGGTGCAGAACGGGCGCATGGTGGAGCTGAACTTCCACACTTACCCGCTCCTGCGGCTCGCCGAAATGCCGAAAGTCGAGACGGTGATCGTGCCGAGCGGCGACTTCTGGGGCGGAGTCGGCGAGCCGACGATCTGCGTGGTGACGCCTGCGGTGCTCAACGCGATCTTCGCCGCGACCGGGAAGCCGGTGCGCAGCCTCCCGCTGAAGAACGTCAAGCTCGTATAGCGGGAGGGTCAACCCGGAAGCAGCACGCGGATCTTGCGCGTGTCCGGAACCGTTATCGCGCCCTTTTCCGTGACCAGAGCGCTTACCAGCTCGGCCGGCGTGATGTCGAAGGCGGGGTTGGCGACGTTGACGCCCTCGGGCGCCCAGCGCATGCCCGCGTAACCCGTGACTTCCGAAGCGCTGCGCTCCTCGATGGGGATTGCGCTTCCGTCCTTCATGGAGGTGTCGATGCTGGAAAGCGGGGCCGCGACGTAAAAAGGAATGCGGTGGCGCCGGGCGAGCACGGCAAGGGTATAAGTGCCGATCTTGTTGGCCACGTCGCCGTTCGCCGCGATGCGGTCGGCGCCGACCAGCACGAGGTCGATCCTGCCTAGGCTCATCAGGTGCCCGGCCATGTTGTCGGTGATCAGCGTGACCGGAATTTTCTCCTGGACCATTTCCCATGCGGTGAGGCGCGCTCCCTGAAGGTAGGGGCGCGTCTCGCTCGCGATCACCGACACGCGCTTGCCGGCGTCGCGCGCCGAGCGGATGACGCCGAGCGCAGTGCCGTGGCCGGCCGTCGCAAGGGACCCGGTGTTGCAGTGGGTGAGCACGCGTGCCCCGTCCGGAAGGAGCGCGGCCCCGGCGCGGCCGATGGCGCGGTTGGTTTCGAGGTCCGCGTTGAAAAGCGCGAGCGCCGCGTCGGCCAATCTCCCGGCCGCCGAGCCCGGATCTTCACGAGCCCCTGCGACAAGAGCCGCGCGCATACGATCCAGGGCCCAGAAGAGATTCA
>CAYQVE010000070.1:2529-13336 GCA_964420785.1 uncultured Enterobacteriaceae bacterium | reverse complement strand
CGCGACCGCGCGATCGTCGGTGGCCGACACTGAAACGCTGAACGAGCGCTTGGTTGTGCCGCCGGCCAGCGGCGCGGCGAATGCCACTTTCGGAGGCGTTACGTCGGCCGTTGGTCCTGGCGTCGGAGTAGGCGTTGGCGTCGGAGTCGGGGTCGGAGTCGGCGTCGGGGTCGGAGTCGGAGTCGGAGTCGGAGTCGGAGTCGGAGTAGGAGTCGGCGTCGCCGTTGGTGCCGCCTCGTAAGCGCCGATATCGATTTTCCCGTCGTTCGGACGCGCCTGGCTTTGCGCAACATGCACGTACTGCATGGCCGGAACGAGCGAGACGCCCGATGCCGATACGCCTGGCGCCGTGCCCGCGTTGATCACCTGCGCGTTCGCGGTCGGATGCAAATCGTAATTGGCGCGGTCGACGAACCCTGGCGCGACCGAGCGGTAGTTGGTCCGGTCGATGCTCGACGCCTGCGTGCTCACGGTGCCGGTGCCGCCGAAGATATTATTCTGCAGCAGGGCTGGCACGGTCACGCCGCTACCCACCAGCACGAAGGTGCCGTGCGAACTGTCCTCGTTAAGGAAGGTGTTGTTGACGACATACAGATCCTTGCCAGGATTGGTCGCGCCTTCTTCGCCGTAGGCCAGCATGCCGGGATTCTGGTTCGCCGAAGGCTGCTGGATCACGTTGCCGATGACGTAGGAGGTGCCCGCATTCGGCAGGTCGATTTCGTAGCTTGGCTGGCCGCTGCCGGCGACGCCCGGGGCGCTGCTCGAGAAGCGGTTATAGGCGATGGTGTTGACCATCGCGCGCGACTTCAGGTTGTGACCGACGTTCGCATCGTGCGAATAGTTGTTGCGGAAGGTCAGGCTGGCCGCGTTGCCGATGTACAGGTTGTGGGTATAGCCGGTGCCGTAGCCGTTGTGGCCGAATTCGCTGCCTTCGATCAGGATGTTGCTGGTCGTTTGCGCGCCGCTCAGGATGCCGTTTTCGTTGTCATGCAAAAAGCTGTTGCGCAGGGTGAAGTTGACGCCTTCGAGGCGCAGCGCGGCGCCGTTCTGGTCCGGCACCTTGGCGCCAAACATCTCCACATTCTCGACGACGACATTGTTGCCGGTGATGACCCAGGTGCCTTTGCCGCCGGCGTTCGCGCCGTTGGCGTTAATCGCGGGGCGGCCATTCACGCCGCGAATCGTCAGGTTGCTCGCCGTCACGGTGCAGACGTCGCCGGAATAGGTGGTCCCGCCGGTGATTTCGACCACGTCGCCGGCCGCGGCGCGCGTGAGGGCGCTGCACGGCGTGGCGTAGGTCTTGCCAGGGCCGACCGACAGGGTCGCGGCGGAGGCGGCGGTTGCTGCACAGCACAGGAGCGAGGCGGCGGCGAGATCGCGCAGGGGAAAGGCGGATGAAGTGCGGGTGTTCGAGCGCATAGAAAATCCCAGGGAAGTGAAAGGTGGGGGTATTGCTACAGAATTACGCGGGGGAAACTTCGAGGGGCCTAGCGTAGCCGCTTTGTTGCTGCCTCGCTGTAAGAAGTTGTAACGTGTTAATATTGATAACGGTGCAATTTCGGCAAGATGCGTATGGCGGGTGCGCAATCGTGTGTCATTTTTGTAATTCCCCAAGAGAACCGAAATGCGCTGAAAAGCATTGATCCGCCGGTAATTTTCTGAAGCGGGTGGTTCGGCGCGTCGGGTGACGGTTTTTTAGAGGACTCCTTCCACGCATTAATCGCACGACCGTGCTTTAATTTCGCGGTGCAGGTGTTTTTCTCTTATAATCTAGGCCACTCAAGGCAGTCACTGAATTTCACTTTTTCCAAAGGCCCCCCATGAAAGTCCTGGTCCCCGTCAAACGTGTGGTCGACTACAACGTCAAGGTCCGCGTCAAATCCGATGGTAGCGGCGTCGATATCGCCAACGTCAAAATGTCGATGAATCCCTTCGACGAGATCGCGCTCGAAGAAGCGATGCGCCTGAAGGAAGCCGGCAAGGTCACCGAAGTGATCGCGTTGTCGTGCGGCGTGACGCAGTGCCAGGAAACTCTGCGCACCGGCATGGCGATCGGCGCCGACCGCGCGATCCTGGTCGAGACGACGGCCGACCTCGAGCCGCTGGCCGTGGCCAAGCTGCTCAAGGCGGTGGCCGACAAGGAAGCGCCGCAGCTGATCATCCTGGGCAAGCAGGCGATCGACGACGACTCCAACCAGACCGGCCAGATGCTGGCGGCCCTGCTGGGCTGGCCGCAGGCGACGTTCGCCTCGAAAGTGGTGCTGGAAGAGGGCAAGGTCACGGTCACCCGCGAAGTGGACGGCGGCCTGGAAACGCTGGCGCTCACGCTGCCGGCGATCGTCACCACCGACCTGCGCCTGAACGAGCCGCGCTACGTGACGCTGCCGAACATCATGAAGGCGAAGAAGAAGCCGCTCGACGTGGTCAAGCCGGAAGACCTGGGCGTGGACGTGGCGCCGCGCCTGAAGACGCTGAAAGTCGTCGAGCCGGCCAAGCGTTCGGCCGGCATCAAGGTGCCTGACGCGGCGACCCTGGTGGCCAAGCTGCGCACCGAAGCCAAAGTTATCTGATCGCGGCCACGCCGTTCGCTCTCACAAGAATAGGAATCATCATGGTCGCATTAGTCATCGCTGAACACGATAACGCATCCCTGAAGGGAAGCACCCACCACACCGTCACCGCTGCCGCACAGTGCGGCGGCGAAGTCCACCTGCTGGTCGCCGGCAGCAACTGCGGCGCGGCCGCGGCGCAAGCTGCCGCCATCGCCGGCGTCACCAAGGTGCTGGTCGCCGACGCGCCGCACTTTGCCGACGGCCTTGCCGAAAACGTCGCCGAGCAGGTGCTGGCCGTCGCAGGCGCGTACTCGCACATCCTGGCGCCCGCCACCGCCTACGGCAAGAACATCCTGCCGCGCGTGGCCGCCAAGCTGGACGTGGCCCAACTGTCCGACATCACCAAGGTCGACGGCCCGGATACGTTCGAGCGCCCGATCTACGCCGGCAACGCGATTGCCACCGTGCAATCGGCCGACAAGGTGAAGGTGATCACCGTGCGTGGCACGGCGTTCGACCCGGCTGCCACCACCGGTGGTTCGGCTGCCACCGAAGCCCTGAGCGCCGTGGCTGACGCCGGCATCTCGCAATTCGTTTCGCGCGAAGTGGCCAAGAGCGACCGTCCGGAACTGACCGCCGCCAAGATCATCGTCTCGGGTGGCCGTGGCGTGGGTTCGGGCGAGAACTACACCAAGGTGCTGACGCCGCTGGCCGACAAGCTGGGCGCCGCGCTGGGTGCCTCGCGCGCCGCCGTGGACGCCGGCTTCGTGCCGAACGACTACCAGGTCGGCCAGACCGGCAAGATCGTCGCGCCGGAGCTCTACATCGCCGTCGGCATCTCGGGCGCGATCCAGCACCTGGCGGGCATGAAGGACAGCCGCGTCATCGTCGCCATCAACAAGGACGAGGAAGCGCCGATATTCCAGGTTGCGGACTACGGGATCGTAGGAGACCTGTTCAAGATCGTTCCGGAATTGGTGAAAGAGCTGGGATAAACAGTTTTTGCAGAGGCACCCATGAGCGAATACAAAGCGCCCCTTCGTGACATGCACTTCGTGCTGCAGGAATTGGCCGGCCTGGCCGAGGTCGCGAGGCTGCCCGGTTGCGAGGAGATCAATGCCGAGCTCGTCGACCAGATCCTCGAGGAGAGCGCGAAGTTCGCGAGCGGCGTCCTCTCGCCGCTCAACAAGCCCGCCGACAAGGAGGGCTCGAAGTGGGACAAGGGCCAGGTCACGACGCCCAAGGGCTTCAAGGACGCGTACCGCCAGTTCGTCGAGGCCGGCTGGAACGCCCTGCAGGCGCCCGCCGAGCACGGGGGACAGGGGCTGCCGAAGATCGTCTCGACGCCTGTCGTCGAGATGTGGAAGTCGGCGAACCTTTCCTTTTCGCTGGTCACGATGCTCACCGCGGGCGCGGTCGAGGCATTGATCCTGCGCGGCACCGAGGAACAGAAGAAGCGATACCTGCCGAAGATGATAGCGGGCGGCTGGACTGGCACCATGAATCTCACCGAGCCGCAGGCGGGTTCCGATCTGGCGCTCGTCCGCACCAAGGCGGTCCGCGAGGGCGATCATTACCGGGTCTCGGGGCAGAAAATCTTCATCACCTATGGCGAGCACGACCTGACCGAGAACATCGTGCACCTAGTGCTCGCGCGCGTCGAGGGCGCACCCGAGGGCGTGCGTGGCATCTCGATGTTTCTCGTGCCGAAGTTCCTGGTGAACGCCGACGGCTCGATCGGGCAGAGGAACGAGGTGCAGTGCGCTTCGATCGAGCACAAGCTCGGCATCCACGCGAGCCCGACTGCCGTCCTCGTGTACGAGAACGCGGTCGGCTACCTGGTGGGCGAGGAGAACCGAGGCCTAGAATACATGTTCATCATGATGAATCTCGCGCGCTTCGCAGTGGGCATGGAAGGCCTTGCGATCTCCGAGCGAGCCTACCAGCAGGCGCTCGCGTACGCAAAAGAGCGCGTGCAGAGCCGCGACGTCGCAGGCGGCGGCAAGGCGGTGACCATCATCCACCACCCCGACGTGCGCCGCATGCTGATGAGCATGAAGTCCCAGACCGAGGCGATGCGCGCGCTCGCGTACGTCGTCGCGGCGGCTGTGGACAAGTCGCTGAGGCACCCCGACAAGGAAGAACGCGCGCGCAACCAGGCCTTCGTCGACCTCATGATCCCGATCGTGAAGGGCTGGTTCACCGAGACCG
Organism: uncultured Enterobacteriaceae bacterium; assembly: GCA_964420785.1. Taxonomy (GTDB): domain Bacteria; phylum Pseudomonadota; class Gammaproteobacteria; order Burkholderiales; family SG8-39; genus VBDM01. The sequence continues at coordinate 8,573 of CAYQVE010000070.1, read as the reverse complement.
GCATCGACCTGGCGTCCACGGGCATCCAGGTCCACGGCGGCATGGGCTTCATCGAGGAGACCGGCGCGGCCCAGCACCTGCGCGACGCGCGGATCACGACGATCTACGAAGGCACGACCGGCATCCAGGCAAACGACCTCATCGGCCGCAAGGTCGCGCGCGAGAGCGGCGCGACCGCAAAGGAGGTGATCACGGTGATGCGCGCGGTGGAAGCGGAGCTCAGTAAGGCGGCGGGGGAGGACATGGCGGCGACCCGTGAGGCCTTTTCCGCGGCGCTGACTGCCGCCGAGGAATGCGTCTCCTGGATGGTCATCACCTACGGCAACGACATCAAGGCGGCACACGCCAGCGCCGTTCCCTTCCTGAAGCTCATGGGCATCGTGTGCGGCGGCTGGCAGATGGCGCGCGCCGCGCTCGTCGCGCGTCAGCGGCTCTCCGAGGGAAAGGGCAACAAGTCCTTCTACGAGGCGAAAATCAAGACCGCGCGCTTCTACGCCGATCACGTTCTCACGCAGGCGCCCGGGCTGCGGAACGCGATCGTGCACGGCGCGACGGGAGTGATGGCCCTGGCGGAGGATCAGTTTTGAGCGCCTGTCCCGCGCACACACACGGACGCATCGGCTTGCCCTGAAGCATGGCCGCCGGACCGCAAACCCTCGGTCGCTACCAGCTCGAGCGCGTCCTCGGCAAGGGGGCGATGGGCATCGTCTACGAAGCGCTCGATCCCAAGCTCCACCGCAAGGTAGCGATCAAGACCATTCTGATCAGCCAGCTCGACGAGGAGACCGCCAAGGATTTCTCGATGCGGTTCGTGCGCGAGGCGCATGCCGTGGCGCGTCTCAATCACCCGAACATCGTCCAGGTCTACGACTTCGGCGAGGAAGGCGACATCGCCTACCTCGTCATGGAGTTCATTCGCGGCGACGAGCTGAAGTCCACCCTGATCACGGGCCGGCAGTTCGACCGGAAGGAATGCGTGCGTATCATGTGCGAGCTGCTGGATGCGCTCGACTTCGCGCACGAAGCGGGGGTGGTCCACCGCGACATCAAGCCCGCAAACGTCATGCTAGACAGCCAAGGCCGGACCAAGCTCACCGATTTCGGCGTGGCGCGCGTCACCGATGCCGACCGCACCCACGCGGAGCGCACGCAGGCGGGCACGATGGTCGGAACGCCCGCCTATATGTCGCCCGAGCAAATCCAGGGGCAGCGCATCGACCGGCGCACCGACATTTTTTCTGCGGGCGTGATCCTGTACCAGTTTTTGACCGGCCAGAAGCCCTTTACGGGGGAGGGCGCCTGGACCGTCGCGAAGAAGATCATCCAGGAGGATCCCCCGATGCCGTCGTCGATCAACGTGGCGCTGTCGCCGGAGTTCGACCGGGTGGTGGCGAAGGCGCTGGCGAAGAATCCCGACCAACGCTTTGCGACCGCACGCGAATTCTCCCAGGCGCTCAAGCGCGCCGCGGAAGGGAAGCCGGCGATACCGGAGGCCGAACCCACCCTGGTCGTGCCGCGCGAGCCCCGCGTCCCGCAGTCCACCCACGCCCCCGAGGCGCTGAGATCCGGGGAAATGGAGCTCGAGTTCTGGCGCTCGATCAAGGACAGCGACGACGCGAACGATTTCGAGCTCTACGTCCGGCAGTTTCCGCAGGGCGTGTATGCGTCGCTTGCGGCACGCAAGGCCGCCAAACTGCGGAGCGGTTCCCCTGCCGATGACAGCGGCACGCGTACCATGGCGGGAGCCGACAGGACGCGGCTTCAGCGGAGCGTGCCACGTGCCGAGGCGGAGGAGAGCGCGCGGGCGGCGGTCGAGAAGACCATCAAGCTCGCGGACGCGCCGTCGCCCGAACCCGCGCGGGCGGGGAAGAGTCGCTCGCTGCTCGTACCGGCGATCCTAGGGGTCCTGGCACTTTCGGGCGCCGCCGCCTATTTCTTCGTTACCAAGCCGAGCGAGCAATCGACTGCTCAGAAGGTCGAGGCGGAGGCAAAGGCCAGACGCGACGCCGCCGAAGCGGCAAAGGCCGAAGCGCAGGCGAAGCGTGATGCCGAGGCGAAGGCGCAGCGCGATGCGCAGGCAAAGCGCGACGCCGAAGCGCAGGCGCAACGCGAGGCCGAGGCGCAAGCGAAACGCGAAGCCGAGGCGCAGGCGCAGCGCGCGGCCGACCTGAAGGCGAAGCGGGAGACGGAAGCGCAAATGAAACGCGAGGCCGAGCTGCGGGCGAAGCGTGAGGCAGAAGCGCAGGCGAAAAGCGAGGCTGACCTACGAGCAAAGCGTGAGGCAGAAGCGCAAGCGAAACGCGAGGCGGAGGCGAAGGCGAGGCGCGACGCCGAGGAGAGAGCACAGCGCGAGGCCGATGCGAGGGCGCAGCGCGAGGCCAAGGTGCAGGCGCAGCGCGACGCCGAGAGCAGGGCAAAGCTGGCTGCGGAGACATCACTCTGGGACTCGGTCAAATCGAGCCGCAAGGCCGCCGACCTTCAGAAATACCTGAACCGCTATCCGAACGGTCAGTACGCGGAACCGGCGCGCCAGCGCATCCTTGAATTGGAGAGCACGCGGTTGGAGGAGGCCGCCAAGAAGCAGAAAGAAGCAGAAAAGAAGAAGTCGACGATCATCGTCCCGCCGACGTTCTAGCGGCGAGTCAGAACCGGTAGCCGAGCCTGATCCCGAGGCTGGTGATATTTTCGGTAACGGTATACGCGGCCGCGGTGACGACTCCGAAGTTGTACTTGTATTGCTGGTATCTCAAATCGGCGGTGACTCCCAAAGCCGGCGTGATCGGGTAGGTATAGCCTCCCCCGAGGCTGAAGCCGAAGGTGGTGTCGGCGGTATTGTTGAAGCCGTTATCGTCTCTCCACTTGCCCTTCATCCCGGCAATGGCAACGCTTCCGCTGAACTGCCCGCGCAGCGCGGGGACCCCTGCGCCCGCTCCGACGAAAATCCCTTGGCTGTCAAATGTGTCCTTGGAGAAAAGGAAGGGCGGACGAGGCGCGTGAAGGACGGTGGTGCTCTTTGTGTAGCCGCCAAAACCCGAGACGCTCGCGCCCTGGGCAAAAGCATGGCTGTAGCCGGCCGTCAGGGTGTAAGTATCGTGCGAAAAATCCTGCTTCTGGCTGGTTACCGAATCCCACAGGTCATGATGCGCGCTGAGGCTCTGCGACGCCGCCAAGTCGACATAGATTCCTTTGGGCGATATCCAGGTCCCGCCGAGATTGGCCGCCGTATAGCTGGACTTCGCGGTCCGGTTGCTATAGGGGGCGTTCTGATCAAAGGAAATCTTGTAGGTGGTCGGAGAAAGCCCGCCGTAAACGCGGAACGCGCTCTGCGCCTGAACTGCTGCGGGACAAAGGGCCAAGACGACAAGCAAGGACCCCAACTCTATACGACGTGTTTTCATGGCGGTGATCTCCCCTCGTCCCATTGTGTCAGTTTTCCGCGGAAATTGGAATGTGCGGCTCAGGCACCTCGTCAGCTACAAGTTCGAGTACCACGCGGCGCAACTCTGGGCCGTCGGGATGCCAATCGATGCGAAAGCCTTGCGAACGGGCGAGACGCAGCATGGGCGTGTTCGTGGAGAGCACGTCACCGATGATCCGCCGCATGCCGTGCCCGCGGGCTGAATCGACGAGCATGGCCAGCAGCTTCCTGCCGATCCCGCAGCCCTGCCAGGAATCGGCGACGGTGATCGCGAATTCGCAGCTGACGTCGTCCGCGAGGCGCGCGTAGCGCGCGACGCCAATCGCGGTTTCGGCTCCCTCGATTGTTACCGTCGCGATCAGCGCCATATCGCGGCTGAAATCGATGCGGGTGAATTTTTCCAGCATCTCCGGTGTGAGTCGGACACCGCCGCCGAGGAAGCGGTTGTAGCGCGTTTCATTCGAGAGCTTGCGTGCGAACTCGGTCTCGAGGTCGATGTCCTCGGGGCGGATCGGGCGAACGGTGATCGAGTGCGCGACGCCCAACGGCCAGGACGTGACCAAGTGCGCGGGATAGGCCGCGGAAAATTCCGGCGCCGTGGCGTTCCGGGAGCCCATGCCGTCCTTCAGGCGCGCGGCGCCGCGGCGCGATGCGCTTCGATCAGTCGTTCCAAGGCGTCGCCGGCGCGCTCGAGCGAGCGCGCGTCGCCGAGCAGCCTGAAGTCGTGATGGGTGGCGAGCACGATCCCGAAGAGCTCGAAGGTGAGCTGCCAGGGATCAGTCCGGGCCTCGAGGTGCCCCTCGTCTATGGCAATGCGGATCGCCTTGGCAACGGCGCCGCGCAGCTCGCGCTGCCCCGCTACGAGCAAGTCGCGCACTGCGCCGGGGCGATCGTCATACTCGACGGCGGCGGCGAGCATCAGACAGCCGCCGGGGAGATCGTCGTTGCGTTTCACCCAAGCGAGCCAGTTCGAGAAAATGGCTCTGAGGCGCGGCAGGCCTCGGGATTGTTTCAATGCGGGTGAGAAAACCTCTTCGAAGAACAAGGTCTGCGCCTGCTTGAGGGTGAGGAGCTGCAACTCCTGCTTGGAGCCGAAGTGAGCGAAGAGTCCGCTCTTGGACATGGCCAGCCGGTCCGCGAGTGAGCCGATGCTCAATCCCTCCAGCCCGAGTTGACTTGCGAGGGCAACCGCCTCGTTGAGGATCAAAGTGCGCGTCTGCTCGCCTTTTCGCATGGGCAAATAATAGCACGAACGTTCGTTAATCGAAAGTATTTCTTTTTCTTCGGAGAGTTAAGACGGCATTCTACATGTTCGGGTAGTTCGGTCCGCCCCCGCCCTGCGGCGTGATCCAGACGATGTTCTGGCTCGGATCCTTAATGTCGCAAGTCTTGCAGTGGACGCAGTTCTGCGCGTTGATCTGCAGCCTGTCGCTGCCGTCGCCGTTTTTCACGAACTCGTACACGCCCGCCGGGCAGTAGCGGCTTTCGGGGCCCGCGTATTTCGCGAGGTTCAAGCCGACCGGGACCGTGGTGTCCCTGAGAACCAAATGGCAGGGCTGGTTCTCTTCGTGATTCGTATTGGACATGAATACCGAGGAGAGGCGATCAAAGCTGAGCTTACCGTCGGGCTTCGGATAGTCGATGGGTTTGCACTCGGAAGCGGGCCGGAGACCTTCGTGGTCGGCGTGGCCGTGGTGCAGGGTCCACGGGAATTTTCCTCCCAACAGGGTCTGCTCGACTCCGACCATCACGGTCCCCGAGTAAAGCCCCTTGGACATCCATTGCTTGAAGTTGCGCGCCCGGTACAACTCGTCGAAGAGCCACGATTCTTGGAACGCGGCGCTGTAGGCATCGAGCTCGTCTGCGGATCGTCCCGCCTGCAGGGCGGCGAACGCGGCCTCCGCTGCGAGCATGCCGGACTTGATCGCCGCGTGGCTGCCTTTTATTCGCGAGGCGTTGAGGAATCCCGCTTCGTCGCCGACAAGGCATCCGCCCGGGAACGTGAGCCTGGGCAAAGACATCAGGCCGCCGGCTGCGATGGCGCGCGCGCCGTACGCGATGCGCTTGCCGCCTTCGAGAAACATGCGGATGTCCGGGTGAGTCTTGTAGCGCTGGAATTCCTCGTACGGATCTAGGTAAGGGTTGGCGTAGGCGAGTCCGACGACAAAGCCCACGGACACGAGATCGCCCTCCATGTGATAGAGGAAGGACCCGCCGTAGGTGTCCGCGGCGAGGGGCCAGCCGGCCGAGTGGATGACGAGCCCTGCCTTGTGCTTTCCCGGTTCGATCTCCCAGAGCTCCTTCAGACCGATGCCGTACACCTGAGGATCGGAGTTCGCGCTCAGGCGATAGCGCTCCATCAGCTTCCTACCCAGATGGCCGCGGCAGCCTTCGGCGAAGAAGACGTACTTGCTGCGCAGCTCGATCCCCGGCTGATACTGGTCGGTAGGCTTTCCATCGCGCCCCACTCCCATGTCGCCGGTTGCCACCCCGCGAACGCCTCCTTTGTCGTCGTAGAGCACCTCTGCGGCGGCCAAGCCGGGGTAGATCTCGACACCCAGCGCTTCGGCTTGCCGCCCCAGCCAGCGGACCAGGTCGCCAAGGCTGACGACGTAGTTGCCGCTGG
>CAYQVE010000070.1:0-2519 GCA_964420785.1 uncultured Enterobacteriaceae bacterium | reverse complement strand
GCGTCTTCCCCCTCGGCTTTCAGGTGTGCCGCCCCAGCCGGCGGAAGCGGTCGCCCGGGGGGACGCCGTAGTTGCCTGGGTTCCTGAAGCATTGGGGCAGGGGAAAACCCGGCACCCTGGGCGGGCCGGATCGGGTGGGAAAAAGGAACCGGTCCTCGCTCACGGGGGTCTTGAGTGGGGCACCGAGGGCCTTCCAGTCGGGGAAGAGCTCCTCAAGCGCGCGCGGGTCCATCACAGCGCCGGAAAGGATGTGTGCCCCGATCTCGGATCCTTTTTCGATCACGCACACACCCAGTTCGACCGCTTTCTGGGCCGCGAGCTGCTTGAGCCGGATCGCGCTGGCAAGTCCCGCCGGACCCCCGCCGACCACGACCACCTCGAACTGCATCGATTCGCGCGCCATGCTCCTCCCGATCCGGATCAAGCGCGATCCGACGCAAATTATAATGTCCAACCACGGGACGAGAGGAGACCGCGATGACTGAAAGGCCGCTATGGGCCCCGAGCCCCGAGCGCATTGAAGAAGCGAACCTCACGCGTTTCGCGCGCCAGGCGATCCGCGACTGGAAGCTCGGGTTGAACGACTATCCTGCCTTCTACGATTGGACTATCGAGCACCCGGAGCAGTTCTGGGACTCGCTGTGGAAGTTCGCGGGCGTGCGCGCGAGTGCGAAGGGCGCGCGGGTTCTTGCTAACGGCAACCGGATGCCGGGGGCGCGCTGGTATCCGGAGGCGCGGCTCAACTTCGCCGAGAACCTGCTGCGGCGGCGCGACGCGTCCACGGCGATGGTGTTCTGGGGCGAAGACAAGGTAAGGAAGCGCCTCACGCATCGCGAGCTGTACGAGCAAGTATCGCGTGTCGCGCAGGGACTGCGCGACTTGGACGTGAAACCCGGCGACCGAGTCGCCGCTTATCTGCCCAACCTGCCCGAAGCTATCGCAGCGATGCTAGCCGCGACGAGCATCGGCGCGAGCTTCTCGACGTGTTCCCCCGATTTCGGGGTTCAGGGCGTGCTCGACCGCTTCGGTCAGATCGCCCCCTCGGTGCTCTTCGCGGCTGACGGTTACTTCTACAACGGAAAGGAAATCGACTCGCTCCAGAAGGTGCGGGAGATCGCGGCGAGGCTGCCAAGCCTTAAGCGCGTCGTCGTCGTTCCCTATGTGAGCGATCAGCCGGACATCTCCGCTATACCGTGCGCGCAGCGTCTGGAGGACTTCATCGCCGGTCGCCCGGCGACCGACATCCCCTTCGAGCAGTTGCCCTTCGACCATCCGCTGTACATCCTGTTTTCCTCCGGCACGACCGGGGCGCCCAAGTGCATCGTGCACGGGGCGGGCGGCGCGCTGCTCAAGCATGTGTGCGAGCAGCAGCTGCATTGCGACCTGAAGCCCGGAGATCGGCTGTTCTACTTCACCACGCTCGGCTGGATGATGTGGAACTGGCTCGCGTCGGCGCTCGCTTCGGGTGCGACGCTCCTGCTCTATGACGGCTCGCCCTTCGTGGCGAAAGGCAATATCCTTTTCGACTACGCCGACGCCGAGGGAATGACGCACCTGGGCACCTCCGCGAAGTTCATCGACTCCCTTGCCAAGGCAGGCGCGGAGCCGGGCAAAAGCCACAGGCTCGAGCAGCTGCGCACCGTGCTCTCCACCGGCTCACCGCTCGTTCCCGAGGGCTTCGACTATGTTTACAGAGCGGTCAAGCGCGACGTGTGCCTCTCCTCGATCTCGGGCGGCACCGACATCTGCGGATGCTTCGTGCTCGGAAACCCGATCCTGCCGGTGTGGCGCGGCGAAATCCAGTGCCGGGCCCTGGGCCTCAGGGTCGAGGTGTTCGACGAGAACGCCCGCTCGGTAAAAGAGCAAAAGGGCGAGCTTGTCTGCACGCGGCCATTCCCATCGCTGCCGGTCGGATTTTGGAACGACCCGGACGGAACGAAATACCGGGCCGCCTATTTCGAAAGGTTTCCCGGGGTCTGGACCCACGGCGACTGGTGCGAGATCACCCGGCACGATGGCATGATCATCTACGGCAGATCGGATGCGGTGCTCAATCCGGGCGGCGTGCGCATCGGAACGGCGGAGATCTACCGCCAGGTCGAGCAGCTGGAGGAGGTGGTCGAGTCCCTCGTGATTGGCCAGACCTGGCCGCCAGGCGAGATCGGCGACGTGCGCGTGGTGCTGTTCGTGAAGCTCCGCGAGGGACTTGCCCTCGAAGACGGGTTGGTCGCGAAGATCAAGAACCAGATTCGCAGGCATACTACTCCGCGGCACGTGCCCGCGAAAGTCGTGCAGGTACCCGATATTCCTCGCACCAAGTCGAACAAGATCGTCGAGCTCGCAGTGCGCAACGTGGTGCACGGGCAACCGGTGAAGAATCTCGAGGCGCTCGCGAATCCCGAAGCGCTCGTGCATTTCCAGAATCGACCGGAGCTCGGGGAGCCCTAGAGCGCCGCGTAGAGGCGCTTCTGCACCTGGCGGTAACGCGCGGCGATCGCCGTCTCGTCGGGATGGTGGCC
>CAYQVE010000069.1:0-13419 GCA_964420785.1 uncultured Enterobacteriaceae bacterium | reverse complement strand
GTTTCCCTTCCGCGGCATGCCGGAGTGGGCGCAGTGGCTGGGGGAGGTCCTCCCGCTCACTCATTTTCTTCGCATCCTCCGCGGCATCCTGCTCAAGGGCAACGAAGCCTCTGAAATTTTTCCGAATCTCTGGCCCATCGGCGTGTTCCTGCTCGCGGCGGGTGCCGTAGCGCTCGCGCGTTACCGCGAGACGCTCGACTGAATGCTTGCGCGCCGGAACGCTCCGCAATCGGTGCTAGAATCGGCGCCTTTCGCGACTTCCCGGTCCCATGAACGTCGAGCAAGCCCGCTTCAACATGATCGAGCAACAGATCCGCACGTGGGAAGTGCTCGACCAGGATGTGCTCGACCTCCTGTACGTGGTGCGCCGCGAGGAGTTTGTCCCGGCCGAGTACCGGGCGTTTGCCTTCTCGGATCTGGAGATTCCCCTGTACGAGGGCGCGGATGAGGGCGAACGCATGATGCAGCCCAAGGTCGAGGCGCGCATTCTGCAGGAACTCGCGGTGAAGAAAACCGAACGCGTGCTCGAGGTGGGCACCGGCAGCGGCTATCTCACCGCGCTGCTCGCCGCCCGGGCGCACCATGTGCACTCCGTTGAAATCAACCCGAAGCTGAAGACGTTCGGAGAGGAGAATCTTCGGCGCAGCGGCGTGGAAAACGCCACTGTCCAGCTTGGGGACGCCGCGCAAGGCTGGCGAACACATGCGCCTTACGACGTAGTCGTGCTCACCGGCTCCACCCCGATCTTGCCGCAGACATTGGTCTTGCAGCTCAAGCTAGGAGGCCGGCTTTTCGCGATCGTGGGCGATCCGCCGGTAATGGAAGCGCGGCTCATTACCAGCGTTGGCCAAGACTCGTGCCATACCACTGATCTGTTCGAGACCTGTCTTGCTCCGCTCAAGAATGCGCTGCAGCCGACGCGGTTCGAATTTTAGCGCATGACCTCTACCAAGTTACAGCGCTCATGCCGGCTTTGTCTCGCACTGACCGCCGCCTTCTTGCTGGCGCCCGCCCGCGCAGCGGATCTCTTGCAGATCTATCGCGACGCTCTCGCGAACGATGCCAGCTACGCCTCGGCGCGCGCGACGCGCGACGCGGGTCTTGAAAGTCTGCCGCAGGGCCTTGCCCAGATCCTGCCCACCGTCAACGCCACGGCGTTCACCCAGTACAACGACGTCGCCATAGCGTTCCGAGGTGCAACCCCGGAGCAATATCAATATCGTCTGGGCAATTCGAACGGATATACCGTGACGCTCACGCAACCTCTCTTCAATTGGCAGAACATTCAGGTGTACAAGGAGGGCAGCTTCAAGGCGGTACAGGCCGAAGCCACGTTCGGCCAGGCGACCCAGGATCTGATCGTGCGCGTCTCGCAAGCTTATTTCGACGTGCTCGCCTCGCAGGACAGCCTGGCGTTCATCCAAGGGCAGAAGGTGGCGATCTCCGAGCAGCTCGCGCAGGCCAAGCGCAATTTCGAAGTCGGCACCGCAACGATCACCGATACTCACGAAGCGCAGGCCCGCTTCGACCTTGCGATCTCCCAGGAGATCGCCGCTCAAAGCGATCTCGAAATCAAGAAGCGCACTTTGCAGCAGATCGTGGGCAAGTTTCCAGAGCGGCTCGAGCCGCTTAAGTCAAACATCGAGCTCAACCCGCCCAAGCCGAACTCGATGGAAGACTGGGCCACCGCTGCCGCGAGCCAAGGCTATCCAGTGCGTGCCCAGGAGGCCGCGCTCGAAATCGCCGTACGTGAGATCGAACGCGTTCGCAGCGGCCATCTGCCCACCTTGAATATCGTGGGCAGCGCGGGCCAGAACTCAACGAGCATCAGTGCCACCGCCTCGAACAATGCCGCCTCGGACTCGATCAATCGCACTATCGGATTGCAGCTTGCAATCCCTCTCTACGCGGGGGGCGGCGTCAGCTCGCAGGTTCGGCAAGCGGTCGCCAATCGCGAAAAAGCGCAGCAGGATCTGGAAGGCGCGCGGCGTACCGCCGCTTTATCCGCTCGTCAGTCCTATGTTGGCGTGACCAATGGGATGGCCCAGGTAAAGGCTCTAGAGGCGGCGCTCGTTTCCAGCCGCAGCGCGCTCGATTCGAACAAGCTAGGTTACGAAGTCGGCGTGCGCATCAACATCGACGTCCTGAACGCCCAGCAACAGGTTTTCAGCACCTTGCGCGATCTTTCGAGGGCGCGCTATGACACGATCCTGAACGGCCTACGCCTAAAGTCGGCTTCGGGGACTCTGGGCGAAGCTGACGTCGAAGAGGTGAACCGCTTGCTAGGGACGAATTGAGCTCCGCAATCAGGCAAGCAGTCGCTCGCATATCGCGAGCGTCCGCTCGGTGGCACCTCGATGCGCCGCACAGAAAGCGACTCCAGCCTTTCCCATCCGCTCGCGCAACCCCGCGTCCTGAAGTAAGGACCGTGCCAGCCGCATCACTTCTTCGGCACTGTTGACCCGCAGCGCGGCGCCGGCCGCGACCGCGCTTTCGGCTGCCTGCGCGAAATTGTAGGTATAGGGCCCGATCAGCACCGGCACGCCTGCCGCACAAGCCTCGATCAGGTTCTGACCGCCGTAGATAAGCAGGCTTCCGCCGACGAAGGCAAGGTCGCAGGCCCGGTAGTAGGCTGCCATTTCACCCATGCTGTCGCCGAGCACGATGTCGCAGTCGGGATCGAGCGGCGCGTTCGTGCTGCGCCGGATGAACTTCAGACCGCGGGATGCAAGAAGCTGCGCTACGGTATCGAACCTCTGCGGGTGACGCGGCACGATGACCAGAATTGCGTCGCCGAGAGCGTTTTGTTCCAAAGCGTCAAGCAGCAGCTCCTCCTCGCCTTCGCGAGTGCTTGCGGCGAGCAACACCGCTCGACCGCCAAACCGTTGCCGGAATTGCACCGCGAGTGATTCGCTCCGGGCGCTCGGATCGGCGTCAAACTTCAGGTTTCCGGTGACTTCCACATCCCGCGCGCCGAGGGATCGAAGCCGTTCGGCATCTTCGGTGGTTTGCGCCGCGACCGCGCTCAGACCCTCGAGAGCGACCCGTGCGAGCGGCGCGACCGCGGCGTAGCCGCGCGCAGACTTGGCCGACATTCTGGCGTTGGCAAGCAAGAGGGGTACGCCGGAGCGTCGACACTCAGCCACGAGGTGAAACCAGATTTCAGTTTCCATCAGAATGCCAAGCCGAGGCGCGAAGCTGCGCAGAAACCGCCGGACAGCAGACGGATAGTCGTAAGGGAGCCAGGCGACGAGCGCGGCGCCGCCGAATAGTTGCTGCGCCGCCTCCCGACCCGTTGCGGTCATCTGGGTAATCAGCAGATCACAGTCCGGATGACGGGATCGCAGCGCGTGCAGCAGAGGCTCCGCGGCACGTGTCTCGCCCACCGACACGGCGTGCAACCAGATCACCGGCCTCGCGGCCTTCGTTGGGTAGAAACCGAATCGCTCGGCTATGTTCTGCCTGTATCCCGGCTCGTACCGCCCACGCCACCACAGGCGCGCGAGCACGAGGGGGAAAGCGAACCAAAGGAGCAACCTATAGGCGGCCCGCCACATCAGAACGCCCCGACGGCTTCAAAGGCGGTTAGAATGCCGCGCATAAGCCGCTGATTATACGGGTTTGCCGTCTCTTCCTTCGCGCCCATGCCCTTGTCCGTAGCCATCATCACGCGCAACGCCGCCAGCCAGCTGGAAAGCTGCCTTGCGAGCGTTGCCTTCGCCGAGGAGGTCGTCGTCGTGGACTCCGGCTCCACGGATGGCACGGTCGAGCTCGCCGCGCGCCACGGCGCGCGCGTGGTCCGGAAGGAGTGGCTCGGGTTCGGCGCGCAAAAACAGTTTGCGGTCGATGCTGCGAGCCATGAGTGGGTATTGTGCGTTGACGCCGACGAATGCCTGAGCCCCGAGCTTCGCGAAGCTATCGTCGCGGAGCTCAAGGCGCCGCGCGGCTTTGCCTACGCCGTTCCGCGCCGCAACCGCTTTTTGGGACGCTGGCTCAAGCACGGCGAAGGCTACCCTGACTGGAACGTGCGCCTGTTTCACCGCGAGCATGCGCGCTGGGGAAGCGAGTCGGTGCATGAAAAGGTCGTCACACGGTCGCCCGTCCTCAGGCTCCGAGGCGACCTGCTGCACGATTCGGCGGAAACGCTGGAGAAGTATCTCGACAAGCAGAACCGCTACACGAGCCTGCAGGCGGAATCGCTGCGCGCCGCGGGGCGCCGCGCCAACGCTTGGCAGCTGGTGCTCTCACCCCTGCTGCGCTTCATCAAGTTCTACCTGTGGCGGCTTGGATTCCTCGATGGCATCCCGGGCTTGGTGCACGTCGCGATCGGCTGCATGAACAGTTTCAACAAATACGCGAAACTGAAGGCGCTGGAGCGCGCCTCCGAATGACTATCTTGGTCACGGGCGGCGCCGGATTCATAGGTTCGAATTTTGTCCTGGACTGGTTCGCCCAAGGCGCGGGTCCCTTGATCAACCTGGACAAGCTCACGTATGCGGGCAATCCTGCGAATCTCCAATCCCTCAAGGACAATCCGGAGCACGTGTTTGTCCATGGGGATATCTGCGACCGGGAACTGGTGCGGCGCCTCCTCGAGCGACACGCGCCACGCGCCATTGTTCACTTCGCCGCGGAAAGCCACGTCGATCGCTCCATTCACGGGCCCGCTGAGTTCGTTCAAACCAATATCCTCGGCACCTTCGCCTTGCTCGAGGAAGCGCGGGTCTGGCTGGAAAAGCAAGGGCCTACTCAGCGCGAGGATTTCCGATTTCTGCACGTCTCGACCGACGAGGTATTCGGCTCGCTCGGGCCCCATGATCCGCCATTCAACGAATCCACTCCCTTCGCGCCGAACAGCCCCTATGCGGCTTCGAAGGCGGCCGCGGACCACTTGGTGCGGGCGTACTATCACACCTATGGGCTTCCGACCCTGACCGTCAACTGCTCGAACAACTACGGCCCCTACCAGTTTCCCGAAAAGCTCATTCCCCTCATGATCCTGAACGCCATCACCCACAAGCCCCTGCCGGTCTACGGGGAGGGTGGCAACGTGCGCGACTGGTTGTACGTGCAGGATCATTGCACCGCGATCCGGCAAGTCCTGGAGCGCGGCCGCCTCGGCGAGAGTTACAACGTCGGCGGCTACAACCAGAAGACCAATCTGGAGGTGGTGAACGCAATCTGCGCGCTGCTCGACGAGGCGAGGCCCAATCGCAAGAGCCCGCATTCCATGTTGATATCCTTTGTGAAGGACCGCCCGGGACACGATCGTCGTTACGCGATGGACGCGGCGAAGATCACCATTCAGCTCGGGTGGGTGCCCTCCGAGACCTTCGATTCCGGATTGCGCAAGACCGTCGCCTGGTATCTGGATAACCCGGAGTGGGTCGCGCACGTGACGAGCGGCGCCTACCGCCACTGGATCGAGAAGAACTATGCCAAGCGAGGCGAGGCGTGAAGGGCATCATCCTTGCCGGGGGCAGCGGCACGCGCCTCTTCCCGGTGACGCAGGTCGTATCCAAGCAGCTGCTGCCGGTGTACGACAAGCCGATGATCTATTACCCATTGAGCACGCTGATGCTCGCCGACATCCGCGACATCCTTGTCATTTCCACGCCGGGTGACACTCCGCGGTTCGAAAGGCTTCTCGGCAGCGGCGCCTCCTGGGGCGTGCGTTTCAGCTACCAGATACAGCCAGAGCCGAAGGGCATCGCCCAAGCGTTCCTCGTCGGCGAGAAGTTCATCGGCGCCGACACCTGTGCGTTGGTCCTCGGGGACAATGTTTTCTACGGCCACGATCTGCAACCGACGTTCGGGCAGGCAGCGAAGAAGTCCTCGGGTGCGACGGTATTCGCCTACCGCGTGCAGGACCCCCAGCGTTACGGCGTGGTCGAGTTCGACGTCAAAGGCCGGGCCATCAGCATCGAGGAAAAGCCGTCGAAGCCTAAGTCGCACTATGCCGTGACGGGTCTCTATTTCTACGATAACCAAGTCGTGCGCATCGCGAAATCGCTCAAGCCCTCGGCGCGCGGGGAACTGGAGATCAGCGACATCAATCGCCATTACCTCAAAGAGGGCATGCTTCGCGTGGAAGCGCTGGGCAGGGGGCACGCGTGGCTCGACACCGGTACCTGCGAATCGCTGCTCGAAGCCAGCCATTTCATCGAGACCTTGGAGCGAAGGCAGGGACTCAAGATCGGCTGCCCGGAAGAGATCGCTTGGAACAAGAAGTGGATCAATGACGCGCAGCTCGAGGCGCTGGCGGCGCCGCTCAGGAATAGCGGTTACGGGGACTACCTGTTATCGCTGCTGCGACGCGCCCCGCGCGACTAATGAAGGGCTAATGAAGGTTACGCCGACCGGCCTTCCTGACGTGTTGCTCATCGAGCCCCGCGTATTCGGCGATGCACGCGGGTTCTTCTTCGAGAGCTGGAATGAACGGGAGTTCGAGCGCACAGGAATCCGCGCTCGCTTCGTCCAGGACAACCACTCGCGCTCAGAACGAGGCGTGCTGCGCGGGCTGCATTATCAAATCCGCCAGCCGCAAGGCAAGCTCGTCCGCGTCGTCGCGGGCGAAATCTTTGATGTGGCCGCGGACATCCGCCGCAGCTCACCCACTTTTGGCCGATGGGAGGGCGTGCGCTTGAATTCCGAATCGTACAAGATGCTGTGGATTCCCGCCGGGTTTGCACACGGCTTCTGCGTGCTGAGTGAATTCGCCGAGGTACTGTACAAAACCACGGATTACTACGCCCCCGAGCATGAGCGCTGCATCCTCTGGAACGATCCGGAACTTCACATCGATTGGCCCTTCGGCGGCGGCGCGCCCTCACTGTCGGCCAAAGACGCCGCCGGGACGCGGCTGCGGGATGCCGAAGTGTTTCAGTGAAGATCCTGCTGACCGGAAAAAACGGGCAGATCGGCCGCGAGCTCGCGCATGTCCTCGCGCCGCTTGGCGAAGTCATCGCCGTCGACCGTGAGGGTCTGGATCTCGCATTTCCGGATCGGATCGTCTCGGTCATTCGCTCAGTGCAGCCAGAAGTGCTCGTCAATGCCGCGGCCTATACGGAGGTCGACCGCGCGGAAAGCGAACCGGGCGCTGCCTACGCAGTCAACGCCGCTGCGGTCGCCATCTTGGCTGACGAGGCGAAGCGCGGCCATGCACTGCTCATCCACTATTCGACCGATTATGTCTTCGACGGAACGAAGGATGCGCCATATGTCGAGGAGGACCGCCCTAATCCGCTCAACGCCTACGGTCGCAGCAAGCTCGCGGGAGAGCGGGCTATTCATGACATCGGCGGCGCTCATTTGATACTGCGCACGAGCTGGGTTTACTCGGCGCACGGCGAGAATTTCTTTCTCACTATTCGGCGTTTGCTTCAGGAGAAAAAAGAGCTACGCGTCATATCCGATCAAATCGGAGCCCCGACGTCCGCCCTGGGGCTAGCGGAAGCGACCGCAGAGCTTCTTCGCCGTCATGGTGCCGCCACGCTAGGAGATGCGCGCGGTACCTACCACGCCACGACCTCGGGATCCACGTCGTGGCACGGGTTTGCAAGGGAGATCGCTCGGCTTGAACGGCCCGATTCTCCGGTCCGCATCGTGCCGATCGCGTCGAGCGAGTATCCGGCGCTGGCGCGTCGCCCGAGAAATTCGTGCTTGTCGAACGAAAAGCTGCATCGGCGCTTCGGAGTTGCGCTGCCCCCGTGGGAGGCCAGCCTGGAAGCCTGTCATGAGACGCTGGCGAAAGGCGCCGAGCTGAAAGCCGGCGATCACGATGCTCCTTGAACCCGAGCGGTAAGCGGTCAAACATGGATTCTCCAAGCATCGATGTCCTGCTCGCGACTTACAATGGAGCACGCTACCTCCGGCCCCAAATCGAATCAATATTGAATCAGGAAGGGGCATCGTTCCGGATCCTCGTCCGAGACGATGGATCGGTAGACGAAACGCAAGCCGTCATCGAGCACTACAGGCGTTTGAGGCCGCATCGCATAATTCGCCTGAGCGCCTCGGACCATCTTGGAGCGATCGGAAACTTCGCCTGCCTTCTTCGTGAAGCAAAGGCCCCGTACGCCGCGCTATGCGACCAGGACGACGTGTGGGTCCCGCACAAGTTGCGCACTCTGCTTGGCGTGATGCGCGACTTGGAGAGCCGCCACGGGATCCGCACTCCCCTTCTGGTGCACAGCGATCTCACTGTGGTCGACGAAACGCTTCGTGAGCGGCATTCTTCGTTCTGGCGCTATTCGGGCTTCGATCCCAGGGGCTCGAATTTGCCGCGATTGTTGATCAAGAATACGGTTACCGGATGCGCGTCCCTGGTCAATCGGGCGCTGATCGAGCTTGCGCTGCCCATTCCGCAGGCAGCTCTCGTGCACGACTACTGGCTTGCTCTGGTGGCCGGCGTCGCAGGACACTTTGGGATCGTCGAAGAGCCCCTTGTGGCCTATCGTCAACACGCACGCAACGCCATTGGAGCCCGACCCTATCACTGGAAATCCTTTGTCGAGCGTTTTGCGAGCGGATTCGCACTGTGGGATATGGGTGCGCTGCGCCGGCAGGCGGCGGCTCTCTTGGGGCGCTGCCACGCTTCGATCGCACCCGAGTACCGGACTTTGATCGAGGACTTCGTCAATTTGCCCGGCAGAAATTGGATCGGCCGAAGACGAATTCTCCTCCGCCACGGCATCCTTATGCCGGGCTTGATGCGCAACTTGGCGCTGCTGTGCTGCGTCAGGCTGCGCTAAGCGGCCGAAGAGTCCTCATGCGCGGCGAGATTCCCGGTTCGTATTTGAGCTGATGACTGCGTCAGGCAACATCGGTGGGGGGAAGATTCCAGACCTCATATCGGTTTCTATAGTGAGCCACGGGCACGCCGAGCTGGCCGCGCGACTTTTCGATGACCTGCGCGTACACAAGCCGAAAGGAATCGAAGTCATCCTCACGCTCAACATCGAGGAAGCGCTGCCGTTCGATCCCGACTCTTTTCCTTTTTCCGTCAAAACGGTCCGAAACGCGAGTCCACGAGGCTTTGCGACCAATCACAACGCTGCATTCAAGCTGGCCGGCGGAAACTTCTTCTGTGTGCTCAATCCCGACATTCGCGTGACCGCGGATCCTTTTTTGGCACTGGTAAGGGAGCTGAGGAACCCCACCGTCGGCGCGGTCGCTCCCCTGATTCTCGACGCCGATGGCGCGATTGAAGACAGCGCCCGCCCTTTTCCGACTCTTTCAAGCCTGGTTAGCAAAGCATTCGGGGCGGAGCCGAAGCGATATTACGAAATCGGGGAGAAAAGTATTTCCCCCGATTGGGTCGGCGGCATGTTCATGTTGCTTCGAAGGGACGCTTTTGCAGCGGTGGGTGGATTCGACGCCCGCTATCACCTGTATTACGAGGACGTGGACCTCTGTGCCCGCCTCAGGATTGCGGGGTACGATATCCGGCTCGTCCCGAGCTCCTCTGCCGTGCATCTCGCGCGACGCCAAAGCCGGCGGGACATCAGATACCTGCTTTGGCACCTGCGCAGCATGACTCGCTATATTCTTTCCAGAACGCGGCGCAAGGTCGAGAAGGATGTCGCACGCTGAGTGCCGGGCCTGCTCCTCAGTTTCGGTGATAGCGGTCCTCGAAACGCACGATGTCATCCTCGCCGAGGTAGCTCCCCGACTGGACTTCTATGAGGAAAAGCGGCACCCTTCCCACGTTCTCGAGGCGATGCTTGGTCCCGATCGGGATATAGGTGGATTCGTTTTCCGACAAGAGCTTCAGCTCATCGCCCCGCGTGACTTGGGCGGTGCCCGACACCACCACCCAGTGCTCGGCCCGATGGTGATGCATCTGCAGGGAGAGCGCTTCGCCCGGTTTGACCATGATGCGCTTGACCTGGAACCGTTCGCCTGCATCGATGCTCTCGTAGTAGCCCCAAGGCCGATAGACCCGGCTGTGTGAGACGTGCTCGGTCCGCGCCTCCCGGGCGAGCGTCTCGACCACCTCCTTGACCTCCTGTGAGCGCGACTTGTCGGCAACGAGGACCGCGTCATCGGTCTCGACGATCACGAGATCGCGCACACCCAGGGCCGCGACCAGGCGGTGCTCGGCGCGAATATAGCAACCGCTTGCCTCGCGCAGGTCCACGTCGCCGCGCACGACGTTGTCGCCCGCATCCTTTTCGCCGGCCTCCCAAAGCGCGGTCCACGAGCCGACGTCGCTCCAGCCGATATCGGCCCGAACCATCGTGCTCGCGGAGGTACGCTCCATCACGGCATAGTCGATCGAGTCCGACGCACACGCGGTGAACGCAGTTGAATCCAGCCGCAAAAAATCGAGGTCGCGCTTGCCCGCCTCCAGCGCCGCCTTCGCGGCGGCCAGAATCTCGGGGCGGAAGCGCTGCAGCTCCTCGAGAAAGCGCTTGGGCTGGAGCGCGAACATGCCGCTGTTCCAGAAAAACCGGTCGCTCGAAACATACCGCCGCGCCGTCTCCAGGTCGGGTTTCTCGACGAAACGCTCGACCCGGTAGCTGTGCCCGCTCCCGGAAACGGGCTCGCCGCGCTCGATATAACCGTATCCGGTGACCGGTCCGCGCGGCGTGATTCCGAACGTGACGAGCGAACCGCCCGCCGCGAGGGGAATCGCCGTTGCGATCGCCGCGTGAAAGGCCGGTACGTCCCGGATCAGGTGATCGGAGGGCAGCACGAGCATGCAGGCGTCGGGATGGCGACTCTGGATGTAGAGCGCCACGACCGCGGCCGCCGGGGCCGTGTTTCGACCGACAGGTTCCAGGATCTGAATCTCGGACCCCACCCCGATTTCGCGCATCTGCTCCGCGACGAGAAACCGGTGCTCGTCGTTCGAAACGACGATCGGGGCACGGGCGCCGTCGACACCTTGCAGCCGCAATGCCGTGTCCTGAAGTAGGGTTCGTTCGGAAACAAGAGGCAGGAATTGCTTCGGCAGAAGCCGCCGTGACATGGGCCAGAGGCGGCTGCCAGATCCGCCCGAGAGAATTACGGGGTAGAAGGAGATTGTCACTCGCGCGGCCTTGCTTTCCGATAAAGCGCGTATTGTAGTGGCACCTGCTCCCTGCAGATAGTGGCTTGCTAGAATCACGTGTCGCTCTGAAAAGGCTAAGCGGCAACTATCCTGCGGTTCAACATGCGCATTCTCGTCACCGGTGCGTCGGGCTTCGTCGGTACCGCCCTTTGCCGCGAGCTGCTCGCGCGCGGCCACACGGTCCGCGCCGCGGTAAGGCGGCTCGTTCCGCCGGGGGCGGTTCCGCCCCAACTACATCAGATCCTCGTCCCGGATATCGCCGCCGAATTCGATCGCCGCGCGCTCCTCGACGGCGTTGGCACGGTCGTCCACCTCGCCGCGATCGCCCATCGATCAAACTATATCGAGGGGGAAATGCGGCACGTCAACTGCGACGCGGCGGTCCGGCTCGCGGAAGCCAGTGCTGGACTCGTCCGCCGCTTTATTTTCCTGAGCTCGGTGAAGGTGCACGGCGAGGACTCGGGCAGCGGGACGTACGCTGAAGACGACACGCTCAATCCGCAGGACTCCTACGGCCGCTGCAAGCTCGAAGCCGAGCGGGCCTTGACCGAAACCGCCGCCCGAAACGGCGTTGAGCTCGTGATCATCCGGCCGCCTCTCGTATACGGACCCGAGGTCAAGGCCAACTTTCTGCGTTTGCTCGGCTGGGTCGATTCGGGACTGCCTCTGCCCTTCGCGAGCGTGCGCAACCGTCGCAGCCTGATCTACGTGGGCAATCTCGCCGACGCGATCGCGCGCTTTGCGGAGCATCCTGCGGCGCGCGGACCCTTTCTGGTGAGCGACGAGGAGAGCGTTTCAACCCCCGAGCTGGTGTCCCGCATCGCCCGGGTACTCGAGAGACCTGCAAGGCTTCTTCCCGCGCCGCCGGCGCTTCTACGTGTCGCTGGAATGATCGCGGGTCGTCGCGACGAAATCCGGCGCTTGACCGGTAATCTCGCAATCGACTCCTTCAGAGCGCGCCGGCTGCTCGATTGGCGACCCCGGTACACGCTCGACGCCGGACTCGCAGAAACGGCGCGCTGGTTCAGATCCGCGCGCGCGTGAGAGTCTTCGGAACACGTTAGAATGCGCCCCGTGTTCTTCCGAGCGGAATAGGTGAGTGGCGATCCCGGAAATCGCCTCCGTTTCGCCGATCGTCTCGGCGCTCGCGACGCTGCTGCTGATCGCATGGATGCTGAGGGCGCAGGACAGGTGGCCGCTGGATGTGCCCAACCAACGCTCGCTGCACGTGCGTCCCGTGCCGCGCTCGGGCGGCATCGCCATGATGACGGGTGTCTTCTCCGGCTTCGCGATCCTGCAAACCCCGCTCGTGGTGGTGTTCCCCGCCGCCGCACTTGTCGCGCTTTCGCATCTCGACGACCTTCACGGCCTACCCATCCCGGTCCGCTTGGGCGCCCAGGCGGCAGCCGCCGCAGGGTTCGCTTTCGGCGCTTTCCCCGCGGTAGCGTTCCCGCTGCTCGTCCTGATCGTGATAGGCATCTTATGGATGACAAATCTCTACAACTTCATGGACGGCTCCGACGGACTCGCTGGCGGCATGACGGTCGCGGGCTTCACGTTCCTGGGAGCCGGGGCCTGGATGAGCGGCGACGACGCCCTGCTGATCGAGTGCGCCATCGTCGCGGCCGCGGGGGCCGCGTTCCTGCCTTTCAATTTTCCTCCCGCGAGGGTTTTCATGGGCGACGCCGGCTCCGTCCCGATCGGTTTCCTCGCCGCCCTCTTGTCTCTGTGGGGCTGGCGCGATGGAGACTGGCCGCTCTGGTTTCCGGCAGCCGTGTTTGCGCCTTTCCTCGCCGACTCCACTGTGACCTTGTTGAAGCGGATCGGCGCCGGTGAGCGTTTCTGGGAAGCGCACAACAAGCACTACTATCAACGCCTCGTGCGAATGGGCTGGGGCCACCGCAGGACGGCGCTCGCCGAGTACGCCCTGATGCTCGCCTGCGGCACGACCGCGCTTTGGGCGCTGGGCGAGCCGCTCCCCCTGCAGCTGTGCGCCCTCGTCGGGCTGGTCGCGCTCCATGCAACGCTGGCGCTGTGGGTGGACCACGCGTGCCGGCGCCGCGAGAGCAAATCCGTTGAATCCGCTTAAGCCCGGTCACCGAGCCGCGCTTGCCTTCGCACACGACGTGCTGGCTTCCGGCGCTTGCTGGGTGCTCGCGTTCTGGCTGCGCTTCAACCTGGAACTTCCCCCCGAGGAATTTCTCCCGGCGCTCGCCGCGGCGGTAACGGCGGCCGTTCCCCTGCATGCCTTGATATTCTGGTCGCTCGGCCTGTACCGGGGCAGCTGGCGCTACGCGAGCTTGCCCGACCGTAAACGCATAGCGTTCGCCCGCTCGATCCGAGCCGCCCCCCTCCCCGCCCCC
>CAYQVE010000068.1:9435-13584 GCA_964420785.1 uncultured Enterobacteriaceae bacterium | reverse complement strand
CCTGGCCAGCCACGGCTTCGAGGTGCTGCCGCGCCAGCCCTCGTCCTTCACGCCAAACCGTTCCACTGCACTCCAGCAGCCGCGAGCAAGGACTCGGTCGATTACTGGGTCGGCGCCGTTGACTATCAATTTTCCGGATGCGGGTATCGTTCTGACGAAATGGTGGAACTGGGTCTCAATCGCAGCGAGATCGTGAAAGATGTCGGCATGATCAAACTCTATGTTGTTCAAAACCGCAAGTCTTGGCCGGTAATGGACCATCTTGGAACGCTTGTCGAAGAAAGCCGTGTCGTATTCATCGGCTTCGATCACGAAGTCGGCTCGCGTTCCCACCCTAGCAGACACGCCGAAGTTGTTCGGAACGCCTCCAATAAGGAACCCCGGAGCTAGCCCTGCATCCTCCAAAATCCACGCAAGCATGGAGGAAGTTGTTGTCTTTCCGTGCGTCCCCGCTACTGCAAGCACGCGCCTACTGAACAGCGTATTTTCAGCGAGCCATTGCGGACCGGAAGCGTACCGGTCGCCTCGATCCAGTATGGACTCCATCAGCGGGTTGCCTCGGGTGACGACATTCCCGACCACCCATATATCCGGATTCAGGCCCGCTTGATCGGCACCATAACCCACGGTCAATTCGATGCCCTCCGCTTCAAGCTGCGTGCTCATCGGCGGATAGACATTGGCGTCGCAACCGGTGACGCGGTGGCCCGCAGCCTTGGCAATCGCGGCGATGCCGCCCATGAAAGTGCCGCAGATGCCAAGTATGTGGATGTGCACGGGGCGGGCAGGCACGCCAGGGCGGATTGAAGATCGCGCCGGGCCGAAAAAAGGGAACAATTCTAGCCTACTTCGCTGCGTTTTCCGGCTGCGGTATCATGGCCCGACTCCCGCCTGTTGCCCCATGCCGAAAGAAAGCAAGTTCAAGCAGCAGCAGATGCGCACGCGCATTGCTGCTGCCGCTGCACGCATGATGGCCGAGGATGGTCTCGAGGACTTTGCTCTCGCCAAACGCAAAGCCGCCCGCCAGCTGGGCGCAGAGGACACTCAGGCGCTGCCGAAAAACGAGGAGATCGAGGCGGAGCTGCGGGCTTACCAGTCGCTCTATCAAAGCGAGGAGCAGCGCGAGCGCATCCACTACCTGCGCGAGCGTGCGCTCGAGGCAATGCGTTTGCTCGAGCAGTTCCGCCCTTACCTCGCCGGTGCTGTGCTAAAGGGCACTGCCGGGCGATATAGCGATATCGACTTGCAGCTGTTCACTGATGACGGGAAGGCTGTGGAGTTTTTCCTCTTGAGCCGCAATATCGCCTACGATATCTCCGACCAGCGCCACTTTGCAGGCGACCAGGCTCGGGCCGTGTCGGTGTTGAAGCTTGATTGGCAGGGCGTGCCGGTCAATCTGGCGATCTACACTTTGAAGGAAGAACGCGGGACCCTAAAGACGACGCTGGCTGGGCGCCCAATCGAGCGCGCCGGCATTCAGGCCGTGACACAATTGCTCTCCAACGGGGGAGACTAGAGGGTTCGTCTACGTTCCCGGGGGTCTGGCCGCAGGAAAAACCGCGAAGTTGCGTTGTTCCGAGCGAAATACGCGTTCTTTCTGGGTCAAAACGCGTCTCGTACAGCATCCAAATATGCACATCTCGCTGGTATCTTGTGGTAACTACCTTCATTGCTCTTAGTCGATTCAAGGCTGGTTTGATGCTCTCGCGTCCTTGCCGCTCCTTCAATCTCTCGCTCTTGATTCATTGGCCTTCAGGTATACGGACCCCTATCATTTGTGGTCGAACTGCGCCGAACACTGGACAATTTCCGACATCGGCCTCAAACTTCCGCTATGTCCAAGCCAAAACGCGCATTGGGCCGACGTTCGCAAACCCTAAGAAGGATCCTGATCGTTCACGGCCCCAATCTCGACATGCTGGGTACCCGTGAGCCTGGGATCTACGGAAAGAAATCCCTCGCGAGCATCAACGAGAGGCTCGGTCGCATGGCGAACCGCGAGAGCGCTTCCCTCGAGACTTTTCAAAGCAACTTTGAGGGAGCTTTGATAGAACGCGTGCACAGAGCCAAGAAGCAGCGAATTTCGTGGATCATCCTCAATCCCGGCGGGTTGACTCATACAAGCGTGGCTTTACGCGACGCTCTGGCAGCGGTCGCGATTCCATTTCTCGAGGTGCATCTGTCGAACATCTACTCCAGGGAGCCATTCCGGCGCCATTCGTACTTTTCCGACCTCGCGGTGGGTACGATCTGCGGACTAGGCAGCCGGGCGTACGAGTTCGCGCTGCAGTTCGTCTTGCGCTCAAACTGAGACCTTGTTTCGGAGTCGTTTCCGAGAGCTCCGAAACCTCGCGGAAACGGGCGTTAGTGTCCGGACCGGAAGGAGGGCAGCATGGATTTGCGCAAATTAAAAAAACTGATCGACCTCGTCGAAGAGTCGGGAATCGCCGAACTGGAGATCACCGAGGGTGAGGAGAAGGTCAAGATCGTGAAAGGTGGCTCAGCCGGGAAGGAGGGCGTTGTACTTTCCCCCTCCGCCCCGGCGGCGAACCCGCCCGCGGCTCAAACCGTGTCCGTTTCGACAGCCGCCGCTGCGGCTTCCGCCCCTACCTCCACCCAAGGAGAGGCACCGACATCACTCGAAGGGCACATCGTCAAGTCACCCATGGTCGGGACGTTCTACCGGTCGGGTTCCCCCGGCGCAAAGCCCTTCGTCGAGGTAGGCGATATGGTCAAGGCGGGACAGCCCATCTGCATCATCGAGGCGATGAAGCTGATGAACGAAATCGAGGCCGACAAGGACGGCGTGATCAAGGCGATCATGGTCGAGAACGGTCAGCCGGTCGAATACGGCGAATCCCTGATGATGATCGGCTAGCACTGTGGACATCAAAAAGGGGAGATACCGGGGCGCGCCGGCTATTCCCTACATCAGAGGTTGCGAAGGACCGCCCATCAAATCATGTTCGAGAAAATTCTGATCGCCAATCGCGGAGAGATCGCCCTGCGCATTCAGCGGGCGTGCCGTGACATGGGCATCAAAACCGTGGTAGTTCATTCCGAAGCCGACAGCGAGGCCAAGTACGTGAAACTCGCTGACGAATCGGTGTGTATCGGACCTGCGGCCTCCAGTGCGAGCTATCTCAACATACCTGCCATCATCAGTGCCGCGGAGGTCACCGACGCCGAGGCAATTCATCCAGGCTATGGATTTCTCGCCGAAAACCCGGACTTTGCCGAGCGCGTGGACAAGAGCGGCTTCATTTTCATCGGCCCCCAGGCGGAGACCATCCGGCTGATGGGCGACAAAGTAAACGCAAAGCAAATCATGGAGAAAGCCGGAGTACCGTGCGTCCCCGGCTCGGACGGTCCGCTGCCCGACGCCCCCGAGGAGGCGCTCAAGATCGCGAGAAAAGTCGGCTACCCGGTCATAGTAAAGGCAGCAGGTGGGGGCGGCGGACGAGGCATGCGCGTCGTACACACAGAAGCCGCGCTCAAGAGCGCAATAGGCATCACGCGGACGGAGGCTGGAGCGGCTTTCGGCAACGCCACGGTCTATCTGGAAAAATACCTCGAGAACCCGCGACATATCGAGGTGCAGGTGCTCGCCGACGGGCACAAGAACGCAGTCTATCTCGGCGAGCGGGATTGCTCCATGCAACGACGGCACCAGAAAATCATGGAGGAGGCCCCGGCACCCGAGCTTACGTCGAAGCAGCGCGCACGCATTGGCGAGCGCTGCGTCGAGGCGTGCCGCAAGATCGGCTACCGCGGAGCGGGTACGTTCGAGTATCTCTACGAAGAAGGCGAGTTCTACTTCATCGAAATGAACACCCGCATCCAGGTCGAGCATCCGGTCACCGAAATGATCACCGGCGTCGACATCGTCCAAGAGCAGATCCGCGTCGCGGCGGGCGAGCGGCTCTCGGTGCGACAAAAGAACATCGAGCTTCGCGGCCACGCGATAGAGTGCCGCATCAACGCCGAGGACCCTTTCCGTTTCACACCATCTCCCGGCCGCATAACTTCCTATCACCCTCCGGGGGGACCCGGCATCCGGGTCGATACGCATATTTACCACGGCTACACCGTGCCGCCCAACTACGACTCTTTGATCGGCAAGGTCATCGCATACGGGGAGAACCGCGC
>CAYQVE010000068.1:0-9425 GCA_964420785.1 uncultured Enterobacteriaceae bacterium | reverse complement strand
TTTTCAGCCCCATTTCATGAACTCCTTCCCCAGGAAAACCGCGATCAGGCCATCCGGCGTATGCGCATCGGTCTTTCCGAAATTGCGATCGAGGGAATCCATACCAATATCCTGCTGCATCAGGAACTCCTGCTCGACAACCGCGTCATTAAAGGGGGGGTGAACATCCACTACCTCGAGCAGAAACTCGCCCAACAGAAGAAGCGTGACGCCGCAAAGTAGAGGCCCGCACGCGTGATGTTTACCGCGCTCGTCCTGATTGTGGAGGCGGAGGAGGTTGACTCCCTCTCCGATGCGCTGCTCGATGCAGGTGCGCTGTCAGTCAGCTGCGAGGACGCCAGAGTGGAGCCTGCAGCCGAAGCGCCACGCTTTGATGAATCGGGCGAGTCCGAGTCCTGGGCCCGAGTGAAACTCACTGCGTTGTGCAAAGCCCAACCCGAGCCCGAGCAATTGCTCCGGTACGCGTGCAATCTAGCCGGCGTCGCAGTACCGACTCATGAGCTGCGTGGCGTTCCCGACGAGGATTGGGTCGCGAAATCGAGGGAACAGTTTGAGCCGATCCGGGTTTCGGCGCACTTGTGGATCGTGCCAACTTGGCGCGCGCCGCCGGAGCCCGATGCGATCAACCTTGTGCTCGATCCTGGACTTGCGTTCGGTACCGGCGCCCACCCGAGCACGCGCCTGTGCCTGCAATGGCTCGAGCGCAGCATCGCCGGCGGAGAAACGGTTCTCGACTACGGCTGCGGTTCCGGTATATTGGCGATCGCTGCCCTGAAGCTCGGCGCGCGCCGCGCAGTCGGCGTGGACATTGATCCGGACGCCGTGCGGACGGCCCGGACCAACGCCCGGCGCAACGATGTTGCCGGCGAATTCCTCGAAGGTTGCGCGCCCCTTACATTTACCGCAGACGTCGTGATCGCCAACATCCTCGCCAATCCCTTGAAGGTGCTCGCTCCAATGCTCGCATCACGATGCAGGCAGGGGGGACAAATTGCGCTCTCTGGAATTCTGTCGGATCAGGCAAGCGAGGTCGAGAGCTGTTACTCACCCTGGATCGTGTTTGCGCCGCCTGCCGAGGCAGAGGCCTGGGTGTGCCTTTCGGGGCTAAAACTGTGAGCATGATCACACGCTGCCCGGCTTGCGCTACCGCGTTTCGCGTGACCGAGCCGCAGCTTAGTGCGCGTGCGGGCCAAGTCCGCTGTGGGCGTTGCGGGGCTCTTTTCGACGCGCTTTATGCGCTGAGCCCGGGTCCGGCTAGCCGCCCCGCCCGGGAGGATGCGGAAAGTCCTCCGATCTCTGCGAGCATGGCAGTCCTGCTCGACACCGAGAGAGATGTGTCATTTGACTTCGGACCGCAGTCGCGGCCCCGTCCAAGCCGCCTGTGGTGGCTCGCGAGCGTGTTTCTACTGCTCGCTCTTGCGGTGCAGGGCAGCTATCAGTACCGGGGCGAAATCGCAGTGCTCCTTCCTGAAGCGAAGCCCCTCGTACAGCGCATCTGCGCCGACTTCGGGTGCGACGTGCCGCTACCTCGCCGCGCGGAGCTGCTGAGTATTGAATCTTCTGACCTGCAAGCGGACAGCGCCCATCCCAGCGTAATGGTGCTGACGGCAACGCTTCGGAACCGCGCGGGCTTCATGCAAGCGTTCCCCGCTTTGGAGCTAAGCCTCACCAGCACCCAGGGCGAGACCGTGGCCCGGCGTGTACTGACACCCAAGGACTACGTACCCCAGAGCACGCGATCGGAGCCCGGCTTCGCTGCCGGGAGCGAGCTGCAGATTCGGGTCTACATCGAAGCTGCGGCACTTAAGCCTATCGGCTATCGGCTCTACTTGTTTTACTCGTAAGAAATCCCATGCGCACTCTGATCTGCGGCTCGATCGCGTACGACAATATCATGGTATTCCGCGGCCGTTTCCGGGAGCACATCCTTCCCGAACAGATCCACATATTGAACGTTGCGTTCCTCGTTCCCGAGCTGCGGCGCGAGTTTGGAGGCTGCGCCGGCAACATTGCCTATAACCTGAAGCTCTTGGGTTCTGACCCGGTAGTCATGGGTACGGTGGGAGACGATTCCCTGCTTTATTTTGAGCGGCTCGAACGGCTCGGCATCAAGCTGGATTTCGTGCGCCAAGTGCCTAATACCCTCACCGCACAGGCATTCATTACGACCGACCTCGACGACAACCAGATCACCGCCTTTCATCCCGGGGCGATGAATTACTCTCATCTGAACAACATTACGAGGGAATTGGATGTGGACCTCGCGATCATCGCGCCCGATGGACGCGAAGGCATGCTGCAGCACGCGCGCGAGCTTGCCGGGCTCGGCATTCCGTTCATGTTCGACCCCGGCCAGGGACTGCCGATGTTTTCCGGCGAGGAGCTGCTCACTGTCGTGGAGCAGGCGAGCTACGTGGCCGTCAACGATTACGAAGGCCGGATGCTCGAGGAGCGGACCGGCCGCGAGCTCGAGGACATGGCGCAAGAGCTCAAGGCGCTCGTTCTCACCCGTGGCGCGGAGGGGTCCATCATCTACGCCAACGGCCAACGGATCGAGATCCCTTGCGTTAGGGCAGCCGAAGTCGTGGATCCCACCGGTTGCGGCGATGCGTATCGCGCCGGTCTTCTTTACGGTCTTGCCGCGGGCTTCGACTGGCCGAAGACCGGCAGGCTCGCAGCCTTGATGGGCTCAATCAAGATTGCATCGCGCGGCGGCCAGAATCATTCCATGCCCCTCGATGAAATCAAGAAGCTGTTCCGCCGAAATTTCGGGTCCGACATTTGAGGACCGGCCCCGGTCCCGCCCCGGCAGCCAGTAGAATGCCGCCTGGTTTCAATGGAGGTTCACTCGACCGATGGCGGCCAACCGCACTCCGGCTCCGCTGCGCCTGTTCCGACTGGCAAGGCTCGCACTTCATTTGGTGCGCGGCCTCGCCATTGCCTGGCTGCGCTACCCGAAACTTTCCGAAGCGCAAAAGCAGGCGGAAAAGCGCCGTTGGTCGAGAACGCTGCTCTCCATCCTCTCCGTGTCCGTGCGCGAAAAAAACGCACCGAAAGAACTCCCAGGCTGCTGCATGCTCGTGCTCAATCACATCTCCTGGCTCGACGTCTTCGTCGTCGACGCGAGATTCCCTGCGACTTTCATCGCAAAATCGGAGGTCCGCAGCTGGCCCTTGGTAGGTTGGCTGTGCACGCTGGTCGGCACCCTGTACATCGAGCGCGGCAAGCGCTCCGAGGCGCGACGCGCACGCCAAATGATCGCTGCCGAACTCAGGCGCGGCACCCTGGTTGCCGTTTGTCCCGAGGGAGTCACGACATTCGGGCGAAGCCTCGAGCGCTTTCACTCTGCGCTATTCCAGCCGGCGCTGGACGCCTCGGCCACGCTGCAGCCGGTGGCGCTGCGCTATCTCGATGCGGCTGGCCGGCACACCGACGCCGCCGGCTATGTCGGCGATACCTCGCTCCTCGAATCGATCTGGACCATCGTCTCGACGCGCCACATGGTCGCAGAGTTCAATCTCCTCGCGCCGATTTCCGTACGCTCACAGACGCGGCGCTCACTCGCAGAAAAAGCCGAGACCGCTATCGCCCGGGCCCTGGGCGTGCCCGGTCCGCACGGGATTTCACGCGCGCGGAACCCCTCGCGCATGGGACCTGGTACAAACGCCGATCCTCCAGGCGAACCGCGCTGAGCTTTCCGCCCCAGACGCAACCCGAGTCGAGGGCGAGGAGGTTGGGTGCAATGCGCAAACCGAGCGCCGACCAGTGTCCGCATACCAAGGTGTGATCGGCGCTTTTCCTTCCCGGCACCTCGAACCACGGAAGGTAGCCTGCGGGAGCGTCGGCCGTCTCGCCCTTCGTGGCGAACTCCATGACGCCTTGAGGAGTGCAAAAACGCAAACGGGTCATCGCGTTGACGATGACGCGCAGCCGGTCGATCCCCCGTAGCTTGTCGTTCCAGCGATCCGGGCGCGAACCGTAGAGTTGCGCGAGAAATTCCTTGTGCCGGGGTCCGCGCAGTTCCGTCTCGACTTCTCCGGCAAGTGCCTGCGCCGTGGCGACGTCCCATTGCGGCAGGAGCCCGGCGTGGACCAGAGCGTGGTGTGCGGCCACGTGCGCCATCGGCCGGTGCCGCAACCAGTCGAGCAAGCCGTCGCGGTCGGGCGCGGCGATCACGTCCCCAAGCGTGTCGTCTTCGCGAGCCTTGACGGACCCCTGGGCCAGCGCCAGCAAATGCAGATCGTGGTTGCCAAGAACGCTCACGGCGCCATCACCCAGATCACGCACGAACCGCAATGTCGCGAGCGAGTCAGGGCCGCGATTGACGAGGTCGCCCACGAACCACAAACGATCTTTCGCGCGATCGAACCCGAATGCGCCAAGCAGCGCCTGCAGTTCTTCGAAGCTGCCCTGAACATCGCCGATCGCGTAGGTAGCCATAGAGCCGAACTATTCCTCCCGCGCGATGCCGTTGCGGCGGACGATTGCCGTAATCCCCTTCCGATCAGTGCGACGCCGTCGAAACCGCCCCTCGATCCGATGTAATAGAATGGCGCCGCTCAATCACTCTTTGAATCATTCATGGCTGAGAAGCTTTCCAAATCGATCCTTCGCAACCTGGACCACTTGCGAAAGATGTTGCATCGGGGTCCAAAAAAGGCGACCGCGTCAAGCTCGAAGAAACCTTCCGCGTCAAAGAGGAGCGCCCGTGATCAAGCTACTTCGCAGTCTTCCATGGAGCGAGCCGCCGCCCAAGCGAGCGCCCCCGACGCCACGGAAGGAAAGCCCGACAAGAAGAAAACCCCGAATCAACCGTGGTACCGGCACCGCCAGCGCTGGTAGCGGGTGCCGGCTGCCTACTGGGCCGCGCTCCGTTTCGTCTCAAACGGCCTCGAAAGCCTTGTCCTTGAGGGAGGCGGCGAATCCGTAGAAGACCTCGTGCACCTTGCCCCAATTCTTCAGCGCTTTCATTCGACCCAGCCAGCGGTTGACGTTCGGATACGCCGAGTAGTCGCAACGCAGGATCTCGCCGAGGCCGACGAACGGACCGCCGAAATAGTCTGCGATGGTGATCTGGTCGCCGCACAGATATTTCTTCTTCGCCCCGAGAAGGCTTTCATCGAGAACCTTCAACCAGCCCTGTGCTTTTTCCTTGCCCCAGGCGATCGTGCCCGCGTGCGCCTCGTCGCTGCGCCGCTTGTGCGTCGGGAAGATCTGCGGATAGACCAGTCCATAGGCGAATTCGCGGCAGACCTGCGTATTGATCCAGTCCATCATTTCGTTCACCTTCGCCCGCGCTCGCAGCTCTTTCGGGTACGCTGAAGACCCGGTCTTTTCGGCGAGGTACTTGAGAATCGCGGAGCTCTCGGTCAAGCGGAAATCGCCGTCCTCCAGAACGGGCACAAGGCGGTTCGGGTTGATCGCCACATACTCCGGCTGGTAGTGCTCGCCCTTCATGAGGTCGACGACGCGCAGCTCGCAATCAATTCCGCTTTCTGCGATGAAGAGCCACACCGGGCGGCTGGTCGTGGATACGGGGTGATAGTAGAGTTTCATGTCGGCTCCTCCTTGCGGGATGACGGATCGTTCCGGCCAAGGCTGCAATCATACCCAAGCCCGCGCACCCAGTGGCGCCCGTGTTGTGAGGCGCTTTCAGCCCGCTGCAAGCCGACGCACGGCAGCGTCGGTTTCGCCGGCGAGCTGCGCGACGAGTTGTGCGGCAGCCCGACGCCGCGCCATTCGGACACCTTGGCCCGCCCAAAGTGAAAGGAATTCCGCCCGTCCCTGTCTGGCTGCCGCGCTGCGCAGCGGCCGCGTCAGCGCATTCTGGAAGGGGAACGGAAGGACAGCGTCGGGACCGGTGTTACGCTCGACTTCCGTCATGAAGCGGTTGACGATGCCCCGCGCCGGACGCCCGGAAAAGACGCGCGTAAGTCGCGTTTCGTGTTCGCGCGCCTTGAGAATCGCCTCCTTGTAGGCGTCGGGAACGCCGGACTCGTCGCAGGCGAGAAAAGCCGTTCCCATCTGCACGGCCTGCGCACCCAAGGCGAGCGCCGCAGCGATGCCGCGACCGTCCATGATGCCGCCCGAGGCGATCACGGGGATGCCTACGGCATCGACCACTTGGGGCACGAGCGAAATCGTTCCCACCATCGCCGCCTCGAATTCGGCGGCGAAACTCCCCCGATGGCCGCCCGCCTCGGCGCCCTGCGTGACCACGGCGTCGACGCCGGCTCTTTCCAGCGCGACCGCTTCGTCCACGGTCGTCGCCGTACCGATCAGAAACATGCCGCGAGCCTTGACGGCCTGGATCGCACTTGCGGGCAGGATGCCGAAGGTGAAGCTGAAGGCGGATGCGCCGCCTTCAAGTGCGGCAGCAAGCTGCTCGCCGAACGAGTCGGCAGCCAAGGCGGGCGCCTGCGGCGGCGGCAGCTCGAGCTCCGCATAGAAAGGCGCGACGCATTCCAGGGCCTGTCGCGGATCTTTCGGCGCCTCTGGCACGGGTCGCGGCGCGAAGAGGCTGATCCCGAAAGGCCGAGCGGTTCGCATGCGCACCGCCTGTGCCGCCTCGAGGATCTGTTGTGGTGTCAGATAGGCCCCGCCGATAAAGCCCAACCCGCCGGCTTCACCGACGGCGGCGACCAGCTCCGGTGTATCCCCGCCGCCCGCGAGCGGCGCCTGGATGACTGGATGGATCATTTTCAAACGCCGCATCAGCTCGTTCTTCAATGGCACGGGCACCTCCGGGCGAACCTCGTCGCCAGCCGGCTAACTTAAGTTGACTTAACCATCCTGGCAACTGAATAATAATGAACGATTCGTTCTCGATCGGAGAAGTGTGGATTTTGCCGACCTGCAGGTATTCAAGGCCGTCGTCGAGGAGGGCGGAATCAGCCCGGCTGCGCGGAAACTGCATCGCGTCCAGTCCAACGTGACCACGCGGATTCAGCAGCTGGAGGCTTCGCTCGGAACCCAGTTGTTCGCGCGGGAAAAACGCCGCCTGTCTCTTTCCCCCGCAGGGGAGTTGTTTCTCGGCTATGTGGACCAGTTGCTGAAAATTTCGGAGCAAGCGCGAAGCGCCGTGCTGGGCGATGTGCCCCGCGGGGTGTTGCGTATCGGCACCCTGGAGAGCACCGCCGCGAGCCGCCTGCCGCCGCTCCTGTCCCGCTACCACGAAAAATATCCCGTAGTGCGGGTGGAGCTTGCGACGGGCACGACTGATTCTCTGGTCGAGGCGGTGCTCGGCCGCAAATTGGAAGCGGCCTTTGTCGCCGAATGCGACCCGGCTGCTCCGGTGGAGGCCATGCCCGCGTTCCTGGAGGAATTGGTAGTGGTCGCGCCGCGGACGCACGCGAAGATACGGCGGGCACAGGATGTGCGCACCGATACCGTGATCGCTTTTCCCTCCGGGTGCGCGTACCGGCGCCGCCTTCAGGCCTGGCTAGCAGTGGGCGGAATCGCTCCGAGTAAAGTCCTGGAGCTGAGTTCCTACCACGCCATAGTCGCTTGCGTCGCCTCCGGCACTGGCATCGCGCTCGCACCACGATCAGTGTTGGAAACGATCCGAGGCGTTAGAGACGTTTCGGTTTACCCGCTGGCAGCGAATCATGGGAAGGTGACCACGTCTCTTGTGTGGCGCCGGAGCGAAGCGTCGCTCGCCTTGCGGGCGTTTCGGGACGAACTCGCCGATTTCAGGAAGGCTCGGGGTTTTCGGGTTGCAGCGTCGGCTGCTTGATCGGGGGAACAGTGCAGAGGAAAGTACCGAAATCGTCCGCCACCGAGGCCATCGACTGGCCTGCGGCGATCCACAGTGCGCTCAAGTCGCAGCGCGTGCGGCAAGTGTCCTACGTACCCGATGCGGGCCATAAGCGCCTGATCGAGCTCTGCCACTCAGACGAAAACATGACGGTCGTGCCGCTCACGACCGAGGAAGAGGGCGTCGCTCTCGCGGCGGGCGCCTGGCTTGGCGGAGAGCGCGCCGCGCTCCTCATGCAGTCGAGCGGGGTAGGCAATTGCGTCAATGCGCTGACGCTCGCATCGAACTGCGGATTCCCGCTTCTGATTATCGTGACGATGCGGGGTGAATGGGGAGAATTCAATCCGTGGCAGATCCCCATGGGACAGGCATCGCAGGACACGCTGCGACTGAGCGGCGTGCGCACCCTGCGCCTTGAGCGTGCCGAGGAGGCGTTGAGCACCGTGACCGCAGCGGCGAAACTCGCTTTCGGCGGCTATGGCACGGTTGCGGTGCTGATCGCTCAACGCATGATCGGCGCGAAGTCGTTCGAGGAAAAGCCTTGAGCGACGCAGGGCTCGATCGACGCAAAGTCGTCGCTGCGCTCCTTGAGCAGCGCGGCGCGCTGCTGGTCGTCGCCGGGCTCGGAGCGGCCGCTTGGGATTGCACCGCGACGGGCGATCATCCGCTCACCTTCCCTCTCTGGGGCGCGATGGGGTCGGCGTGCATGATCGGTCTGGGCCTTGCGCTCGCGCAGCCCGGGCGACGCGTGCTCGTCGTCACCGGGGATGGCGAGATGCTGATGGGCTTGGGGAGCCTCGCCACCATCGGTGCGCAGCGCCCGGGCAACCTCGCCGTCGTTGTGCTCGATAACGAGCGCTACGGGGAAACCGGCATGCAGAAAACGCATACCGCCTACGGAACTGATCTCGCAGCCGTAGCCAGCGCATGCGGGTTTGCCGATTCCCGCACGATCCACACCGGCGCCGAAATTGCGGCCGTGCGCTCGGGCATCTACCGGGGCAGAGGTCCGCTTTTTTTTCAGGTGAAGGTCAATTGCGACAGCGTGCCGCTCGCGCTTCCGCCGCGGGACGGTGCCCATCTCAAGCACCGTTTCCGTGAGGCGCTGCTCGGGGAGGGGGCCGCAGCGCAGTAACCGGGCCCTCCCGCCTTTCACTGTTCCATGGCGCTCGCGGCAAACGCCTCCTCGAGCGCGACCGGCCGCGAAGTCAGCCCCTGCTCGTGGGAGTAGCTCGCCGCCGTTTCGAGCACCTTGCGGTTGGCTTTGATGCCGTGCTGTACGAGCTGCACGGCCAGCGCGTCCGTCGCTTCGCCCGATATCAGTCCCGCGGCGCGGTGATACTCGGCGTGCTCCAGGCGCTCGCGGTTCGCGATTTCATTCGCGCGCTCAAACGCCTTGTAGAGATTCAGGACGATCCAGGGGTGCTTTTCCAGGATTTCCTTCCGGATTACCATTCCATGGTTGATCGGAAAGATGCCGGTCTTGCGGTAGTAGCGGACACCTTCGGCCAGCGGATCTGGAAAGAGCGGCCTGACCGCTGGATGATTCCACAGGTCCGCGGTGCTCCGGTCGACGAGGTTGGGATTTACGATGTAGTGGATCGCCGCCTCGAGTTCTCCCGAGAGCATCATCGATTCGACCGTGGTTTCGGACACGCTCAAGACCGGC
>CAYQVE010000067.1:0-13648 GCA_964420785.1 uncultured Enterobacteriaceae bacterium | reverse complement strand
CAAACACATCCTCTAGACCGCGCCTACACCGAGCACAAGGCAGAATTCCCGCGGAGACTTTGGCGCCGCCACCCGCCCGAACGCCCCTCGCCTCCCCTCGTTCCCGCCGCCGCCCCCACCTCCACGAGGGGGTCCCCCTCCCCACCTCACCCCGTCTCATACCCACACCCACAGCCAAGAAACCACCGTGGCCGCAAACCACCGGCTGCCCCCAATCGCTCGCGCCAACCCCGTACCCCTCCCCCACCCGAAACCCGGGACGTAAAACTTGTTCGTTCCGCGCTCGCGTTGCCCCGCGTGCGGCCACGCCATCACAGCGGCCGAGAATATCCCGCTCGTTTCCTGGGTGATGCTGCGTGGACGCTGCTCGGCGTGCAAGGCGCGCGTCAGCACGCGCTATCCGCTGGTCGAGCTGCTCGGAGGCGCTGCCGCGGCCTGGTCGGCGGTGCACTTCGGGTTCGGCGCCGCGGCGTTCGCCGCGATGGTGTTCGTGTGGTGCATCGTCGCCGCGAGCTTCATCGATTTCGATACGCAGCTGCTCCCCGACTCGATCACGCTGCCGCTCTTGTGGCTGGGGTTGCTCGTCAACGCAGGCGGCGCCTTCACCGACCTGCGTTCCGCGGTGATCGGAGCAGCCGCGGGATATCTCGCCCTCTGGAGCGTTTACTGGCTGTTCAAGCTCGTAACAGGCAAGGAGGGAATGGGATTCGGCGATTTCAAGCTGCTCGCCGCAATCGGCGCGTGGTGCGGGTGGCAGGCCTTGCCCCTCACAATCCTGCTGTCGTCCTTCATCGGGGCGGCCGCGGGAATCACCCTCATGGTTTTTCTGCGGCACGGCCGCAGCGTGCCGATTCCCTTCGGGCCGTATTTGGGCGCCGCAGGGATCGTCGCCCTGTTCTGGGGACCCCAGATCACCCGCCAATACTTCAACCAGTTCATGTGAAGCCATACACGGTCGGACTCACGGGCGGCATCGGCAGCGGCAAGAGCGTGGTCGCAGGGCTGTTCGCCAAACGCGGGGTTGCCGTGATCGACACCGACGAGATCGCCCACGAGCTCACGCGCCCGGGAGGCGAGGCGATCGGCGCGATACGCAATGCGTTCGGCGCAAGCTTGATCGGCGCGGACGGTGCCCTCGATCGCGACGAAATGCGCAAGCTCGTGTTCGGCGATGCGGCGGCGAGAAAGAAGCTCGAGGCGATCCTGCATCCGCTCATACGTGAGGAAAGCGCCCGCCGAGGCGCCCGTGCGCAGAGCCCCTATGCGATTCTGGTGGTTCCGCTCCTCGTGGAGAGCGGTGTCGACCGGTCGCGCTACGCGCGGGTGCTCGTGGTCGATTGTCCTGAGGTGCAGCAGATCGAGCGAGCCATGCGGCGAAGCGGCCTCTCGGAGACCGAAGTGCGCGCCATCCTTGCCGCGCAGGCTACGCGAGAGCAGCGCCTCGCCCGAGCCGACGATGTGATCGACAACAGCGGAACACCCGGGGCGCTCGAACGCCAGGTGTCGAATCTGAATGAGAAATACCTCACGCTTGCCGCGCGATCCAAGACAGCGTCATAGCGCGCGCCCGTTGTCAATTCGCGGCGGATCGGGGAGAATCCGGCGAGGCTCCCCCGGGAACAATCGCCTGCCCTCCCATCCGCGGGTGTCAAGGTGATCACCTACGAATATCCGCTCAACGAACGAATCCGGACCCTGCTGCGTCTGGAAGACCTGTTCGAGCGCGCCAATTACTTCGTCGCCGAGGAAGATTCGCGCGCGCACCATGCCGCCCTGATGACGTTGTTCGAAATCCTGGAAGTCGCCGGGCGCGCGGAACTCAAGTCGGACCTGCTGCAGGAGCTCGAGCGACAGAAACAGATCCTGCTCGGATTTCGCCACAACCCCCAAATCGCGGAGGGCGTGCTCCAGCAGGTCATCTCCGACATCGAGCGCTCGAGCGCGGCGCTCTTCGCGATGACCGGCAAGATCGGCCAGTACCTTCGTGAGAACGATTGGCTGATGTCGATCAAGCAGCGCACCGGGATACCCGGCGGGGTTTGCGAATTCGACTTGCCCTCCTACCACTTCTGGCTGCACCGCGAAGGCGCCAGGCGCGGAGCCGACCTCGGCACCTGGATTTCCCCGTTGCTGCCGATCCGGGACGCATCGTCCATAGTGCTGAAACTGCTGCGCGAAGGCGGCAAGCCCGTGAAGCACGTCGCCCACCGCGCCGCGTTCTCGCAAATGCTCGGGGGCAAGATGTCGCAGATGGTGCGCATCCGGCTGCCGCGCGAATCGCAGTTCATCCCCGAGATCAGTGCCAACCGCTACGCGCTGAACGTCCGCTTCAGCACTTTCGGCACCCGGGTATGCGAAGCGGACGTCGAGTTCGAGCTGACTTTCTGCAATTTGTAGGTGCGTCGCGGTTCGCCGGCTCCTGAGGCAACTTTCGCGCGGCCCACTCGGTCGGCGTTCACTTGGTCCGCGTCAGATGCTCCGCGAAACGAACAGTCGCCACAGCCAGGAATTCGCTCCTTGTTGCCCGGTCAGCTTGTTGAGTGCCGACGCCACTCGCGCTATGACGTCGTCCCATTCCCCCTTGCTGG
The DNA here is from genome assembly GCA_964420785.1 of uncultured Enterobacteriaceae bacterium. Taxonomy (GTDB): domain Bacteria; phylum Pseudomonadota; class Gammaproteobacteria; order Burkholderiales; family SG8-39; genus VBDM01. The sequence goes on along the minus strand of CAYQVE010000067.1, from coordinate 11,060 downwards.
ATTGCCGGAAGATCCGCATGGTCGGATACCAGGGCGAATCCTCCCGCTCCAGCATCCAGCGCCACTCGCTCTCGAAGCGATTCAACATCCACACTGGTTTCCCAAGGGCCCCGGCCAAGTGCGCGACCGCGGTATCCACGCTGATGACCAGGTCCAACTGTTCGATCACCGCTGCGGTATCCAAGAAATCCTCGCATTCGTCCATCCAGTCGTGGACCTTCGTGCCTGAGCGCTTGATCTGGTCCGCGTCATCGCCTTTCTGCAGGCTCACGAAGCTCGCCCCGCCGATTCCAAGCAACGAGGAAAAACGTTCAAGAGAAACGCTTCGGGTCCGCAGAGGATCGGAGCGGAAGAGTGCACCTCCCGCCCAAACCAATCCGACTCGAGGCCGCAGAAGGGGAGCAAATCTATCGGCCCATTTATGCCCGAACGCAGCCGGGACACGCGCATACGGTACTTCGCCGGGGATCGTTTCCAGGCGTGTATCGAACAAGAGCGGCAGGCTCATGAGCGGGCAGTGACGGTCGAAGCTTCCGAGCGGCAGAGGATTTTCTTTCGAGACGACTTCGTCTACACCGTCCATTGCCCCGATCAGCCGAACGAAAGCCGGCTCGCAATAAACAATCAATCGTTCGGCGCCCCGCTGCTTGAGCAGCGGCAGGTACCGCATGACCATTAGAGTGTCGCCCAGCCCCTGCTCGGTCCAAACAAGAAGGGCTCTGCCTTCGAGGCGCTCGCCCTTCCAGCGATCCACGCCTTCGAGCTGCACCATCAAGTTGCGGTACCAAGGGTTCTTCCCGCGATCGGAGCCCTCGAACCGGCTTTCATAAAGGGGGAGGCCGGAACGATAGTCGCCTCGGAGCATGAGTAGCTGGGACAGGGCAAACGTGGTGACGGGAAAGCCCGGACTCAGGGCGAGCGCTCTACGGTAACTTTGCTCGGCGTCTTCGAGCCGCCCGAGGCGAAAGAGTGCGTTGCCGAGATCGTGGTGCACCTCGGTCCAGTCGGATTTGAGCGCGAGGGCCGCCCTCAGACTATCAACCGCATCCTCCAGCCGCCCGAGGCGCTCGTGCGCCCGTCCGAGTCCGTGGTGTGCCTGCGGATTGTCGCGTTCGAGGGTGAGGGCCTGTCGATAGGTTTGTACGGCTTCGCCAAGTTGGCCCGTCGTCTCGAGCGCCAGCCCAAGGCGGAGGTAGTTTTGCGCCGACTGTTCCATCCTGCCCGAGGCATGCAGCAAAGTCCCCAGATTCGCGCCCGCCTCCGCATAGTCGGCTTTGAGGTCCAGTGCCTTTCGAAAGCAAGACTCGGCCTCGTTGACGCGGCCCTGGGCGCGATGGATCTGGCCGAGATTGTTGAGGAGGGTAGGATTGGAAGGGTCCAGACGGACCGCTTTCTCGAACGATTGCAGGGCTCGTCGCGCATCCCCGAGCCCGAGGGCGACCAGCCCGTACAAGTGCAAGGCATGCGCATTCTCCGGATCGGCTCGCAGCGCCTCCTGACAGAGTCGTTGCGCTTCGTCCAGGTTCCCCGATTGATATCGCTCCGCGGCGGCCTGAATCGCCTGAAGGACCGCCGCCTGCGGCTGGAGCTTCATCCGGCTTGGATCATTTTCTCGGCAAGACAGCGTGACTTCCTTTACGAAGTCCCTGGGGTAACTTAGCATCTGTTTTCGATCTTTTCCATCTAGCGCCATGACCCAGGCCCGTTTTGTAAGCTGCCCGCGCTGCGGCGCACCGGTCGCGTGGACGGTGGAAAACCGCTACCGGCCGTTCTGTTCCGAACGCTGCAAGCTGATCGATCTCGGCGATTGGGCGATGGAGAGGTATCGGGTAGCGGTCGAGAAAGACAAAGACGCGGAGCAGGATTCGCAGCCGGACTCTGAATAGCCCCGATCCGTCCCTCGTTTCGGCCTTTCACGCCCAGCTTCCGCGCACCATCGCGATACCGTGTGCGCCGCAACTCAAGGCTCGCTCCAGATCGCGCGGAACGATCCCGCCCAGGGCGTAGACCGGCACCGCCGTGTCCTTCGCGATCTCCCGGAATCGTTCCCAACCGAGCGGGACCGCGTCCGGGTGCGAAGGTGTCGCGCGCACCGGACCGAGCACGGCAAAATCCACCTCGAGCGCCTCGGCACGGCGAAGCTCCTCGCGCGAGTGGCACGAGGCACCGCACCACGGTAATTCCGGGCGGGCCGAAGAGCTGCGCAACTGAGCGGCGGTGAGATGCACGCCGTCGGCAGCGATTTCGCGCGCGAGCGCAGCATCCGAGTTGACTAGGACCTTCGCGCCGTGAGCATGGGCTAGCCCAGTCACGCGTCGCGCGAACTCCTCCAGTTCCCGGCGCGTGAGGCTCTTTTCCCGCACCTGGACGAGCTTCAGACCAGCCCGTAGCCTTGCTTCGAGCCGCAAGAGAAACGGGCCGGCACCGAGCTCACCCGCGCGCGTGATGGCGTACTCGGAGGGCAGCATCAGGCTGCGCATCACCGAACCGTTGGCCGGCAGGAGCGGATCGAGCTCGATCGCACCCGGGCGCTGCCAGGCGATGGCCTGGTGTTCGAGCGCGCGCGGCTCTCCTCGCCAGGCGTAGACCCGATAAAAATGCAGGCGCACTCTGGCGTGCGGATAGACGAAGATTCGAGTGATCCAGGGATAGGCGCGTTCAATCTCAATGCCGAGCTCCTCGCGGATCTCGCGCCCGAGCGCCTCGGGGACCGGCTCGCCCGGCTCGATTTTGCCTCCGGGAAACTCCCAGTAGCCCGCGTACACCTTGCTTTCGGGACGCTGCGCAAGAAGCGCGGCGCCGTCGGAACGGATCAGCACCGCCACGGCGACGTCCACCGGGGCCGACATCGTGGATACCTGTTAGCGTCTTGCTTTCGCCGCGCCCGCGTTGCGCCCGGCGTAGTCGCGCGCGAACTGCCACGCTACGCGGCCGCTGCGCGATCCGCGCAGCAGCGCCCACTGCAGCGCCTCCTGCCGAGCCTTGGGGATCTCCGCTTCGCCGCAGCCGAGCTCGCGCAGCCAATGTCCCGCGATGTCCAGGTAGGCGTCCTGGTCGAACGGGTAGAAGGAGACCCACAACCCGAAGCGCTCGGAGAGCGAGATTTTCTCCTCCACGGTTTCGCCGGGGTGAATTTCCTCGCCGAGATGCTTGGTCTCGAGATTCTCCTGCATATACTCGGGCATGAGATGCCGCCGGTTGGATGTCGCGTAGATGAGGAGATTCTCGGAAGTCGCGGCGACCGAGCCGTCGAGCACGACCTTGAGTGCCTTGTAGCCCGCAGCCTCCGAGAGCTCGAACGACAAGTCGTCGCAAAACAGGATAAACCGCTCGGGCCGCCCAGCCACCTGATCGACAATATCGGGGAGATCGATGAGATCGTGCTTTTCCACTTCGATCAGTCGCAGGCTCTGGCGGTGGAATTTGTCCAGCACGGCCTTGACGAGCGAGGACTTTCCCGAGCCGCGCGCACCGGTCAGGAGCGCGTTGTTGGCCGTTCGCCCTTCGACGAACTGGCGTGTGTTCTGCTCGATCAGCGCCTTCTGGCTGTCGACGCCGTGGAGGTCGGATAGGCGGATGCGGTGCAGATTCGCAACCGGCTGGATGAAGCCGCGGCGCGAGGTTTTGCGCCAGCGGAAAGCGATACTCGCCTGCCAGTCCACGGGGCCAGGTGCGGGCGCGAGCAGCGTTTCCACCCGCTCGAGCAACGCTTCGCCGCGCTTGATCAGTCGTTCGAGCTCAGACATCGCTCGTCCTAGGTCCTGTACTGGGCGTTGATGGTAACGTAATCGTGCGACAGGTCGCAGGTCCACACCGTGGTCGCTACAAGCCCGCGGTTGAGCACAACGCGAATCGTGATCTCGCTTTTTGCCATCACGCGCTTCCCGTCCTCCTCACGGTAAGCCGGGGCGCGGCCCCCGTCCCTCGACACCAGCACCTCGTCCAGGTACAGCTCGACGCGGCCGACCTCGAGATCGCGCACGCCGGCGTTTCCGATCGCGGCGAGGAGCCGTCCCAGATTCGGGTCGGAAGCGGAGAACGCGGTCTTCACCAGCGGCGAGCGCGCGATCGAATAGGCGACGTCTGCGCATTCCGCTTCGTCCCTGCCTTTTTCCACGCGCACGGTTATGAACTTGGTCGCGCCTTCGCCGTCGCGCACGATCGCCTGCGCGAGCCCCTGCGACACGTCGAGGACCGCTTCCCGCAACGCCGCGAATCCAGGATGGCCCGGGCTGTCGATCATCGTTCCGCCGGCTGCACCGGTTGCAATCAGGACGAAGGAATCGTTCGTGGACGTATCGCCGTCCACGCAGATGCGGTTGAACGAGCGCGCCGCGGCATCGGCAAGGAGCTCGCGCAGCGCACCTCGAGCAACCGGAGCGTCCGTCGCGACAAACGCGAGCAACGTTGCCATGTCGGGACGGATCATGCCAGCGCCCTTCGCGATCCCAGTGACAGTCGCCACGCGCCCCGCGAGCTGCGCGCGCCCCGATCTGGCTTTCGGTACCGAATCGGTCGTCATGATCGTCTCGGCTGCTCGCGCCCAGTTGTCCTCGCGCAGGTCGGCGATGCACCCAGGCAAACCCGCGACGATGCGCTCCACGGGCAGAGGCTCCATGATCACGCCCGTCGAAAACGGCAGCACCTGACGCGAATCGCAGCCGGCGAGCCGAGCGGCCGCCTCGCAGCTCGCCCTTGCGCCGGCAATCCCGGCCTCCCCCGTACCTGCGTTGGCGTTCCCGGTGTTGACGAGCAGCGCCCGGGGAAATCCGCCGGAAGCCAAGTGCTCCTTCGCCACTTGGACCGGTGCCGCACAAAAACGATTCTGCGTGAACACGCCCGAGACCGACGCGCCCTCCGCAAGGGTTATGAGAAGCAGGTCCTTGCGACCGGCCTTGCGGATTCCGGCCTCGGCGACGCCGAGCTTGACGCCCTTCACGGGCAACAAGTCCTCCGGCCGCGGAGGGCTCAAGTTGACAGCCATATTATTCCGGCCACTCTTTGAAGCGGGCCGCCCGCGGGGCCGCCCCCGCTCAAACCAGCTTGCCGTGACAATGCTTGTACTTTTTTCCCGATCCACACGGACAGGGATCGTTGCGGCCGATCTTGCCGATCTGCCTGACGAAGGGCGCCGGCTTCGGCGCCGGAGCGGCATCCGCTCCCGCTCCGGCGAGCGCTTCTTCGTATCCTGCATGCTGGTACTGCACGTTTTCGATCGCGGGCAATTGAACTTTTTCCACCTGCTCGACCTGCTCCGGACTTCGAAGTTCGGCCGTCATGAGCGTGCGCGTCACTTCCAGCTTGACCGATTCCACGAGGTTACCGAACAGCTCGAATGCCTCGCGCTTGTATTCCTGCTTCGGGTTTTTCTGAGCGTAACCGCGCAGATGGATTCCCTGGCGCAGGTGGTCGAGCGCGGCGAGATGCTCCAGCCAGTGGTTGTCGAGCGTCGAGAGCAGTATGAGCCGCTCGACTTGATGGACGACGTCCGGGGAATTGCCCCTCATCTTGCGGGCATAGGCCGCGTGGGCCTCGTCGACCGCGCGCTTGAGCAGCGCGTCGTCATCCAAGCTCGGGGCGCTCTCTAGCCACTTCGACAGCGGCAGATCGAGCCTGAGCTCAGCGGCGTACACTTTTTCAAGGCCCGGAATGTCCCATTGCTCCTCCATGCTCTCTTCGGGAACATGGGTGCGGAAGAAATCGGTCACCACGCCCTCACGCAGCGCCGCGATCTGGTCCGAGACGTCCTGCGATTCGAGGATGGAATTCCTCAACTGATAGATCTCGCGACGCTGGTCGTTCGCGACGTTGTCGTACTCCAGCAGTTGCTTGCGGATGTCGAAGTTGTGCGCCTCGACCTTGCGCTGCGCGCTCTCGATCGATCGTGTGACGAGGCTGTGCTCGATCGGCTCGCCCTCGGGCATCCCCAGGCGCTGCATGATGGCATTGACCCGCTCTCCTGCGAAGATCCGCAGCAGCGGGTCCTCGAGCGACAGGTAAAAGCGCGAGGAGCCCGGGTCCCCCTGGCGGCCGGAACGGCCGCGCAACTGGTTGTCGATGCGCCGGGCCTCGTGGCGCTCGGTGCCGATGATGTGCAGGCCGCCCGCGGCGATGACTTTGTTGTGCAGGTCCTGCCATTCATGACGCAGCTCGCTGATGCGGCGCTCCTTCCCAATGGCATCGAGATCGTCCTTGTCCCGCACGAGATCGATCTGCTTCTCGACGTTGCCACCCAGCACGATGTCCGTGCCGCGGCCTGCCATGTTGGTCGCGATGGTGATCACCTTGGGACGCCCAGCCTGGGCGACGATCTCAGCCTCGCGCGCGTGTTGCTTTGCGTTCAGGACCTGGTGCGCCAACTTGTCCTTCTCCAGCATTCCGGAGATGAGCTCGGAATTCTCGATCGAGGTCGTGCCGACCAGCACCGGCTGGCCGCGCTCGTGGCAGTCCTTGATATCGCCGATGATAGCCTTGTATTTTTCCGCTGCGGTGCGAAAGACCTGGTCGTTGCGGTCGGCGCGGACCATCGGCATATGCGTCGGAACGACGACGACCTCCAGCCCGTAGATCTCCTGGAATTCGTAGGCCTCGGTATCGGCCGTTCCCGTCATCCCCGCGAGCTTGCGGTACATGCGGAAGTAATTCTGGAACGTGATCGACGCGAGCGTTTGGTTCTCGCTCTGGATCGACACGTTCTCCTTGGCCTCGATCGCCTGGTGCAAGCCGTCTGACCAGCGCCGGCCGGGCATCAGGCGGCCGGTAAACTCGTCGACGATGATCACCTCGCCGTCCTGGACCACATAGTGCCGGTCGCGAAAGAAAAGGTTGTGCGCCCTGAGTGCCGCGTTCAAGTGGTGCATCAGGTTGACGTACGCCGGCTCGTAGAGGCTGCGTCCTTCGGGCAGCAAAGCCGCGCGGCCGAGGAGCTTCTCGGCGTGCTCGTGCCCGTCCTCCGAGAGCAGTACAGTGTGGTTTTTCTCATCTACGTAGAAGTCGCCTGGCGCGCCTTCCTTTTCCTGGTGCTTGAGCATCGGCGCCACTTTATCCATACGCTGGTAGATCTCGGTGCGGTCCTCGGCCCGCCCTGAAATGATCAACGGAGTGCGGGCCTCGTCGATCAGGATCGAGTCGACTTCATCAACGATCGCGTAGTTCAGCTTGCGCTGGAAGCGGTCGCCCATCTGCATTGCCATGTTGTCGCGCAGGTAGTCGAAGCCGAATTCGTTGTTGGTGCCGTAGGTGATGTCGGCGGCGTAGGCCGATTGTTTTTCGACGTGCGGCATCTGCGTGAGAATCACTCCCACCGACAACCCGAGGAATTTGTAGACCTTCCCCATCCACTCCGCGTCCCGGCTCGCGAGGTAGTCGTTGACCGTGACTATGTGCACCCCGCGGCCAGAGAGCGCGTTGAGGTACGCGGGCAAGGTCGCAACCAGCGTCTTGCCTTCGCCGGTGCGCATCTCCGAGATCTTGCCCTGGTGCAGGACCATGCCGCCGATCAGCTGCACGTCGAAATGGCGCATGTTGAGCACGCGCTTCGCCGCCTCGCGAACTACGGCGAAGGACTCCGGGAGGAGCTCGAGGAGCGCCGCTCTTTCCGCCGTGTCGCGTTCCTCTTCGGAAACGCCCTGGACCCGTTTTGCGAAACGCTCTCTCAGCTCGAGCGTTTTGGCTCCCAGGCCCTGATCCGGGAGCGCCGCCATCGACGGCTCGAGAACGTTGATCGACCGCACCGACCTGCCGTAGTGTTTGAGCAGCCGATCATTGCGGCTGCCGAACACCGCCTTCAGTACTCGGGAAATCATCGGGAAATCACTGCCGTGGAGCGCAAAGGTTCGAAGTTTATCACGCCGGAGCGGCTGCTCTCCGCGATTCGAGCGAAACGGGACCGCGCGGGAAGCTGCGTGAGAGGGACTTCCGGTGCTCGGATGCGACGGAAATGCCGGCTAGCGCGCCGTAGCCTGAAGGAATCGGATCGGGTTCTGCGCCACGCTGCGGTAGCGGACTTCAAAGTGAAGATGCGGGCCGGTAGCGCGGCCGGTGGATCCCGATTCGGCGATCTTGCTTCCGCGCTGAACCACCTCGCCTTCCCTGACCAGAACTCTCGAGCAATGAGCGTAGCGGGTCGTGAAATCGTTGCCGTGGTCGATCTCGACCAGAAAACCGTACTGGGGATGCGGTCCAGAGTAGATCACCACGCCGCCCGCCGCGGCGAAAACGGGGGTTCCGATATCCACGGGGAAATCCACGCCCTCGTGCATTGCGAGCATGCCGTTGAAGGGGTCGATGCGCCAGCCGTAGCTGGACGCGCTCCAACCGGCGTCGACCGGGGGAATCGTCGGCATGAGCTTCTTCTTCACCTTGGCATCGAATAGCTGCGACTCGAGGATCCCGAGGGAGTCGCTCCGGTTTTCCATCTGCCTGGAAAGCTGGTCGAGGTGCCGGTTGAATTCCGCCATCGAGAAATCTTGCGGCGGGATGCTCGACACCGCGCCGCCGCGGCCAGGCGCCTCGTTGAACCGGAATTCCCCGGGTTTCAAGCCCGCAAGCGCAGACAGGCGCTCGCCAAGCGCGTCCAGGCGCATGAGCTGGGCCTGCATCTGGCCGAGCTTCACCGCCCTGGCGTTCAGGTTTTCCCGCAGGAATTCTTCCGGCTTTCGTCGCCGGGCCTCCTTCCCGGGCCAAACCCAGCAGGCCGAACGGCGGGGCTTGACCTCGTTGGCATGGCGCACGGTGATCCAGAAGAGCCCGAGCGTGAGGCTGAATACGAGCAGTGCCATGAATACGGCGCCGGCAACCAGGTGCCGGTTCGTCAAGGTCAAGGACCTAGGCTTGGCCAGCTTGCTCGAGACAAGAATAATATGCATGCTGCCCCCTCCTGGGGCCGCACTCTACGTACCGTACGCCTATGAAGAACCCTTACGCCTTCTTGAACCAGCCCGACGGCATCGCTCCGCTCATGCCGCAGGCCCGGCGCTTGATCGAGTTGCGCGAGATTCTCGCGGCGATGCTGCCGGAATCCCTGGCGCGATGCTGCTCGATCGCCAACTACAAACAGGGAAAAGTTGTTGTTTTTGCCGCCAACGGGGCGACCGCCGCAAAACTGAAACTTATGCTGCCGACATTATCTGAGCAGCTCTCGAAACGAGGGATCGAGGTTACCGGATTGGAGGTGTGCGTGCAACCCCTAGCGCCCAACCCTCAAGTTATTGAAAAAACGGCGAAAATAAGCCAAGAAACGGCCTTGGGACTGGCACGGCTCTGCGAGCAACTCCCTGATTCTGGGTTGAAAATTGCCCTCGGGAAGTTCGCATCGCGGCACCGCAAGTAAGTCTCTGCTTAGACGAGCACAATTGCACGCTCTAGAATCAAAAGGCCGAAAACGAGCAGCGCGAAGATCACGGCGTACTTGAACACCTGAAACGCGAAGCGGAGATACTTCCTGTCGCGGTTCACCAGATACAGGACTATTCCCGCCGCAGTGACGAGCACCGCGAGAATTGCAACGATGCGCAGAGCGAGCATCGAGCCCGCGACACTCCGCTCAGGCGGCAGGCAGGGAGAACAACCGGGAGAGGGCAGCCGGGGCGTCCTCCTCGCGCTCGAAAGTCACCCATTCCCAGGCATCGGTGGAGGCGAGCGTTGCCCGCAGCAAACGGTTGTTCAGGGCATGGCCGGATTTATGCGCCGAAAAATAACCGATCAACGGATGCCCGATCAAGTATAGATCACCGATTGCATCGAGCAACTTGTGCTTGACGAACTCGTCGCTGTAGCGCAGTCCCTCGACGTTCAAGACGCGGTACTCGTCGACCACGACGGCGTTTTCGAGGCTCCCGCCCAGCGCCAGGCCGGAATCGCGCAATGCCTCCACGTCCTGGATGAAACCGAATGTGCGCGCTCGGGCGACTTCCTTGACGTAGGAGGTATCGGCAAAGTCGACGTGAGCCGCCTGCGCCGAACGCTCGAAAGCGGGGTGGTCGAACTCGATCGAAAACGAAAGTTTGAAACCCTCGAACGGTTCGAAGCGGGCCCACTTGTCGCCGTCTGTGACTTCGACCGTGCTCTTGATTCTGAAAAAACGCTTGGGCGCGGGCTGCTGCTCGATGCCGGCGGACTGAATGAGAAACACGAATGGCGCTGCGCTCCCATCCATGATCGGAACTTCCGACCCGGTGAGATCGACGTAGGCGTTGTCGATCCCGAGCCCCGCGAATGCCGACATGAGATGCTCGACGGTGGCCACTTTCGCCCCGTTAGCCTCCAGCGCGCTGCAAAGCCGAGTGTCGGTGACCTTGAAGGCGTCGGCTGCGATGTCGATCGGCACGGGCAAATCGATCCGTCGAAACACGATGCCCACGTCCGGGGAAGCCGGTCTCAGTGTCACGGCCACTTTCTCGCCGGTATGCAGGCCGACGCCGGTGGCGCGAATCACGGATTTGAGAGTGCGCTGCTTGAACATTTGCGTCGCCGCAGCAATTGTCGTAGCCAATTGAAAGCACGAGATTTTAGCATAGCGCGCGGGTTCACCGGCCCGGAATTCAGCTGTGCCAGCGTGGCTTGCTCGTCAATGCGGCCGCTTGCGCAGGTACGCGGGGACGAACGCGACGGTGCGGATCAGCACCGGCGCCGTCCGAATCGGCAGTCGGACGCTCGTTTTGGCGATCAAGGGCTTGCGCAGATAGCGAGGCATGCCAGGTCTTTTGGCGGTGCTCATGTGACTTCTCCCTAGTCGGCTTGCTTGCGCAGGAATGCAGGGATGTCGTACTTGTCGACCCCGCTGTTCTGCAGCGCTTCTATCGTCGAGGCGCGGTTCTTGCGGATCACCGCGGGCATCTCGTCGAGCACGCGGTAGTCCACACCCGCGACCGGCCGGTTATCGGTACCGGTCTTTTGCACCAGCTTCGGCCTGGCCTGACGCACGACCTGCGGCTGACCTAGACCCGTCGCAATCACGGTGACGCGCAGCTCCTCGCCCATGGGATCGTCATAGACGGCGCCGAAGATGATGGTCGCGTCGTCCGCAGCGAAGCCGCGGATGGTGTTCATCACCTCTTTGG
>CAYQVE010000066.1:5622-13792 GCA_964420785.1 uncultured Enterobacteriaceae bacterium | reverse complement strand
CAAATTCACGGTCTCGGCTGGAGCGACCGCAGCGACCGGCTGGCTCAAGCCCGAACTACAATAAGGGCGCACTAGGGAGGATTTCAGGGTGTCCGGAATTTCAGTTCTCTTGCTGGCATTCATCACCGCCGCGCTTGCCGCAGCGCCTTTCCCTGCGCCGGCGCAAAGCTTCCCGTCTCGCTCGGTGAAGATCGTCGTGCCGACTTCGCCGGGCGGCGCGACCGACGCCTTTTCGCGGGCGCTGGCGCCGCGCTTTTCGGAAATCTGGGGGCAGCCGGTGCTGGTCGAGAACCGCCCGGGCGCGAACCAGATCGTCGGCGCCGAGTATGTTTCGAGGTCGGCGCCCGACGGCGCCACGCTGCTCGTCTCCGACGCCTCCTCGTTCGTGATCAACCCGCACCTGTACAAGAAACTCCCATACAACGGCGTGAAAAGTTTCACGCCGATCACGGTGCTGGTGCGTTTCCCGTGGGTCATAGCCGTGCACGCTTCGGTGCCCGCGAACACCTTCCAGGAACTCGTGGCGCTCGCGAAAGCCAAACCGGGCTCGCTTTCCTACGGTTCCTTCGGGCTGGGCTCCTCGGCCCACATCAGCGTGGACTACCTCAAGAGCCTGCTCGGGATCGACGTCGTGCACGTGCCTTACAAAGGCGCCGGACCCGCAGTCACCGATCTTCTTTCCGGCCAGATACAGATGATGATGGTGACCCCGCTTCTGGTCGAGTCGCACGCGCGCGCGGGCAGGCTGAAACTCCTCGCCGCCGCGACCGCGCGCCGGATCGCGGCGCTGCCTCATCTTCCCACGGTCGCCGAATCAGGCGTCCCCGGTTACGAGGCCGGAACATGGTTCGCGCTGGTGGGACCCGCGGGCATGCTGCGCGGGACCGTCGCCAAGATCTACGACGACACGGCCAAGATCCTCCTCGATCGTGCCTTCCGCCAGCAATATGTGACCAAGCAGTGGTTCGAGGTGGTCGGCAACACGCCCGAGGAGTTCGCCGAATACCTCAAGTCCGAATACGCCCGCTGGGACCGGCTGATCAAGCTCTCGGGTGTGACGGTCGAATAGCCGCCCTTAGGAGCCGCCCCAGACCTCGCTCGCCACCTCCACGACGAGCGCGAGCTTTCTCCATTGATCGTCTTCGGTCAGAAGGTTGCCGTGGTGGCTGCTCGCGAAGCCGCACTGCGGACTCAGGCAAAGGTTCTCGAGCGGAACGTACCGGGCCGCCTGGTCGATACGCCGCTTCAGCTCGTCCTTGTTCTCGAGCACGGGCGTTTTGGTCGAGACGAGACCGAGAACCACTTTCTTTCCCTTCGGGACGAAGCGCAGCGGCTCGAAAGTGCCTGCGCGTTCGCTGTCGTACTCGAGGAACCAGCCGTCCACGTTCGTTTCGCCGAACACGGCCCGCGCGACCGGATCGTAGCCGCCCGCGGCGAGCCAGGTGCTCTTCCAGTTGCCGCGGCAGGTGTGCATGACGATCGTCATTCCCGCAGGGCGGTCGGCGATGGCGGCGTTGACCGCTCTTGCGTACATGTGCGGAAGCTCGTCCGGATCGTCGCCGCGGGTGCGGCAGCTCGCACGGAATTTCTCGTCGCACAGGAACGAAAAGCTCGTGTCGTCGATCTGCAGGTAGGCGCATCCTGCGGCTGCGAGGTCGCGGATTTCCTCCCGATAGACGCGGCCGACGTCGCTCCAGAGCTCATCCAGATCCGGATACGCTTCGCGGTCGATCGCCGCGCGCCCGCCGCGGTGATAGAGAATCGAAGGCGAAGGCATGGTGAACTTGGGCGTCTCCTTTGCGACCGATTTCAGGTAGCGGAAGTGATCGAGCATCATCGGGCGGGTGCGTCTCAGCTTGCGCCTGACTTTGGGCGTGTAGCGCGGGTCGTCGGATCCGGCGAACTTGTACGACTGCGGGTCGAGCTCGATCTCGACCCCGTCGATCCTGCCGAGGAAATCGTGGTTCCACCACCCGCGGCGGTATTCGCCGTCGGTCACCGCCTGAAGGCCGACAGCCTCCTGGCGCGCGACCACCTCGCGGATGCAGCGGTCTTCGATCGCGCGCAGTTGCTCGGCGGTCATTTTCCCGGCCTCGACCTCGGCGCGCGCCTTCTTGATCTGGGCGGGTCGCAGCAGGCTCCCGACCTGGTCCGCCCGGAAAGGCGGCATTGCCCTCGCGTTCATCGCCCTTCCCTCACCCGGGATTGGAGCCCGGCGCTAGCCGGGGTTTTTTCGGGACTCTATCAGCGCCTGGTACCGCGCCTCGAGCTCGCGTGACTGCTGCTCCGCCTTCAGGCGCTCGGTGACGTCGTTGATCACGCCCAGTCGGGCCGGCCGGCCGTCGAATGCGAGATTGAAGGAGACGATTTCGACGTTGATCTGCTCCCCGTTCTTCTTGCGGTGCCGCGCCACGCGTTGCATGTAGGAGCGGCTCGGGTCCTGAAAGTCCCTGAGCAGCTGCGCGATGTCCTCCGGCGGGCGGAGCTGCTCCGCTGTCATCGACAGAAACTCTTCCCTCGAGTAGCCGTAATGGTCGACGGCCGCCTGGTTTACGGCGAGGAAACGCAAGGTCTTGCTTTCCACGACCCACATCGGACGGGGGTGGATGTCGAACAGCATCCGGTAGCGTTCTTCGCTGTCCTCCAGGTCCTTCAGCCCGCGCGCCTTTTCCGTGACGTCCTTTCCGACGCCGTGGTACCCCTTGAACTTGCCTTGCGCGTCGAAAATCGGCTCGCCGGTCACGCTCAGATAGCGCATTTCGCCGGAATTGTCCGGAGCGGCGTATACGAAGTCGCTGAACGGCTCGTGACGCTCGAGCTTTTCGCGGTGCTGCTGCCAGGCTTTTTCCGGAAGGGACCCGGCTCCCTCGAGCTCCCAGCGCGCCTTGCCGATGAAGGTTTCCGGGTCGATGCCCCGCTTTTCCACTCCGGACAGCTGGACGAACCGGAAATTTTCATCCTGCACCCAGTACCAGTCCGAGCTCAGCTCCACCATGCGGCGAAACCGGGACTCGCTCGCCTTGAGTGCATCCTGGGCCAACTTGAGTTCGGTGATGTCGTGAACCAGAGCGACGAAGCATTGCGGCGAACCCGAGCCGTCGCGCACCAGCGCCCCTACGACCTGGACCCAGAGGGCCGAACCGTCTTTGCGCAAATAACGTCTTTCGTGGACGCGGGCACCCGGCCCCGCCAGAAGCTCCAGCCGGATTTCCTGAGTGGACTCCAGATCGTCGGCGTGGGTGACATCCCGAACGCTTTTTTGCAGCAGCTCCCGCTCGCCGTAGCCGAGCATCCGGCACAGCGCTTCGCTTACCCGCACAAAGCCGCCCTCTGGCGATATGACTGCGACCCCGACTGCGGTCTGCGCGAAGAGCGAGCCGAACAAGGCATCACCGTCTGGAACGGCGGGCCCGCTCTGCGGACGCTTATCCGATTTCATCAGACCTCGGACCTCCCCGATACCGAGCGGTCGAGTGTGACACCGATCGGACCTCGCGCGTATGAACTAAGTTACGAAACCGCACCTGCCTCGGTGCCGTCAGGGCCTTCTCATCCCCCCGGCAACCCGACGATAATGCGGAAACAGCGTTCCGCCAAGGGGACCCATGAAACTGCTTTCGCGCCCGTTGTCCGCAATCGCGGTGGCGATGCTGCTCGGCTTGCACGCCTTTGCGCAGAGCTATCCCGCAAGGCCCGTGCGCATGGTCGTCCCGTTCGCCGCGGGCGGCGCCGTGGATACCGTCGCGCGGGCGCTCGGGCAAAAGCTCGTGGAGACCTGGAAGCAGCCGATGCTCGTCGACAACCGCCCCGGCGCGGGCGGGAACATCGCGGCCGACCATGTCGCCAAGGCCCCGGGAGACGGCTACACTCTGCTCATCACCACACACGGCTTCGCGATAAGCCCGGGGCTGTACAAGAAACTTCCGTTCGACGCGGCTAGGGATTTCGCGCCGGTGACGCAGCTCACCTCCTCATTCGTGGTGCTCGTGACCAATCCGCTAGTTCCGGCCGCATCGGCAAAGGAGCTGATCGGGCTCGCGAAGTCCATGCCCGGCGCCATCAACTACGGCTCCACCGGCATTGGGGCGCCGCTGCACCTGCTTGGCGAGCTTCTCAAGAGCATGACCGGGACCGACATGCTGCACGTCCCCTACAAGGGCGACGCGCCGCTCAGCCAGGCGCTTCTCGCCGGAGAGGTGCAGCTCGCGTTCATGCCGCTCGCCGGCGTCCTGCCTCACATCAGGTCCGGCCGGCTGCGAGCCCTGGGAGTGAGCGGCACGGCGCGCTCGGCAACGCTGCCGGAGGTGCCGACCCTGACCGAGGCGGGCATTCCATTCGAATACACGGGCTGGCTCGGCGTGTTTGCGCCCGCGGGCTCGCCGCGCGACATCGTGATCCGGATCCAGCGCGACATTGCCCAGGCGATCGCGGCGAAGGACATGCGCGAGCGCTGGTCCGCCTGGGGGTACGAGCCGGTCGGAAGTACGCCCGAGCAGTTCGCGGAAAAGTACAAGCTCGATCTTGCGGCCTACGCGAAAGTGATTCGGGACGCGAACATCCCACTCCAGGACTGAGCCCCGCCGCTCAGCCATCCACGAAAATCAGCGTCAGGGCCGTTGCGGCGATCACCGCGAAGAACACCCAGAGGACGCGCGGAATCTGCCATCGTTGTCTCCCGCGGTTGAGTTTGCGGCCTCACCGGCCCAGCGTTTCGTTCAGCACACGCGCGAGTCGCACGCCGGCTTTCTTGATCTGGATTTCGATCAAAGGGGCCGCGTTGGCGTAGTAGGCCTGGCCGATCGCGACCACCTCCACGATCCTGCTCGTGCACGAGGCCGCCACCGGAAGCAGCGGATAGACGGCGTCTCTTGCGATCCGGTGGCTCTCGGCCGTCCAATCGGAAATCGAGCCCTTTTCCCAAGCGTTCCTGTGCCCGTCCGCGATCGGCGCCGAAACGATGGCGCGCTCGCCGCCGCGATCCGCGACCAGCCTGCGCACCATGCTGACGTCCCAGGCGGCGTGCAGGTTGAGACTTCCATAGGGCGGGTTGTCACGCTCCCCGAAGAAGTAGACCTGCACCCGGTTCCCGCCGCGGTCGCCCCGGTTGGCGGCGTGCAGCGGTTGGTGTAGGTCGCCCATCAGATGCACGACCCACTTGAGGGCCTCGTTGCGCTGCCCGGGTCTCGCCCGCCCGTTGCCGAGGATTTGGATTTGACGGGCGAGCTGCGCGGAGGCGCATCGGCCACCGCGGCAGTACTTCGAGTACTCCGCGGCTTCGCACAGCGGGATGTCATCGTAGTGCCACGAGGCGCGCCGCTTTCCCCACTCCGTGTCCTTGATTTCGTCGGCCCAGTTCGCGACTTCGCCGAGAGTGTGCCGGCCGGACGGTTGACCGTCGGCGAGGCGGTCGTTCTTCAGGAGTTCTAGGATCTCTGCATTGGCCTTGGGGACAGTGTAGCGGACCGCGACTTCGCCCACCATGCGATGCGCCTCCGGGCCCCAGGCAAGAGCGGCCTGCGCCGGCGAAAGCGCGAGGAGCGCGCAAAGAACCCGCGAATTCAGCAAGAGATCCGGACACCCGTCACTGCGGTTGAAATCCGATGTCGCGCACGAGCTTACCGTACTTGGCGTAATCGCTGCGGATGACCTCGCCGAAGTATTCCGGCGATTCGGCGACGACGATCAGGCCGGCGGTCACGAGCTTGTCGCTCACGTCGGGGAGCTTCATCGCGTGGTTGATCTCTTCGTTCAGCTTGAGAATGATAGCCCGCGGCGTTCCCGCCGGCGCGACATAGCCGAACCAGCCGCCCGAATCGTACCCGCGAACTGTCTCGGCCGCTGCCGGCGTGTCGGGCCAGAGCGGAACGCGCGTCTTGTTCGTAATGGCGAGCAACCGCAGGCGGCCCGAGCGCACGTGCGGCGCGAGGCCGGTGATGCCGTCGATTGCCGCCTGGACCTGCCCTCCGATCACGTCCGTCGCGATCGCCGCCGAGCCCTTGTACGGAACGTGTGTGAAGCTGAAGCCCCCCATGAGGCGTAGATGCTCGAACGCGAGGTGAGGAAAGCCGCCTTCGCCGTTCGTCGCCACCGTCAGCTTGCCGGGGTTGGCCTTGGCGTAGGCGATCATTTCCGCGACCGAGCTGAACGGCACCTCGGGGTTGGCGACGATGCCGAGGTAGTTCGTCGTCGAGACCGCGATCGGCGCAAAGTCCTTCAGCGGATCGTAGGTAATGCTCTTGCTCGTATGCGGCAGTACGGTCAGATTGCCGCCCTGACCCGCTGCGATGATGTAGCCGTCGGGCGCCGCGCGCGCGACGAACTCGAGGCCCAGCATTCCGCTCGCTCCGGGCCGGTTCTCGACGATGATTTGCTGGCCTATGCGCTCGGTCATCTTCGGTCCGATCAAGCGGGTCATGATGTCCATGGTGTTGCCTGGCGGAAAGGGTATGACGACCTTGATCGGCTTGGCTGGATAAGACTGCGCGAGCGCAGCGGAGGCGAACCCCAGGGCAAACGCCGCAAGCATGAACACGCGGAGCTGTCTCATCCTCGCTCTCCTCATCCGATTCCGACGCTTCATCATTCTACGAGTGGAGATCACCCCTGTCATTCCCGCGCGAGCGGGAATCGGGCAGCTTGAATTCCTCGAGCCAAGCCCCGCGCCATTCTCATGATGATGCAACGGGTCTACGTTGCCGCAGCATCAAGTAAACGAACAGGGCTCCCAACGCCGCGAGTACGTGCTTGACCGAATGACCGCTGACGAAATTCGAAGTCAACGCGAAGAGTTCCTGGTCGTAGTTCTCCGCGATCTTGGCAAGCACGTAAGAGCCCAGGCCGTAAAGGAGATACGTGCGGTGTGTGTACTTCGGCGAGAACAAAGCGAGCAGAACCGGAATGAGCAGCAGCGGCGCAAGCTGAACCCAATAGTAGAATCGGAGATCGTCGGCGTAGCGCCACCAGCCGACGCTCGCGACTCCCAACACGAGCGCGGGGGCGAGCAGGAAGCGGCCCAAAGACTCATCCGTGTGCTCGCTCAAGAGGGCGACAAATAGTCCCATGAATGCAAGGGTCATAGGCAAGCGATCCCACACCAGAGTCGCGTTTTGAGGGAACAGGTGGTAATACCCGGAACCGAGGCAGACCAGCCCAATTCCTGCAAAAAACGTTGTCCACGAAGCGGAGCTCCCGTTTTTCCGCAGACATAAAACAAATCCGAGGGCGCCTACGGCGAGAAACGGGATGTTCGACGCAACGTTGGCAAAATTCGGAATCCCAGCAACAACTCTCTGATCCGCGAAGTTGTGATAAGCCAGATCATGCGGCGTGGATTCCGATGAAAACAATCCGATGATCGAAAGCGCTGGGATGAGAAGGAGCAAACCTTCGCGCCAGTAGCGCTGCAGCACGGGTTTAGTTGATCGCATCCGCTGGACAGGCTGTTGCAAGCGTCGCAGCTCCTCATCGAATTTGCCCCAGATGCGGCCGGCCCGAATCAGTTGAGGCGAAAAAAGGGAAGCGTGCCCCGCGATGATAGAGTAACCACCGATTCTCAACCATTTGCCCCTGGAGCGAACACGTGGGTACTCGGGGACAGGCTTCGCCGAGGTCGAAGAAGTGTGCCATGATGTCGTATTCGAACGCTCGGGGGGGAGACCTATGCGGCTGAGTGCATGCGTTTCGATATCTTTCGCGGCCGTTCTCTCGCTCGCTCTATGCTTGACGGCGCGGGCCGACGGCGACGATCGGAAGGTGCGCGAGGCAGGACCTGAGGACGGCATCCTCTGCTGCAACGGCAGAGTACCGTTCCTCTTCCACCGCGACGCGGTCCTCACCACCACCGGCCGCGCCGGCATTTTCCGGTCCGAGCGCCACGGCGAGCGCTGGCAGCGCAGCATGAAGGGCCTGGTGGCGAACGGGGTCTCCCCATTTGTCGTTCACGTATGCCAGGCGCCCTCGCAGCCGCGCCTCGTCTATGCCCTTGTCGGCACGGGTGGTTCCGTCACGCCGTTCAACGGCTTGTTTTCCAGCGACGATTTCGGCGAAACGTGGACTCAGCGGGGTCCGGTCAACACGGGTTTAGGCCTACAAGCTTTAGCCGTTGGAGCCGTCGGTCCGCCCCCAGGCCCGGTCCCCCTTCAGCCTCCCCACCCGGGCCCGGCCCCACGAC
>CAYQVE010000066.1:0-5612 GCA_964420785.1 uncultured Enterobacteriaceae bacterium | reverse complement strand
GACGCCGCCGATCCGCTCACGGTCTACGTCTCGGGTTTCGACGACACCACCGGCGACTTTGTGAGCAAGACGTGGAAATCGACCGATGGTGGACGGACCGTGCAGGAATTCACCGCGAGGCTTCCGGCGTGCGCCGCCGGAGGGACGGTGCGTCCGCTGCGCGGGATTCTCTACGTCAGCGGCGACTGCGTCGCCGCCTCGACCGACGGCGGGGTCAGCTTCCATGTGTTGCCGGTCCCTCAAGACCTTAAAGGTGCCTTTGATGCCAGCCCCGACGGCCGCGTGATCTTCATGAGCACGAGAGGCGCGAGCTTCAACACGACCGGCACCTTCCGGTCGACCGATGGCGGAGTGTCCTTTGTGCCGGTGAGCGGTCTGCCCAACGGCTTCGGTCCGCTCGCCTTTGACCCGACCGATCCCTCGCGCATCTATACCAGTGATGGCCTGCTGCGCGTTTCCACCGATGGCGGACTGAGCTTCGCGCTCTTGCCGGCCTCGAACGATCCGCGCTTCCTCGGGGCCTTCCCCATCGGTGAAATCGGCGTGGATCCGCGCGGCTCCGTCTATGTCGCCACGGTCGCCGGGCCTTTCCGCACCGACGACCGCGGCCAGACCTTCCGGCCGCTGCTCGACGGCTTCCGCGCTTCCGCGGTGCAGGATCTCGCTTTCGACGCCGACGGCAAGCTGCTGGTCGGCGTGCTTCATACACAGGTGGTTTTCCGGCAGAGCCACGGCCTCAGCTTCCAGCCCATCGGCAACGCCCCGATCATCGACGTGAAACACGCCGCTAACGCCGATGACTACGATGCCGCTTCGGTGGCGGCCTCGCCGAGCGACGCCAACGTCATCCTGGTCGCGACGTCCAGCGGCTTGGGTCTCTTCCGCACCGACGACGGCGGGCGCAGCTGGGCCGCTGCGGCGGTTCCCGGGGCGCCGGTCTTCTACAACAACTCGCGAATGGCTTTCCCTACCAGCTCGCGCGTTTATCTGGCGTCGCCAGGATTCCCGCCGGGACTCTACCGCTCGGACGACGCGGGTCGGAGCTTCGCCAGATTCTCAACGTTGCGGTTTGGCGCGCTGGCCGTCGATCCGAGCGACGCCAACGTGGTCTACGTGGGCACGTACAGCGGAACCGCCGGCCTGTTCAAGTCGACTGACGGCGGGCAGACGCTGCAGGGCCTCGGTCAGCCGGGAAGCTTCAGCGCGCTGCTCGTGGATCGGCGCAACCCGCGATTGGTCTACGCCGGCGCGCGCTTTGGCCAGGTGATTCGCTCGCTCGACGGCGGGCAAACCTTCGCGCCCGCCAGCACCGGCCTCGCCGGCGCGGGCGTGCACGGCTTTGCGCAGGACGGGCACGGCACGCTCCTCGTGTGGCTGCGTGCAGGCGGCCTCTTCGCGAGCCGCGACGGCGCCTCCACCTGGCAAGCGGTGGACACCGGCGAAGCGCTGCGTCGCTCCGGCGTCGAGGGTGGTCGAGGTTCGCTGGTGGCCGATCCGCGCCATCCTGGCCGCGTCTACCTTGGCAACGCCGGCGTGATCCAGGTCGGCGCCGGGGGCGACGAGGAGCACGACGACTAAATCCATAGTTTCCGGCTGCCTGATTTATTTGCTCCGGAGGTGAAGCGCCTTCGCGAGCCAAGACGAGAGGATCGCCTGGATCGCTTCCTCGCGCCCGTTGTAGAAGTGATCGCAGCCGGGAACGATTTCCACGTCGCACGGACCACCGGCGCGCGCCCTGAAATCCTCGGCGGGGTAGTTCTCCCGTGATTCCTTGTCGCCGCGGACGTAGAGCGTCGGGCATTTGATCGTCGGGGCGAGCGCGAGGCCGTCGGGCGTCTCGGTGAGGCGATCGAGGTAGCTCTCGGCGCTGATCGCGTACCACCAGCCGGGCATCAGCATGAGCTCGCGTCCGCGCCCGGACGCGACGAGTTCCCTTGCTTGCGCGGTGAATTCTTCGACGCGGTCCTGCGCCATCAGGCCGGCCCTGCTGGTGCGCCCGAGAATGTTCTTTCCGCCCAGGTGCGCCGACAGCAGCACCAGTGCCGGCGTTTCTGGATGATCGGCGACGTGCTGCACGGCGAGCATGCCGCCGTTGCTGTGCCCGATCACGACCGGAGCGGGAAATCCGCGCGCCGAGAGCCAACGCGCCGCCGTGCGATTGTCCTCGATATCCTCGCGCGCGAACTGGAACGCGCCGCCCTCCGGAGTGCGGCTGTTGCGCGTGCTGAGGATGTCGTGCCCGCGGCGATTGAACGCAAGGCACACCAGGCCGAGCTTCACCAGCACGGGGGGCAGGAAACGCAGCGCGCCGACATAGAAGTTCATGGTGTTTCCGTGAAACAGCAGCGCCGCGCCTGAGGCCTTGCCCTCGGGCTCGTAGTACAGGCCGTCGAGCGGGATCGCACCGGTGGGGATGGAGACGAGCTCGGCGCGCACGCGGCTACTGCTCGGGAATCACGGGGAGCAGCACGCTGGCCTGCCGTCTCGGGCCGAAGCGCAGCGTGACTTTTCCGCCGAAGATCGCGGGCGGCCGGTCGGCCTCGTCATCGTGGATGAAGGGCCCGCAGCCGCGCATGGGGTTTTTCATGTTCGACAGGGACGCGGCTTCTCCTCCGTGCTCGTAGTCCTTCCCGCGGATCGTGAGGGCGATGCGGTAGCCCGCCGGGACGACGATGCAGGTAGGCCAGATCTCGATGTCGAGCTCGTAGATCTCGCCCGGTTTGAGCGGCTGCTTCTCGTCGTGAGCGTGGAAGGGTCGGTAGGGCAGCGAGCGTCTCGCGTCGAGCTTTCTCTGCGATGCGCGCAGCCAGCCCTGTCCGACGGGCGTGCGCGGGTCGAGCGCGCCCTGAAACGAGACCTCCTTTCCTTTCGGGTCGAACACGCGCAGCACGGCGAAGATGTCGGCGTCGGAGGTCGAGGAGGAAACGAAGAGCTTGAGCGCCGACGGCCCGGTGATCTCGGTTTCGCGCCCGAGCGGCGGGGTGGAGAAGGTCACGCCTTCGCCCGTCGCGTCGTAGGTAATGGACCGTTCGCCGCCAAACGGCGCGGTGGACAACCTCATTTCCTTCGGATCAAGGTGGAAATGCATCCACGTCGTGCGCGCGAGCGGCCATTCGTTCTCGTGGCGCAGCACGAATTTTTCACCGGGATGCCTGACCTGCAGCTGCACGCGCGGCTGCCTGTCCCAGCCGTTGGCCACGCCCTTGAGAAAATGATCGAAGAAGCGTTTCTGGAGCCTGACACCGTAGTCGGTGTAGAACGGCGCCCAGTGCGAGCCGCCGTGCACCTCCAGCCATTTCTGCCGGGACGCCGCGCCGGCAAACCCCTCGAAATTGCCGCGCGTGTGCAGTCCCTGCCCGCCCCAGTTCGCGGACGAGAGCAGTGGGACCGTGATCTTGGAGAGATCGGCCGTGCGCTCGCGGTAGTAGGGACCGTCGAGGGGCCGCGACAGCAGCTCCTGCCACATGTTTTCCCGGTTCTTCTGGAGCTCCTCGGGCGGGAGCGTCTCGGGGCCGCATACGGACTCTCCGGTGACGCGGCTCCTCGCGCCGCGCTCGCCCTGCCCGTGCTGCACTGTCTTCACCTGCATGTCCTGCCAATTCTTACGAAAGCTGCAGATGATGCCGCCGTGGCGGTTCCCGTCGCGGTAGCTGTCGCACCAGCCTTCCCAAACGCAGATCGCCGCGAGATGCGGCGGCTGCGACGCGGCCGCGCGCCACTGGTTGCTCGCGTAGTAGGAGATTCCGTTCATTCCCACTTTTCCGCTGCACCACGCTTGCGCCGCCGCCCACTCGACACACAGGTGGATATCGCGGGTCTCGCGCGCGTTGTTGTGGCACAGATAGCCCGGCGAGCGTCCGGCGCCGCGCGAATCGACCCTGACGCAAATGTAGCCTTCGGGCACCCACTTTTCAGGATCGACCACTTCCCAGTTGGCGTATTGGTTGCTGCTGCCCGCGACCGCGTCCGGACAGTCGCGCGACATGATTTCCCATGCGGTCTTGTAGCCCTCCTGGAACGCGAGCCCCTTGCCGTACGGCCCATAGGAAAGAATCGCGGGATAGCGCCCTTCCGCCGCGGGGCGGAACACATCGGCGCGGAGCACCAGGCCGTCGTCCATCCTGACCGGCACGTCCCAATCGATTTTCATGCTGACGCCCGGGCGGAAATCACCGCCCGATACGGGAATTGGCGAGTTCCAGCCGGTCGGCGAGGTTGCGCGCCAGCGCGCGGGTGAGATAGAGCTGCGCACCCACGCTCATCTTGTTGAATGCGTCGGGTCTGAATTTGGCGAGCAGGAGCTCCGTCACCGAATCCACCGTCGCGTTCCGCGGGACCTCGCCGCCGCGGATGTATGCCATCTCGCCGAAGCACTCGCCCTCGTTGATCATGTTGAGCAGACGCCCCTGGCGGGTCACCTTGGCCTGCCCTCTGCCGATGAAGTAGAAGCTCTTTCCTTTTGCGTTCTCGTTCACGATCGTCTGATTGGGTCCCACGCGCGCCCAATCGCCGGCTCGCGCAAGTTCCCAGAATTCCGTATCCGAGAGGGCTGCGAGCATCTCGACTTTCCTCAGAGCGACGTATTTCTCGCTATCGGGAACGACGCCGGGCGGAAGAGTCTGCTGGACGACTCTCGAGAGATCCGACGCGAACTCGGCCCAGCTCGGGTAGCGGTGCTCGGGCTTCTTTGCCATCGCGCGCAGGACAATGGAGTCCACGGACTTCGGCAATCCGGACCGAGCACTGCTCGGCGGAATCGGATCCTGGTTCTGGATTCTCCGCACCAATATCTCGATGGTCTCCCCGGTGAAAGGCTTCTTGCCGGTGAGCAGTTCATAGAGCGACACGCCGAGCGAGTACATGTCGCTGTGGAAGCTGAGCTCCTTGCCCGCGATCTGTTCGGGCGACATGTAGTAGGGCGAACCCATCGCCGCAGTCTGAACGACCTGGCTCTTGCGCAGGTAGGCCGCGCCGAAATCCGAGATCTTCACCTCGGTGCCCTCGGCGATCATGAGGTTCGCCGGTTTGATGTCGCTATGGACGATGCCTTCCCGCGCGGCGTATTCGAGGGCGCCGCAGCACTTGAACGCAATCTGCAAAACATCGGCGACCGGGAGAAGTTTGCCCGCGGCGACATGCCTGGAAAGATCGCCTCCCTTGACGTATTCCATCGCGATGTAGCCGGAGTCTTGCTGCACCACCGCGTCGAGGATCGCCACGATGTGCGGATGCCGGAGTTTTCCGGCGAGGGAAGCCTCGTTCTGGAACTGCGAGCGGTACACCGTACCGAATTCGGGATCCCGGAATACCTCGGGCTCGATCGTCTTGAGCGCAACTTCACGCCCTGTGAAGGTATCCCTGGCGAGGTACACCGTTCCCGTCGCGCCCTTGCCGATCGCCTTCTGAACGTCGTACTTGCCGACCTGAAGGCTCAGGTCCATTTGAACGGCAGGGTCCGACACGCGCCCTCCCTGTCTGCACTCGGGCGACTCGAATTATGGCCGTGATTGTGTCATATCCCGGCCAAAAACGGGCGCAGGCGTATTTTGCCTTCGTCGTACACGCACCCAGACACCCGGCCACGCCGCTGGGGAAAGGAGAAAGGGCGGGGG
>CAYQVE010000065.1:0-13901 GCA_964420785.1 uncultured Enterobacteriaceae bacterium | reverse complement strand
CGCGCGCCTGGGCGAGCCCGCCGCGGCCGCCGCGGCATCCCCGGGCGGCCCGGCGCCGTCCGCGAGCTCCGTCGCGCGCCTGTTTCTCGCAGGGGCCTTCGTCACCGGCCTCGCCTCGTTCATCTACGAGATCGTCTGGATCAGGATGCTGTCGCTGGTGCTCGGCTCGTCGTTCCACGCGTTCGAGCTGATGCTCTCGGCATTCATCACCGGTCTCGCGCTCGGCGGCCTGTGGATCCGGCGCCGCATCGACCGGCTCGCCGACCCGGTGCGCTTCGCCGGCCTGGTGCAGGTTTTCATGGGCCTCGCCGCGCTCGCCACGATATTCGTCTACCACTGGACGTTCGACTGGATGGCGTGGGCGCTCGGCGTGCTCCAGCGCAGCG
Organism: uncultured Enterobacteriaceae bacterium; assembly: GCA_964420785.1. Taxonomy (GTDB): domain Bacteria; phylum Pseudomonadota; class Gammaproteobacteria; order Burkholderiales; family SG8-39; genus VBDM01. The sequence continues at coordinate 13,515 of CAYQVE010000065.1, read as the reverse complement.
ACGGCGCGTATCCGCTGTTCAACCTGTTCGGCGACGCGCTCGCGTTCGCGGTGATGCTGCCCGCGACCTTCCTTGCCGGAATGACCCTGCCGCTTTTCACGCAGGTGCTGCTGCGCGGGGGACGCGGCGAGCGCGCGATCGGCCAGATCTACGCGGCAAACACCCTCGGCGCCATCGCGGGCGTGCTGCTCGCCGTGCACGTGCTGATGCCCGCCGTCGGGCTCAAGCTCGCCACGGTGGCCGGTGCCGCCATCGACATACTGCTCGGCGCCTGGATGCTGCGCTACTCGCAGGCGGCATCGCGGCGCGTCCATGCGTTCGCCGCGGTCATCATCGGCATGCTGGCCGCGACGGCAACGGCGCGCGCCGCGATCCTGGAACCCGAGCGCCTTTCCTCGGGGGTCTTCCGCTACGGCCGGGCCGCGCCCGAGTTCGGCGCGGTGGTCTTCTACCGCGACGGCAAGACCGCATCGGTCGCGGTGCGAGGCAGGGAAGGCGCCCTGTCGATCCTCACCAACGGCAAATCGGACGCAGCCCTTCGCCTCGACCCGGATCAGCCGCCGACGCAGGACGAGTTCACAATGACCCTGCTCGGAGCGCTGCCCCTGCTCATCAAGCCGGATGCGAAGACTTTCGCCAACATCGGCTGGGGTTCCGGCCTGAGCGTCGAGGTCGCGCTCTCGCACTCAGGCCCCGCGGCGGTCGATACCGTCGAGATCGAGCCGGCCATGGTGGCCGGAGCGCATTTCTTCACTCCCCGCATCGACCGCGCCTACCGCGACGCGCGCAGCAAGGTGTATTTCGAGGACGCGAAGAGCTATTTCGCCCGTCACGGGAAGCTCTACGATGTGATCATGTCCGAGCCTTCCAATGTCTGGGTCAGCGGCGTCGCGGCGCTCTTCACCACGGAGTTCTACCGGGACACCAAGCGCTACCTCGCGCCCGGAGGCCTGTTCGTGCAATGGGTGCACGCCTACGATCTCAACGACCGGCTGCTCGGCTCCGTCGTTTCCGCGCTCGGTGAGAATTTCGCGGACTATGAAATCTACGAAACGAATCCCGGCGACCTCATGGTCGTCGCGGTCGCTGAAGGCCGCGTGCCGCGCCCCGGGCCGCTGCCCGAGAAGGAAGAGGCGTTCGGGGAGCAACTGCGCCGGATCGGGATCACGCGCTCCGAGGAGATCGGCGTGCGCAGTCTCGGCGCCAAGAGGCAGATCGCGCCCCTGTTTGCCGCGCTCGGTGCGCCGGTCAATTCGGACTTTCACCCGCTGGTGCAGCTGGAGGCCCCGCGGAGCCGTTTCGTCGGAAGCACGGCACGGGCGGTTCAGGAGCTCGGCGCTGCGCCGCTGCCGGTTCTCGAGATGACCGGCGGCGCGCACGGGGTGTACCTCGAGCGGCTGGCCCCCGACTACGTTTTATCGCTCCCCCTGCGGGTCCAGTCGGCGGCCCTGGAGATCGCGCGCATGCTCGCGGACCGCTCGGCGGATCCGCTGCGCGCGCTCGAGCCGGCGGCGGTCCCCATCGTTCTCGCCTTGAAGCGCCCCGCCGCGCTGTGCGCCGACGAGCCGCCGAAGACGGCGCTCGAGCTGCTGCACCGCGCCGCCGAGATCACTCTTGCCAACCTCGCGCCGCAGAAGCGGCGCGCCCTCTGGGTCGAGCACAAGTGGCTCGACTGCAGGCCCCGCTCGCCCAGCGTCCGCGAAAGGCTCGCGCTGTACGGCGCGATCGCGGCGCGCGACGCGCCCGCGATGCTCGCGCGCGCCCGCGCGCTGCTCGCGGGACCGGCCCAGGGGCCGGACGAATGGAGCCGCTATCTGCTCGGCACCGCGATGCTCGGCGCGTACGCCGCGGGCGACCATGAGGAAGGCCTGCGGCTTTGGAAAACCCACGGGAGCGCGTTCTATCCGCGCGGCGAGATTCCCCCGCACATGGTGTACCTCACCAACCTGCAATGAGCTTGGGGACCGCTCAGCCCTTGAGAGCGCGCGCGCGAATGGCGTCGAGCGTCGTGGAGGTCGTGATCGCCTGCGGGTCGATGCGGACTTCGATCAGCGCCGGTGTGCCGGAAGACGCGGTTTCGCGCGCGGCGTGCTCGAAGGCCGGTGCGAACTGCGCCGTCTCCTCCACGGTCGCGCCGTGGGCGCCGTAGGCGCGCGCGAGGGCCGCGAAATCCGGATTCTGCAGGGCCGTGCCGTAGACGCGCCCCGGGTAGTCGCGCTCCTGGTGCATGCGTATCGTCCCGTACATCCCGTTGTTGACGACGACGAATATCACCGCAAGCCCGTACTGCACCGCGGTGGCGAGCTCCTGCCCGTTCATGAGGAAGTCGCCGTCGCCGTTTATCGAGACGACGACGCGCTCCGGATGCGCGACTTTCGCCGCGACGCCGGCCGGAACGCCGTAGCCCATCGAGCCGTTTGTGGGCGCGAGCTGCGTGCGCAGGCCCGGATAGCGGTAGAAGCGCGAGATCCAGCCCGCGAAATTTCCCGCGCCGTTCGCGATGATCGCGTCCCCGGGGAGGCGCTCGCGCAGCCAGGCGACGATCTCGGCGAGCTGAACCCGGCCCGGGTTCGCGGTGGGTTTCGTCCACTCGAGATAGTCGGCGCGCGCCTGCTCGCGCCAGGCGCGCCACGCGGAACCGTCCAGCTTCATGCCTTTCAGCGCGGCGGCGATCTGCGGCATGCCGGAATTGATCAGCAGCTCGCCCTGGTAGACCCGGCCGAGCTCCTCGGCGCCCGCGTGCACGTGCACGAGCTTCTGCTTCGGCCGCGGCGGCTCGACCAGCGTGTAAGCTCCGGTCGTCATCTCGCCGAGGCGCGCGCCGATCACGAGCAGCAGATCTGCGCCGCGCACGCGCTCGGCGAGCTTCGGGTTGATGCCGATGCCGACGTCGCCGACGTAATGGCCGTGGCGGTTGTCGAACAGGTCCTGGAAGCGGAACGAGCAGGCGATCGGGAGGCCCGAGCTTTCGGCGAACGCCTGCAGATCGCGGCAGGCTTTGCGAGTCCAAACCGTGCCTCCCAGTATGGCGAGCGGGCGTTTCGCGCCCGCAAGCAGGCCTCGCAGCTTTTCCAGATCGTCGGCGGACGGGCTCGCCTGCACCGCGTGGTAGGGCGCGACATCGGGCACGCTCGCGGTCTGGGTGAGCATGTCCTCGGGCAGGGCGAGCACCACCGGCCCGGGCCGTCCCGACATCGCCAGGTGAAAGGCGCGGCTCACGTACTCGTGCATACGGTCGGCGCGCTCGACTTGGGCGACCCACTTCGACATCGGCCCGAACATCTGGCGATAGTCGACCTCCTGGAAGGCCTCGCGGTCGGCGAACTCCCCGGGAACCTGGCCGATGAACAGGATCATCGGAGTCGAGTCCTGCTGAGCGGTGTGCACGCCGATCGAGGCGTTGCTCGCTCCGGGACCGCGCGTGACGAAGCAGATCCCGGGGCGCCCGGTGACCTTGGCCCAGGCCTCGGCCATGTAAGCCGCGCCGCCGTCCTGGCGCGCGACGATCAGGCGGATCGACTCGCGCGCGTCGTAGAGCGCGTCGAGCACCGCGAGATAGCTCTCGCCGGGAACGCAGAACGCGGTATCGACGCCGTGGATTTTCAGCGCATCGACGAGAATCTGCGCGGCGGTTCTCGAGGTGAGCGTTCCTGCCATCGTGCGGCCGTTTCCCGAAAGGCGAGACTATACCTCAGGATTCGATAGAATCCCGTCCATGGTCGACGACATTCCCGGCTTGCGCCGCATCCTCAAGACGAGCAAGGTCATCGCGGTCGTCGGCCTCTCGGGCGACTGGTTCCGACCGAGCTACTTCGCCGCGAAATACATGCTCGAGCACGGCTATACCGTGATCCCGATCAATCCGGGATACGAGGCCATCCTCGGCCAGAAGAGCTACCCGTCGCTGCGCGAAGCGGCGGAAAAATGCGCCGTGAAGGTCGACATCGTCGACTGCTTCAGGAAAACCGGGGAGATCGTGCCGATCGCCGAGGACGCGATCGCAATCGGCGCGAAAGTGCTGTGGCAGCAGCTGGGCGTTACGAACGCCGAGGCGGCCAGGAAGGCCGAGGCCGCGGGACTCGGGGCGGTGATGGATCGCTGCGTGAAAATCGAGCACGGAAGGCTCTTCGGCGGCCTCAACTGGTGCGGGGTCAATACCAAAGTCATATCCGCCAGGCGGCCGCAGTGGCTGCCGTACTAGAGGATTGAGCGCTCATGCGGACAGGGCACCCGGTCTGTCCGGTTCTACCCTACAGACTGCATCGAAGCAAGCGCGTATCGTTCATCCGGGGCCGGTGAAAACCGGGGAACCGCGACAGGCCGATCGTCGAGAATCAGGAACCGATGCGATCAGCCCTGCGGGAGTTTCTGCAGTCAAGGCAACGTGACTGAACCGCTCAGGATACTGGTTGCAGAGGACAGCGAAACCGACTTCGACCTGTTGCGGCGCGAGCTGAAACGCGGAGGTCTCGACTTCCAGAGCCGCAGGGTGCAGACCGAGCCGGATTTCCGCCGCGAGCTCGAGGAGTTCCGGCCCGATCTCGTCATCTCGGATTTCTCCATGCCGCGATTCAACGGGCGCACGGCGCTCGCGATCGCACGCGAGTCCCGGGCCGACATTCCGTTCATTTTCATCTCGGGCACGATCGGCGAGAACCTCGCCGTCGACATGATGAAAGCCGGCGCGGACGACTACGTCATGAAGAACAATCTCGCGCGGCTCCTGCCGGCGCTCAAGCGCGAGCTGCGCGAGGCCGAGGTGCGGCGCGCGCGCAGGCTCGCGGAGGAGAGGCTGAAGGAGAGCCAGGCGGGGCTGTACCGCGCCCAGCTCATGGCGAAGATCGCGCACGTCGTCACGGGGCCGGACGGGTCGTTCGAGCGCTGGTCCGACACCCTGCCGCAGCTGATCGGGGTCGAGGCCGCGCAAATGCCCCGGAGCACGCGCGAGTGGCTGGGTCTCCTGCATCCTGACGATCGTGAAGGGTTTCGCGCGACGGCGATCGAGGCCGCCCGGACGGGCGCGCGCAGGGACGCCGAGTACCGGCTGCGGCGCAGCGACGGCGCATGGATTCAGGTACGGCAGGTGATCGAGCCGCTCCAAAGCCAGCGACGCGCCGAAGACGGAACGCGATGGTTCAGCACGCTTCAGGATGTGACTGAGCAGAAGCTTGCGGAGGAAGCGCTGCACGCGAGCCAGGAACGCGCTCGCCTGATCGTCGAGTCGGCGCTGGACGCTTTCGTCGCGATGGATGCCAAAGGGGTCATCGTCGACTGGAACAGGCAATCGGAACGGACTTTCGGCTGGTCGCGCGAGGAGGCGTTGGGGCGGAACCTGGCCGAAACCATCATTCCCGAGCGGTACAGGGAGGCTCACCAACAGGGGCTCGCCCGCTTCCTAGAGACGGGCCAAGGTCCGGTGTTGAACAAACGCATCGAGATCACCGCGCTGCACCGCGACGCGCGGGAGTTTCCGGTCGAGCTGGTGATCACCCCGATCCGGCTCGCGGGTGGAAACGCCTTCGGCGGATTCGTGCGGGACATCAGCGATCGCAAGGCGCAGGAGGAAAAAATCCTCCGCCTCACGCGCGTCTACGCGGTGCTGGGCGGAATCAACGCGCTGATCGTCCGCGTCCGCGACCGGGACGAGCTTTTCCGCGACGCGTGCCGGGTCGCGGTGGAGGCCGGGAGATTCAAGCTCGCGTGGCTGGGCGTCGTCGATCGCGAGGCGGCGCGCGTGAAGCCGGTCGCCTGGCACGGCGTGGAGGAGGATTACGTCCAGTTGATGCCCCTGGCGCTGAACGAGTCCGACGGCGAGCGATACGGGCTGGCCGGACGCGCGATCAGAGAGCGAAGAGCGATGGTCGTCGAGGACATGGCCAAGGATCCGCGCGTCCTGCTGCGCGCGGAAGCCGCGAAGCGCGGCTTCCATTCCCTGGTCGTGCTGCCTCTGCTGTTGTCGGAGGAGGCGGTCGCCGTGCTGGCCCTGTACGCGACCGAGGTCGGGTTTTTCGACGAAGAGGAAATGAAGCTCCTCATCGAGCTCTCCGGCGACATCTCGTTCGCGCTCGACCATATCGCGAAAGCCGAGAAGCTCGATTACCTCGCCTACTACGACTCGCTCACCGGCCTCGCCAACCGCAGCCTGTTCCACGAGCGCCTCGTCCAATACGTGAGCGCGGCCCAAAGCGAAAAGAGCCGGCTCGCCGTTGCCGTGGTGGACGTCGACCGCTTCAAGATCATCAACGATTCCCTCGGCAGGCAGGCGGGCGACGCGCTGCTCAGGCTGGTCGCCGAGCGTATCGAAAGCCATGCCGGACCGATCCGCATGGCGCGGATCACCGCCGACCGCTTCGCCATCGTGCGCACGGGCGTGAGCTCCGAGAGCGAGGTTGCGCGGTTCATCGAGCAATGGCTCGCCGAATGCTTCGACCCGCCTTACGCGGTGAGCGGCACCGAGCTCAGGGTCTCAGCCAAGGCCGGCGTTGCGCTGTTCCCGAACGACGGCCAGGACGCGGACGCCTTGTTCCAGAACGCCGAAGCGGCCTTGAAGAAAGCAAAGGCCACCGGGGAACGCTACCTGTTCCACACGCAGCAGATGACCGAAAGGATCGGCGAAAAGCTCGCGCTGGAGAACAAGCTGCGGCAGGCGCTGGAAAAAGAGGAGTTCGTGCTGCACTACCAGCCCAAGGTCGATACCGCCACGCGGCGCATCGAGAGCGTGGAAGCCCTGATCCGCTGGCAAAGCGCCGAGCTGGGCCTCGTGCCTCCCATGCAGTTCATTCCGCTGCTCGAGGAAACGGGGCTGATCCTGGAAGTCGGCGCCTGGGCATTGCGCCGCGCCGTCCTCGATCACCGCAACTGGAAAGATCGCGGGCTACCCGCGCCGCGCATATCGGTAAACGTATCTGCCGTCCAGCTGCGCCGGCGCGACTTTGTCGCCACGGTCGAGGAAGCCATAAAGTTCGGGGCGCTTCCGACCGGCATCGACCTGGAAATAACGGAAAGCCTCGTCATGGAGGACATCGAGGCGAACACGAAAAAGCTGGAGGCGATCCGGCGCTTCGGAGTGAGCATCGCGGTGGATGACTTCGGCACCGGCTATTCCTCGCTCGGCTACCTCGCCAAGCTGCCGGTGCAGTCGCTCAAGATCGACCGCTCGTTCATCATCACGATGCTGCACGATCCGAACGTCATGACGCTCGTCTCGACGATCGTGTCCCTCGCCCATTCCCTGCACCTCAAGGTGGTCGCGGAAGGCGTCGACGCGGAGGAGCAGGCGGAGGCGCTGAGGCGGCTCGGCTGCCACGAAATGCAGGGCTACCTCATCAGCAAACCGGTGCCGTTCGATGAGATGACGGCCTTGCTCGGATCGAGAAGCTGAAGCGATGCGAGACCCGGAGAAAGAGCGAGTCGCCGAGCTCAGCGCGCAGCTGGAAGCGGCCCATCGCGAGCTCGAGGCGTTTTCCTACTCGGTCGCCCACGATTTGCGCGCGCCGCTGCGGCACATCGACGGCTTTGCGCGGTTGGCGCTCGAAAAATCGCGCGGCATGGACGACGCCTTGGTCAAGCAATTGAGCATCGTAGTCCAGGCCGCAGGCACAATGGGAAAAATGATCGACGGTCTGCTGAGTCTATCCCGCGTTGGGCGCGCCGGGCTGCAGCGGCGGCCCGTGGACATGGCGCAGCTTGTCGGGAAGGCGCGGACCCAGCTCGGGCCGGAAGCCGCGCGCCCGACGCTGCGCTGGGAGATCGGCGCGCTCCCGGCAGCGAGCGGCGACCCTGAGTTGCTGCAGCTCGTGTGGATCAATCTGTTGTCCAATGCCCTCAAGTATTCGTCACGGCATCAGCAACCGGAAATCCAGGTCGGAGCGCAGACCGCAGAGGATGGGAAGGCGGTGTATTTCGTGCGCGACAACGGCGTGGGGTTCGACATGCGCTACGGCGGAAAGCTGTTCAACGTTTTCCAGCGCCTGCACCGCCAGGATGAATTCGAGGGGATCGGTATCGGACTTGCCCTGGTCCGGCGCGTGATCGAGCGCCACGGCGGGAGGGTATGGGCCGAAAGCAGGATCAATGAAGGGGCGACGTTCCATTTCCGCATTGGAGAGGAACGCAAAAGCGTAGACTAAGCGCCGGAGCGCCGGCGCCCCCATTTGCGCGCGGGCGAATACCCATGGCCGCACCCGATGAAGCGAAGCGGGACCTGATCGCAGGGCTGCAGCAGCTGCCGATGCGCCACCGGTGGCTGCGCTGGGCCGTGCTTGCGGCGAGCGTCGCGTTTTCCGCCGCGAGCGCGTATTACTTCAGCGTCCAGGTGCGGCAGGAAGCGCACTCGAGGTTCGAGACGGTCGCGATCGGAATCGCCAACGACGTGCAATCGCGGATCCGCGCCTACGGGGACGCGCTGTATGCGCTGCGCGGCCTGTTCGACTCGTCGAAAGACGTCACCCGCGACGAATTCCACCAATTCGCGCAGGCGCTCTCGCTCGCCGAGCGCTACCCCGGGCTCACCAACATCTCGTTCTCGTTCCGGGTCCCGCACGCGAGGAAGCTGCAATTCGAGCGCGCGGTGCGCGCCGAGAAGAGTCCCCTGGTCAAGGGGCTGCCGACATTCACCATCAAGCCCCCGGGCGAGCGCCCGGAGTACGCGGTGCTGACCTATCTCGAGCCCATGGGCAAGAACGTCGTGGCCTGGGGGCTCGACCTGAACGCCGATCCGCTGCGACGCTCGGCCATGGATCGCGCGCGCGACACCGGGGAGATAGCCTCGAGCTCGGGAGTCACCCTGATAAGGGACAGAAACGCCAGCGTGACCAGCACGATCCTCCGGCTCGCCGCGTATCGCGGCGGCGGCGTTCCGGGGTCGGTCGAGGAGCGGCAGCGCCTCTACTGGGGAATGGTGGGCTCGACCGTGCGCGTCAGCGAGTTGATCGAAGCGGCCCTGTCGAAAGGGGTCCTCGCGCGCGCGCAGCTGCAGATCTACGAAGTCGTCGGCGAAAGCGGAGCGAGGGACACGCTGCTGTTCGACAGCGCAGCACCGGGCGCCGCGGCCGCCGCGGTCACGCCGCCCGAATTCTCCCGATACGGGGTGACCCGCCGCCTGGCCGTGGGAGATCGCGAATGGCGGCTGCGGATCGTTCCGCGCAAAGATCCGGTCGACCTCCTGGATAAGGCCGGGATCGGGGCGATCCTGGCGGCCCTGCTCGCCATCAGCGCTTTGCTGTTCTGGCTGATGACCTCGGTCGCAATCTCCGAGTCGCGCGGCGCGGAGCTCGCGCAGCGCAACCGCGAGGCGGCGCTGCTGCGCGAAAAGCTGCGCGAGCAGGCGATGCGCGACCAGCTCACCGGCCTGTACAACCGCCATTACGTGGAGGAGTGGTTCGGCCTGGAGCTGCGCCGCGCGCAGCGCCACGGCAGGCCGATCGCCGCGATCATGCTCGACATCGACCACTTCAAGCGCTTCAACGACGCCTTCGGCCACGAAGCGGGCGACCTGGTGTTGCGTGAGCTGGCGGGCGTGCTCCGGCGGTTTGCGCGGGAGTCCGACGTCGCCAGCCGGTACGGAGGCGAGGAATTCCTCGTGCTCCTGCCCGAGTGCCCGTTCGACGACGCGCGCCGCAAGGCCGAGCAGCTGCGCGGGGAGGTTGCGAAGCTCGAGCTTCGCTATGGCGACAAGCCGCTCGGGCCCGTGACCATTTCCCTGGGCGTTGCCGCCTTCCCCGATCACGCAAGGGAATCCGAAGAGCTGCTGCGCTGCGCCGACGAGGCGCTCTACACGGCGAAGCAGGCCGGGCGCAACCGCGTCGTTGCGTACTCCGCGAACCGGCAGAAAGCAGGCGCACGCGAGGGCGCCTGAATCCCGGATCGAAGCTTTACGCGAATGGCCCGAGCCGGCGCATCGAACCGAAACCCGCGTGTTATAGTTCGCGCGGCGCGGCGACGCCCGCGTCTTCCTTTGGTGCAATGACACGCCACGCCCCGGATGGCTGACCGCAAGTTCGGCATCGAGACGCTCGCGCTTCACGCGGGACAGATTCCCGACCCGGCGACGGGCTCGCGCGCGGTGCCGCTCTACCAGACCACCTCCTACGTGTTCGATTCGGCCGATCACGCGGCGAGCCTGTTCAACCTGCAGACCTTCGGCAACGTCTACACGCGCATCTCCAATCCGACGACCGCAGTGCTCGAGGAGCGCGTCGCGGCGCTCGAGGGCGGGCGCGCCGCAGTCGCCACTGCGACCGGCCAGGCGGCCGAGATGACCGCGATCCTCACGCTGTGCGAAGCGGGCGATCACATCGTTTCCGCATCCACGCTCTACGGCGGCACCTATACGCTGCTCGAGGTCAATCTCCGCAAGCTCGGCATCGCCACCAGCTTCGTGAATCCCGACGACCCGGAGAATTTCCGACGCGCGATAAAAAAGAGCACGAAGATCCTGTACGCCGAGACGCTCGGCAACCCGCTCATCAACATCGTCGACATCGAGGCGATAGCGAAAATCGCCCGCGAGGCGGGCATCCCGCTCGTGATCGACAACACGGTCCCCTCGCCCTATCTGTGCCGCCCGTTCGAGTGGGGCGCCGATATCGTGGTGCACTCGGCGACGAAATACATCGGCGGCCACGGCACGACCATGGGCGGGCTGATCGTCGAATCGGGCAAGTTCCCCTGGGCGGACGAAGGAATACGCGACAAATTTCCCGGCATGCACGAGCCCTCGCGCGGTTATCACGGCGTGCGTTTCTTCGAGACCTTCGGCGACTTCGGCTACACCATGCGCGCGCGCATGGAGACGCTGCGCACCTTCGGCGCGGCGCTCTCGCCCTTCAACGCGTGGCTGCTGCTGCAGGGCCTGGAGACGCTCCCGGTGAGAATGGAGCGGCATTGCGAGAACGCGCTCGCCGTGGCGAAGTTCCTCGAGGGCCACCCGAGGGTGTCGTGGGTCAACTATCCGGGGCTTCCCGGGAACAAGTACCACGGGCTCGCGCGGAAGTACCTGCCGAAGGGCGCGAGCGGGCTCCTGAACTTCGGCGTCAAGGGCGGGGCGAAAGCGGGCGAGAGGTTCATCGAGGCGGCGACCTTCATGAGCCATCTCGCCAACATCGGCGACGCGAAGACGCTCATCATCCACCCGGCCTCGACCACGCACCGGCAGATGTCCGAAGAAGAGCAAGCGAGAGCCGGCGTCACTCCCGACATGGTGCGCATCTCAGTCGGTCTCGAGACCCTGGATGACATTCTCTGGGACATCGACAATGCGCTTTCGAGCGCAAAAACGTAGCGGCCGGGCGGCGGCGGAACACCGATGCTGAGCTACGACGTCGTCGAGCACGGCAAGCCGCTGCAGAAGGCGCTGCGGGAGACGCCGAGGCCGCAGGGCACGGAGGTGTTGGTGCGGGTGACACGATGCGGCGTGTGCCACACCGACCTGCACCTCTGGGAGGGCTACTTCGACCTGGGTGGCGGCAGGAAATACCACATCAAGGACCGCGGGCAGGTGCCGCCGATCACCCTCGGGCACGAGCCCTACGGCGTGGTCGAGGCGATCGGCCCGGACGCGTTCGGCGCCGAATCGAGCGTTGCGGTCGGAGCGAAAGGCATCGTCTATCCCTGGATCGGCTGCGGCACCTGCGCGGCGTGCCGCGCAGGCCAGGACAACTACTGTCTCGCGCCGCGCTTTATCGGGGCGGGAAAGCCGGGCGCCTACGCGACGCATATCCTCGTGCCGCACCCGAAGTATCTCGTCGCGGCCGAAGGTCTGGACCCGTCCTTCGCGGCGACGCTCGCCTGCTCCGGCCTCACTGCCTACAGCGCCGCGAAGAAGCTGCAGCCGCTGGCTGCAGAGGATTGGGTCGCCGTAATCGGCTGCGGGGGCCTCGGGCTGATCGGCATCGCGATCCTCTCGGTCATGAGCGCGGCCCCTATCGTGGCCTGTGACATCGACCCGGCGAAGCTACGGGAAGCGATGCGGCTCGGGGCGCGGGCGACCGTGGACACCCGCGCCCCGGACGCGGCAAAGCAAGTGCAAAAACTCTCCGGCGGAGGCGTCGCGGGCGCGATCGATTTTGTCGGCGTCACCGCGACAGCGAGCCTCGGCGTGGCCGCCCTGCGCAGGGGCGGCCGCCACGTCGTCGTCGGCTTGATGGGAGGCGAGCTCGCCCTCGGAATCGTCGCAATCGCCCAGCGAGCCATCAGCGTGACGGGCAACTACGTGGGTACCCTGCAAGAGTTGAAGGAGGTCGTGGCGCTCGCGAAAGAGGGCCGGCTCCCGACCCCGCCCCTCTCGACGCGCCCCGCGGCGGAGATAAACCGCACCCTGGAAGATCTCAAGGCCGGTAGAATCCTCGGGCGCGCGGTCCTCGAGTTCGGGACCGGGAGCGCCTGAGCAAACGGCGGATTTCACGGGACATCCATGCTCGCACCCCGCAAGGTAACGGTTGACTTCTCTTCGCCCTACGCGACGCACCGGCGCCCGACGCTCGCAAGGAACGTCGTCTCCACCTCGCAACCGCTCGCCGCACAGGCGGGCCTGCGCATGCTGCTCGCCGGAGGCAGCGCGGTCGATGCGGCGCTCGGCGCCGCGATCACGCTCACGGTGGTCGAACCCATTTCGAACGGCATCGGAAGCGACGCCTTCGCGATCATCTGGGACGGCGGGCAATTGCATGGCTTGAACGCTTCGGGCCGCTCGCCCGCAGCGTGGACGCCGGAATACTTCAAGGGGCAGCACAGAGTGCCCGTGCGCGGCTGGAACAGCGTATCGGTTCCGGGATGCGTCTCGGGGTGGATGGATCTCTCCAAGCGCTTCGGCAAGCTCCCGTTCGAAAAGCTCTTCGAGCCCGCGATCGAGTACGCGGCAAACGGATTTCCGGTTTCACCTTTCGTCGCGGAGCGCTGGGACCCGCAGGTGCCCGAGCTGAGGGGCCAGCCCGGTTTCGCCGAAGCGTTCCTTCCGGGAGGGCGCGCGCCGCGCGCGGGCGAAATCTTCCGCTTCCCCGAACAGGCGAGGACGCTGGAAAAAATTGCCGTCACGAAGGGAGAATCCTTCTACCGCGGCGAGCTCGCGGAAAAAATCGAGGCGCACGCGAAGGCGAACGGCGGCGCGATGAGGCGCGCCGATCTCGCCGCGCACTCGAACGACTGGGTGGGCACGATCGGACTGGACTATCGCGGGCTCACGGTGCACGAGATCCCGCCGAACGGCCAGGGCATCGTGTGCCTCATGGCCCTCGGCATCCTCTCCAACTTCGATGTCGCCGACCACCCGGTCGATTGCGCCGACAGCGCGCACCTTCAGATCGAAGCGCTGAAGCTCGCTTTCGCCGATGCCTACCGTTTCGTCGGTGACCCCGGGACGATGCAGGTGAAGCCGGGACAGCTTCTAGATCCGGACTACCTCGCTTCGGGCGCCAAGTTGATCGACAGGAAACCCCCCCGTTACTTTGGCACCGGCTCCCCGCCCAAAGGCGGAACCGGAAAGACAACCCTAACAGCTAACCTTGCCTCAACCTTGGC
>CAYQVE010000064.1:0-13966 GCA_964420785.1 uncultured Enterobacteriaceae bacterium | reverse complement strand
GAGCCGAGGCTGAGAAAAATCGCGACCCCAGAGAAAAGGACATCGACGCGAGGATGACCAACGTCGGCCGAGTCGGACCCTAGGCGCGCATACGCACGGCGATCCACGCCGGGGCGGAGGGCTTGAAGTCGACGAAGGCATAGGGGGCGACCATGAAAACGAGGTTCGCTCCTTCCCGCAGGAAGTTCCTGAAGCAATCCGCCGCGATCGGCGGCGGCCTCTCCGTCGGATTCAGCTTTCCCTCTGCGCTCGCGCAGAAGGCCGACGGAGCCGTAGAGATCAACGCCTGGGTCGTGATCCGCCCGGACGACGCGATCATCATCCGCTACGCCCGCTCGGAGATGGGGCAGGGCAGCATGACCTCGGCCCCGATGCTGGTCGCCGAGGAGCTGGAATGCGACTGGAGAAGGGTGAAGATCGAATACGCCTCGGCGAACGCGAACGTGAAACGCAAGCGCGCCTGGGGCGATATGGCGGCGGTGGGCAGCCGCACCATACGCAACTCACAGGAGTACCTGCGCAAGGCGGGCGCGACCGCACGCGAGATGCTGATCGCCGCGGCTGCGCAGCAGTGGGGCGTGCCGGCGTCCGAATGCTCGGCATCCAACAGCTTCATCACGCACGGTGCTGGCGGGCGCAGGCTGAGCTTCGGAAAAGTGGCCGACGCCGCCGCCAAGCTCGAGCCGCCGAAAGACGTGAAGCTGAAAGACCCCAAGGACTGGAAGCTGATCGGGAAGTCCGTCAAGCGCATCGACATTCCCGACACGGTGATGGGCAGGCAGCGCTTCGGCATCGACGTGCAGCTGCCCGGCATGCACTACGCCGCGATCGCGCAGTGCCCGGTGTTCGGCGGCAAGCTGAAGTCGATCGACGCGGCGAAGGTGCAGGGGCGGCGCGGCATCGTCAGGGTCCTGCCGATGGAGAGCTTCGTCGCGGTCGTGGCCGACAACTGGTGGCGCGCGAAAGAGGCGCTGAGGGACGTCCACGTCGAATGGGACGTGGGCGCGAACGGCAACGTCTCGAGCGCGAGCCTGATGGAGTTCTACCGGAGCGGGCTGAACGCGCAAACCGACATCGCCGTTTCGCGCCGCGACGGCGATTTCGACCAGGCCTTCGCCTCCGCCGCAAAGAAGATCGAAGCCGAGTACTACACGCCGTACCTCGCGCACTCGTGCCTCGAGCCCATGGGCTGCACGGCGGTCGTCAAGGACGGCAAGGTGGACGTATGGACGTCGACGCAAAACGCCGAAGCTTCGCTCGCCAATGCCGCAGCGACCGCGGGCGTGCCGCTTGAAAACGTCGAAGTGCACCGCGTTCAACTGGGCGGAGGCTTCGGCCGGCGCGGCGGAGCGCAGGACTTCGTGCGCCAGGGCGTGGCGATCGCGAAGGCGATGGAAGGCACGCCGGTGAAGATGCTCTGGACGCGCGAGGAGGACACGCAGCACGATTTCTACAGGCCCGCGAGCCTCATCCGCATCAAGGCGGGGCTCGACGACACGGGCAACCCCGTCGCCTGGTACTCGCGCGTCGCGTCGACGTCGATTTTCGAGACGCTGGCCCGCGTCCCGCTCAAACGGCCGTTCGCGCCGGCGGACGGCGTCGATCCGCAGGCGGTGGCTTCGCTGCACGACCTGCCGCACGCGATTCCGAACGTCAGGATCGAATACGCGCAGCGCACCGCGCACGTGCCGGTCGGCTTCTGGCGGACGGTGGGGCATTCGCAGAATCCTTTCGTGCGCGAGTCCTTCATGGACGAGCTGGCGGGCGCCGCGGGCAAGGACCCGTACGAATACCGGCGCGCGTTGCTCGCAAAATCGCCGAAAGACCTCGGTGTGCTCGAGGCGACCGCGAAAGCTGCAGGCTGGGGCAAGCCGCTGCCGGCGGGCGTGTTCCGCGGCATCGCACAGACCGAGGCGTACGGCAGCTACACCTCGGCCGTGGCCGAGCTCTCGGTCGACAGGAACGGCGAGGTGAAGATCCACCGGCTCGTGCTCGGCCTGGATCCCGGATACGTGGTCAACCCGGACAACGTGGTGGCGCAAATGCAGGGCAGCTCGGTTTTCATGCTGACCGCGATGTTCTGGGGCGAGATCACCGTCAAGGAGGGACGCGTGGAGCAGTCGAACTTCCACGACTACCGCATGATGCGCCTGCGCGAAATGCCCAAGATCGAGGTCGTGCTCGCGCCCTCGGGCGGGTTCTGGGGCGGAGTCGGCGAACCGGGGCAGGCGTCGATCGCCCCGGCGGTGTGCAACGCGATCTTCGCCGCCACCGGCAAGCGCGTGCGCTCGCTGCCTTTGAAGAACCACGGGCTGACATTGGCTTGACGCGCAAGCACGCTCTCGCCCCTGCCGTCGCGATACTGGTCGCGCACTCGCAGGTCTGCGCGCAGGCTGTGCCGGTGCGCTTCGACGTGGTCGGAGACGCGATTCCCCGGGCCCTTAC
Organism: uncultured Enterobacteriaceae bacterium; assembly: GCA_964420785.1. Classification (GTDB taxonomy): domain Bacteria; phylum Pseudomonadota; class Gammaproteobacteria; order Burkholderiales; family SG8-39; genus VBDM01. The sequence goes on along the minus strand of CAYQVE010000064.1, from coordinate 11,521 downwards.
TTCCGAACCCGGCGATGCGGCGCGCGGTCGAAGTATCGTGGTGAATCGGGACGCGGGAGCGTGTACTCTGTGCCATGCGGTGCCCGGTGAGAAGACCTACGGGAATATTGCGCCCGCGCTCGCGGGCGTCGGCGCTCGGCTCTCCCCCGCGCAGCTGCGCCTGCGCGTCGCCGATTCCACCCGCGTGAATCCGGCTACGCCCATGCCCGCTTACTACAGGACGGAAGGTTTCAATCAGGTCGCCGCGGCTTTCCGCGGCAAGCCCCTGCTCTCGGCGCAGCAGGTCGAAGACATCGTCGCCTGGCTCGCGACCCTGAAGGAGCCGCGGTGAAGCGCCGCGATTTCCTCGCCGGCGCAGCCGGTGCGCTCGCGCTTCCGGGCGCGGCGCTCGCGCAGGTCGATCCTCTGGATCCGCTCGTGCGGGAAGTCACCAAGGACGCGCCAGTGAGAAAGGGCAAGGTCACGCTCGTCCTGCCGCAGCTCGCCGACAACGGCAATTCCGTTCCCATCCGGATCACGGTGGACAGTCCGATGACCCCGGCCGATCACGTCACGAGCATCCACCTGTACTCGGAGAGGAACCCGGTGCCCAACATGGCGAATTTCTATCTGGGCCCGCGCGCGGGCAAGGCCGAGATCGACTCGCGCGTGCGGCTCGCCGGCAGCCAGCGCGTGACCGCCGTCGCGAAACTCTCCGACGGCTCGTTCTGGTACGACGCGGCGCCGATCGTGGTCACGCTTTCGGCCTGTCTCGACGAAAGCTGAGCCGGAGGAAACGCAAACCGTGGCCGCAAGAATCCAGATTCCCCGCGAGGCGAAGCGCGGCGAGGTGATCGAGATCCGCATCCTCATCCAGCACCCCATGGAGACCGGCTACCGCCACGACGACGTCGGGCATCTCATCAAGCGCAACGTCATCAACGTCCTGTCGTGCCGCTACAACGGAGTGGAAGTGTTCCGCGCCGATCTGTCCTCGGGCATTTCCGCCAACCCCTACGTGCAGTTCTACACCGTCGCCGAAGCGAGCGGGGATCTCGAGTTCACCTGGATCGACGACGAAGGCCAGCGGGGCTCGGAGCGCCAATCCATCGTCGTCAAGGGATGAGGGGCGCTCGGGCGCGGCTCGCTCTCGCCGTCGCTGCGCTCGCCGCCGGCGTCGCGCTCGCGCAGGAGCGCGCGATTCCGCCCGGCGAGCTCAAGTCCGGCGCCGCGTTTCTCGGCCCCGACCTGCGCGCTCTGCAAGACGATGCCTTCGCCAATCCCGGCATGCTGTGGGTGGAGCGCGGAGCGAAGCTGTGGAGCGAGCCCGCGGGGAAAAAAGCGCTCGCCTGCGCAAGCTGCCACCAGGACACGAGCATGCGCGGCGTGGCCGCGAGCTATCCGAAAATCGACAAGGCGAACGGGAACCTGGTCAACCTCGAGGGCCGCATCAATCTTTGCCGCACCGAGCGCATGGGGGCGGAGCCCCTGCGTTACGAGTCCGAGGAGCTGCTCGCGCTCACCGCCTACATCGCGCGCCAGTCGCTTGGCTTGCCGATTGCTGCGCGTATCGACGGCGGGGCGCGTGCGCATTTCGAAACCGGGCGCGCCGCGTACCACCTGCGACGCGGACAGATGAACCTCTCGTGTGCGCACTGTCACGACGCTCAATGGGGCAAGCGGCTGCTCTCCGAGACCATCAGCCAGGGTCACCCCAACGCGTATCCGGCGTATCGCATGGAGTGGCAGACCATGGGTTCGCTCGAGCGCCGTCTGCGCGCCTGCCTCTCGGGAATTCGCGCCGAGATGCTGCCCTACGGTTCGCAGGAATATCTGGACCTCGAGCTCTTCCTCGCCTGGCGGGCGCTGGGTCTGCCGATCGAGACGCCCGGCGTGCGGCGCTGAGCTAGAATTCAGGCGTCCGGCGAAAGCGGAGAAACGGAAATGTCCGAAGCCCACGTCCACGTCGATCCCTCCAACAAGAAGGTCGCCCTCTTCATCGCGGTCCTCGCCCTCGTTCTCGCTTTCGCCGAGACTCTCGGCAAGGGCTCGCAAACGAGCGCGCTCGCCAGCCACATCGAGGCGTCGAACCTGTGGGCCTTCTTCCAGGCGAAGACCATCCGCCAGACGACCGTGCGCACCGCCGCCGAGGAGATGGACGCGCAGTTCGCGCAGAAGGCGCCCGAGGCGGTGAAGAAGCAGGTCGAGAGCTGGAAGAAGACCGCCGAACGCTATCAGTCCGAACCTGAAACCAACGAAGGCCGCAAGGAGCTCATGGCGCGCGCGAGGGAAATGGAGAAAAAGCGCGACCGCGCCATGGCGGCCTACCACAATTACGAGATCGCCTCGGCCGCGGTGCAGATCGCGATCGTGCTCGCCTCGGCCCAGATCATCACCGGCGTCGCGGCGCTCCTCTGGATCGCCTACGCCCTGGGCGCGATCGGCGTCGCGTTCAGCCTGATCGGCTTCTTCTGGCCGACCGCGGTGCACCTCTTCTAGGAGCTCTCGGGCATCCAAGTGGGCTTCGCACGCAAACCCCGCAAACCGTCGCAACCGAGGCCGCCTGTCGCGAGCGAGGAATCCGCCCGCGATCAGGCATCAGAGGTGAGCGTTGCCGTGCTGCGCGAGCTCCAATCGCTCCGGGGAACCGGCGACCAGATCCTCGACGCGCTCGTGCCGCGCGCCCGGCTGCTGCAGCTCGAAGCGGGCCAGCGCCTGCTCCGGCGGGGCGAGCCGAATGTGCGCGTCTACATCGTCGTCTCGGGCCTGCTGCGCGTGGAGCTGGAAGACTCGCCGCTCGCGTACATCGAGCGGGGCGAGACGGTCGGGGAGCTGTCGCTGCTCGCGGGCAGCTCCGCAACTGCGACGGTCGCAGCGGAAAAGCCCACGCAGCTCCTCGTGCTGGACGAGGAAACCTTCTGGTGGCTGGCCGAGTCCTCGCACGAGTTCTCGGTCGGCTTGCTGGTTCGCCTGGCGAAGCGAATGCGCTCGAACAACGACGCAGTGCAGGAGAACATCGCACTGCGCCGGCAATTCGAGCAGGCCGCCCTGAGTGACGCCCTCACGGGATTTCGCAACCGGCGGTGGCTCGACCAGACGCTGCCCCGCATCGTGCAGCGCCACCTCCACGCCTCCGAGTCCTTGTGCATCGCCATGATGGACATCGACCATTTCAAGCAGGTCAACGACGCCTACGGGCATGCGGCCGGGGACGCGGTTCTGCTGCAGGTCGGGCGGCTCGTGCGCGCCAACTTGAGGCCCGCCGACTTCGCGGCCCGCATCGGCGGCGAGGAGTTCGTGCTGGTCTTCCCCCAGACTTCCATGCCGGGCGCCATCAGCGCCGCAGAGCGCCTGCGCGAGGCGATCGCTGGTGCAGCGTTCGAGCACCATGGACGCAAGCTGCCCCAGGTGACCGTTTCCCTGGGGCTGGTCGAGCTCGCAGGCGCCGCGAATTTCCGGCAGCTGCTTGCCCGGGCAGATGTGGCGCTCTACGCGGCCAAGCAATCCGGTCGCAATCGGACCGAGTGGCCGGGGCGGCACGCGCGTCCGGAGAAGGCTAGGCAAACGCCTCCGCAACGAGGCGATACGAAGTTCGCCGGCTCTCGTAATCGCCGGTGATGGTGATGACCATCAGCTCGTCGGCGGCGAACCTTTCCTTCAGCTCCAGCAGCTTTTCCCGCACCTCTCCCGGATCGCCGTGCACCAGGCGCGAGCGCTGCTCTCCGATGTAGGCGCGCTCCTGCGGAGAGGTGCGGTAGGCCCTCGCCTCCTCGAGCGTGGGCACGGGCGCATCGATGCCTTTCGCCATGTGCAGGCGCCGAAGGTCGATGCTTGCGGCGAGGCGCTCGGCTTCGGAACCGGTCTTCGCGCAGATCACGAACACGCATACGAGCGACCGGGGTTGCGGCTCGCGCTCCGAAGCCTGGTACTGATCGCGGTAGGCGCGCGCCACCGCTTCGCCCCCGAACGCGCTGATGAAATGCGCGAACGCGAAGCGCAGCCCGAGCTGGGCGGCGAGCGCGCCGCCGTAATCCGAGGAGCCGAGCAGCCATATTTCCGGCGAAGTATCTCCGGCGGGTTGAGCCTTGACCTTGACGTACGGATGGCCCGCGGGCAGCGTCCGGTCGAGAAAACCGATCAGATCCTGGACTTGCTGCGGCATGTGCTCCGCGCCCTGGTATTCCCCGTCCATCAGCGCGAGCGCGGTGCGCGGGTCCCCGCCCGGCGCGCGGCCGATGCCGAGATCGATGCGCCCGGGAAACAGCGCCTCGAGCATGCGGAACTGCTCGGCGATCTTCAGCGGGCTGTAGTAGGGCAGGAGCACGCCGCCCGTACCGACGCGGATGCGCGAGGTGGCGCAGGCGACGCGCGAGACGAGAATCTCGGGACTGGGATCGGCGAGCGCCGTGATGGCGTGGTGCTCGGCGAGCCAGTAGCGACGGTAGCCCAACTCTTCGGCGAGCCGGGCGAGTGAAACGGTCTCTGCGATCGCTTCGGCGGGACTGTGTCCGCTGATGACGGGGGATTGATCGAGCACCCCCAGAGGCACCCTCATCCCTTCAGTCGCCCGATAGCAACATGACCGCGCCTACCAGGAGGCTGAGGAAGATCGTGATCCAGAAGATGCCGGTGATGCGCTGTTTGTCGGTCGGGGTGACGCCCTCCTTTTTCTTTTTCGCGAAGCGATACTCGACCACCATGAGGGCTACGCCGACGGCAAGGACGATTCCCATCCACTTGTAGATCGGGTTCACGGTCCGGCTCCACGGAGGCGAAGCCCTTAGTTTACCGGACTTCGAGAGCCGGGAAAGCGCGCCCTGGGCGCTGGTGCTCATCGTGGCTTGAAGAATCCATGGCGGGCCGGCGATTATGAAGGCGGGCGGCCGGTGCCGCAATGGTCCTTCGCCGCGGTTGCGTGTACCATGCGCCGTTGCAGGCAAGGACCCTTTCCGGCCGACGGAAGACAAGCATGAAATCGAAGCATCTTCTTGCAGCTATCGCGATCGCAGCCGCCTTCTCCCTTGCCTTCGCCGCGCGCCCCGCCGGACCGGGGTGCTCGGCCTACAGCGGGCCGAGCACGACCGCGCTGGTGGAGTTGTATACGTCGGAGGGATGCGACAGCTGCCCCGCTGCCGATCACTGGCTGTCCTCGCTCTTCGGCCAGGGCTTCAGGCCCGATCAGGTGGTGCCGCTCGCGCTCCACGTCGATTACTGGGACTACATCGGCTGGAAGGATCCGTTCGCCAAGGGCGAATTTTCCGTGCGGCAGCGCAAGCTCGCGCAGATGAAGCGCCCGGTGATCGTCTACACTCCGCAGGTGCTGCTGCAGGGGCGGGATTTCCCCCGCTGGTCGGGCGGCGAATTCTCCGAGCAGGTGATGCGCATCAATTCCCGCCCGGCGCGCGCGCGGATCGCGCTCGCGATCCGCGCGGTCGCGCCCGATGCCATCCACGCAGAGCTTTCCGCGATGCTCACCGATCCTGCCGAGCAGAAGAACGCAGCCGTGTATCTCGCCGCCTACGAGAACAAGCTCGCGAGCGACGTGGCCGCAGGCGAGAACCGCGGCAGGCGGCTCGAGCACGATTTCGTGGTGCGCGAATGGATTGGCCCGATCGGTTTCGGCGACAGCCTCAAGCTCGAGGAGAGGCGCTCGCTGGCACTCCTGCCGGGCACGAATCCCAGGCATCTGGGGGTGGCGGCGTTCGTGCAGAACCGTGCGACGAGCGACGTGCTCCAGGCGCTGATGCTTCCCGCCTGTCCTCTTTAGCTTCGCGCGCCCCGGCAGTACCGTGTGGCGGGAACGGCCCTAGAGTAGGATAGTCGCCGAGAACAACAATTTCCGCAGCGCCCGTGGACCTTTCCCTCGCCTGGTTGATCGCCGGCTTCATCCTCATCATCGCCGAGCTGATGACGGGGACCTTTTATCTGCTCGTTCTGGGGATCGCGGCCCTGGTCGGCGCGGGTGTCGGCTACGCGAGCGGTGCTCTCATATGGCAGGCGGTCGGCGCGGCGATCGTCGCAGTCGCGGGCGTCGCTTGGGTACGCCGCTACCGGCAGGCCCTTAGCCCGAAGCGCATGCGGGGCCTGGACGTCGGCCAGCCGGCCGCCTTCGACACCTGGGTGAACAGGAGCGCCGGCCACGCGCGCGTGAAGTACCGCGACGCGCTGTGGGACGCCCAGGTCGCGGGCGACGCTTCCGGCGAGCCCGGCGAAATCCTCTATATCACCTCGGTCGATGGCAGCACCCTCAAAGTTTCCAAGACGCGGCCCGCCTGATCTCGCGCGCGCGGCGGACCAAATCTCACGCTCCACCGGAGGAAGCATGCTCGTAAAACTTGCCGTTGTCGCCGTCGCGATTTTTCTCATGGTGGTTACTCCGCAGCTTCACACATTCGCGCTGCCCGTCGGCCTCGTTCTTGTGGCGGCCGTCTTTGCGTATGAGTCGATATGGGTCGTGCCACAGCAGAGCGCGTGGGTAGTCGAGCGATGGGGGAGATTCCACGAAGTTCTGGAGCCCGGCCTAAATTGGATCTGGCCGTTCATCGATCGAGTCGCGTACCGGCACTCGCTCAAGGAAGTTCCGATGGACGTCGCCGAGCAGGTATGCATCACCAAGGACAACACCCAGCTCGCGGTCGACGGCCTCATTTACTACCAAGTCACCGACCCGCGTCTTGCCTCCTACGGGACTTCGAACTACGTAACGGCGATCACGCAGCTCGCGCAGACGACCCTGCGCTCCGAGGTCGGCAAGATGGAGCTCGACCAGTCGCTACAGAGCCGCGACGTGATCAACCGCCAGATCGTCGCGGTGCTCGACGAGGCCGGCCGATCCTGGGGTGTGAAGGTGCTGCGCTATGAGGTGAAGAACCTCACCCCGCCCGAGGCGATCCTGCGCGCGATGCAGGCGCAGATCACGGCCGAGCGCGAAAAGCGCGCGCTGATCGCCAAGTCGGAGGGCGAGAAGCAGCAGGAGATCAACCTCGCCGAGGGCGAGAAACAGGCGGCGATCCTCACCTCCGAGGGCCAGAAGCAATCGGTGATCAACAAGGCGCAGGGCGAGGCAACCGCGCTGCGCGTCGTGGCGGATGCGACCGCCGCGGCGGTGAACGTGGTCGCCGAGGCGATCGGCAAGGAAGGCGGGCTGCAGGCCGCGAACCTCAAGGTTGCCGAGCTCTACATCGGAGCGCTCGGCAACCTCGCCAAGACCAACAACACGATGATCGTTCCGACCAACCTCTCCGACGTGGCGAGCGTGGTGGCCTCCGCGATGACGGTTCTCGACCGCACGCGCGCAGGCGCGAAGTCTGCATAAGGCCGGACCCGGCGCCGGTCGTTTTTTTGGGGAGAAAGCCAATGACAAGCAATCTGTCGTGGGTGGTTCCGGGTGTCGCGTTGATCATCGCGGGTTCCGTCGCGGCGCAGCAGCCGCCTGAAGTGCGCCGCGTCGTCACCAAGCTCGATTCCTCGGGCAAGGCGGTTGTGATGTTCGATGGGGCCGTGCAGCTGAAAAGCTTTCGATCGCCGAATCCGGCGGGAGAAATGTGGGTCACGGACAAGAGCCTTCCGGATTTCAACTGGAGCGCCGATCGGGCGCTGACCCAGGTCGGACTGGTTCCCCCGAAAAACGGCACGATCTTTCGCATAGTGGACTTTGTCCCGCTTTCGCCCGAGATGGAAAAGAAAATGGACATCAACCTGATGATGAAAGTCGTCGGCGACCACGCGCCCGCGAAAGGGCTCCCGCCGCGGCATCCGATGATGCACCGCACGCGCAGCCTCGACTACGCGATCATCATGTCGGGCGAGATCGACATGCTGCTCGACGATGGCGAAGTTCATCTCAAGGCGGGGGACGTCGTGGTGCAGCAGGCGACCAACCACGCCTGGGTGAACCGCAGCGGCAAGCCCTGCCGCGTCGCGTTCATCCTCATGGATTCGCGGGAACCCTGATCGCGCTCCCGCCCCGCGAGCGCCGGGGCTGAAAGGCGCAGACGGTGATCAAAGCGGCGACGTTTCTTCGTAGCGAATGGGCCCTGGTGGTGAGCGTCGCCACGACGGCGCTCTTTGTCCTTTTCGGGACGGGCTGGCTTGCCGATCTCTCCCGTCTCGCATGGTTCGGCTTCGTGTCGCTGTGGCTTTTCCTGGCGATGATCCTGTCGGCGTTCGCCGTGGTGCGCCATGCGGAGGCCCTTGCCGCAAAGCTCGGCGAGCCCTTCGGCACCCTCATCCTAACCCTTGCCGTCACGGGCATCGAGGTGATGATGATCGCCGCCATCATGTACGCGGGCAAAGGAAATTCGGCGCTCGCGCGTGACGCGATGATGGCTGTGGTGATGATCGTGCTGAACGGCATGCTGGGCCTGTCGCTGCTGCTCGGCGGTCTTCGTCACCGTGAACAGGATTACAACCTGCAGGGCGCGAACGCCTTCCTAGCGGTGATCCTGCCGCTTGCCGTGCTCGGACTGGTGATGCCGAGTTTCACGGTGTCCTCGCCGGGTCCGACTCTGTCGCCGTTTCAGGCCGGGTTCCTCGTCCTGATGTCGCTGGTGCTTTACGGGGTGTTTCTGGGCATACAGACTTCCCGCCACCCGGATTACTTCGTTGCGCCCAAGACCCGCGGGAGAGACAGGAAAGAGGGGAGCGCGCCCGGCCACGGGGTGCGATCGGTCCCGTATCACGCGGGGCTCCTCGTCATCTATGTCCTGCCCTTGGTCATCCTGTCGAAGCAGATCGCGGTGCCGATCAACCACACGATCCACGTCTTGCACGCGCCGGCGGCGCTCGGGGGATTCCTCGTCTCGGTGCTGATCCTGTCGCCTGAGTCGCTTGGGGCTGTGCGCGCGGCGCTCGCGAACGAGCTGCAGCGCTCGGTAAACATACTGCTGGGCTCCGTGCTCGCGAGCATCGGCCTGACGATACCGGCCGTGCTGGTGATCGGGTACGCGACCGGGCAGACGATTACCCTGGGCCTGGACGCCATCGACTCGACGCTGCTCCTGCTGACGCTCGCGCTCAGCACGCTCACCTTCGCGGCGGCCCGGACCAATGTGTTGCTCGGCGCGGTGCACCTGCTTCTGTTTTTCGCCTACCTGATGTTCATCTTCGAGCGGTAACGAAACCAGGTGTTCGGCGCCGGGCGGATAATCGTTCCATGAAGCTGATCGGCATCGTCGGCCGCATCGGTCCGGAATCCACGATCGACTATTACCGGCTTTTCATCTCGACCTATCGGGAGCGCAAGCCGGACGGGGGTTATCCCCCCGTCGTCATCAACAGCATCGACCTGGCGAGAGCCCTGAAGCTCGTCAGCTCCAACGACCTGGAGGGTCTGGCCGCGTATATGCTCGAGGAAATCCGCCGCCTGGCGCGGGCCGGCGCGACGCACGGGCTGCTTTCCTCCAACCCCCCGCACATCGTGTTCGACGAGATCCGCCGCCCCTCGCCGATCCCGCCCAGCAGCAGGTTCCGGCCCACGTGCCTGGCGGCCCTACAGCCCAGGCTTAAGCGTGTTGGACTTTTCGGTACTCGTTTCACCATGCAGGGCGGCTTCTACCAGAAGGTCTTCGCGCGCGAAGGGATGGCGGTAGCGATTCCCGAGTCCGGCGACCAGGAATTCATCCACGACACCTATCTTAACGAGCTGGTCAACGGGGTCGTACTGGCGGCAACGCGCGAGCGCTACATCGCCATCGCCCGGCGGATGAAAACGGAGCAAGGCATCGAAGCGCTGATCCTCGGCGGCACCGAACTGCCTTTGCTGTTGCGCGACGCGATCGGCATCGGCATGACGCTGCTCGACACCGCCCGGCTGCACGTGGAAGCGGCCGTGAGCGAGCTCCTGTCGGAGGAGACGAGACGATGAGCGACGGCGTCGCGGTTCCGGCCTGGCTGCTCGTCCTCATGGCCTCTCTCGCGGCCTGGGCGCTCTACGAGCACTTAGTGGCGCCCGCGCTGCGCTTCCTGGTTACGCATCCCGCGAACCAGGTGATCGACGAGCTGGGCGAACGCCTGCGCATCGGAATCCGGCCCTTCCAGCGCGCCAAGCGCCAGGCGCTCATCCACAGCCTGCTCGCCGACGGGAGGGTGCTGGCCGCTGCCGAGAGGTACGCGCGGGAGAAGAGCCTTACCCTGCCCGCGGCGCTGCGCAGGGTCGAGCGCTACGCGCGCGAGATCGTCCCGGCGTTCAACGCCTACTTCTACTTCCGCATCGGCTACTGGATCGGACGCTGGATCGCGCGGTCCCTCTACCGCGTGCGGATCGGGTACGTCGATTCGGAGGGCATCGCGAAGGTCGGGTCCGACGCGACCGTGGTGTTCGTGATGAACCATCGCTCCAACATGGACTATGTCCTCGCCGCGTATCTCGCTGCGGATCAGGCGGCGCTCTCCTACGCCGTGGGCGAGTGGGCGCGCATCTGGCCGCTCTCGGCGCTGATCCGCGCCATGGGTGCCTACTTCGTGCGCCGCGACTCGAAGGACGAGCTCTACCGGCGCGTGCTCGAGCGCTACATCGCGATGGCGACCGAAGCCGGCGTCCCGCAGGCGGTCTTCCCGGAAGGGGGCCTCACGCGCGACGGACTCATCCGCGCGCCGAAGCTCGGCGTGATCGACTACATGATGCGCGGCTTCCGGATCGAGGGCGAGCGCGACCTCGTGTTCGTGCCGCTCGGGATCAACTACGACCGCGTGCTCGAGGACAGGAGCCTCCTGCTCGCGGCCGGCCCGGAAGCACGGCGCGTCGGCCGCGTGAAAGCGCTGTGGAATGCGCTCGCTTTCGCCGCGCGCAACCTGAGACTGATGCTGAAGAGCGAGTGGCACCGCTTCGGCTATGCCTGTGTGAATTTCGGCTCGCCGGTCTCGATGCGCGCCTACTGCCGCGGGCGGGGCGTGGATTTCCAGAGGCTCTCGGGCGAGGAGCGCTGGCGCGAGACGGCGGCGCTGGGCGAGCATCTCATGCGCTCGGTCGGCCGGGTCGTGCCGGTGGTGCCGGTGCCGCTGATGGCGACCGTCTTCGTGCGCAACTCCGAGTGCCGGCTCACGGCGCTCGAGCTGAAGGCGGAAGTCGAGCAGCTCATCGAGCGGCTCGAGCGTTCCGCGGCGCGCGTCTACGTTCCGCGGCACGATCTCGACTACGCACTCGACGTGGGACTGCGGATGCTGCTCATGCGGCACCTCGTCGACGAGGTCGACGGGATTTACTTCGCGCGGGAGAAGGAGCTGGCCCTCTTGCGCTACTACGCGAATTCCATCGCCCACCTGTTGGATTGATCCCTGGCGCGCGTTGATATGTTCGGTCCAGACGATTAGGATTGTCCTACCTGTACACCTGATGGAGGGCGACATGGCCGCCGCAAAGAAGAAAGCCAAAGTCAAACGCAAGAAGGCACCGGCGAGAAAGCCGGCGACCCGCAAGAAGCTCAGCCTGAAGAAAAAGGCCCCGGCGAGGAAGCCGGCGCCGAGCCGCGCCGCGCCGAAGAAACAGGCGGCGGCCCGGCCGGCGCCCATGCCGCGCCCGGCAGCCGCTCCGGTGGTGCCGCGC
>CAYQVE010000063.1:0-14083 GCA_964420785.1 uncultured Enterobacteriaceae bacterium | reverse complement strand
GGATGCATAGGCTGGGAGATATGCCAACATCCGCGGCTTTCCCTGCGCGCTGAGACCAGCGCTACCGTTTTCATTGCGTGCATTTGGGGATTGCGCATAATGAAAACGGTAGCGCCAGGGCGGAGGGGGTGCCGGGCGGATGCCGAAGAAGGTGGTTTATGCTGAACCGTGGGCAACAACACAGAAGCGGGCGAGAGCAATCGTCCGTCATGCTCACGCTCGGTATCAAAGACCGCAGGCCGGTCGTAGTCGTCACCAAGACCCACCGCCTGGAGGGGGAGATGGCGGTGGTGCCGGGTGGGCGGCTGATAGACGAGCTCAACAAGCGGCGCTCTTTCATCCCACTCACCAACGTGTCCATCTTCGAGGTGCAGGGAACCGATCCGTTGGGCAGGATGGACTTCGTGGCGGTGCAAAAGAAGCTGGTTATCATGGTGGCCCCCCTGCCTACGTGACGCCATGAAGCGCCGCCATCTGCTTCTGTTGGCTTTACTCATACTGACGTGCCCGCTGTGGGCGGCAGCACCGGGCGATGAAGCACAGGCCATGGCCACCGCCAACGCCTCCTTCGAGGAACACTCCTACCTGCCAGCCATGCAGGGCTACCGAGAGTATCTGCAGGCCTTTCCGCGAGGAGCCCATCACGAAGAAGCCGAGTGCAAGCTGTGCGAGTGCCTGATCAAGCTGCGCCGCATGGCGGACGCCAAGAAAGAGCTGACCGACTATCTGGCGCACGCCTCCGATAAGACGTGGCAAGCTAGGGCCTGCTTACTGATGGCCCGCAACCTGATGAATTTCGCGGATGATGGCCTATACCGGGACAAGCAGATGGCCGCCATCGGCTGGTATGGAAAGGCCATCCCACGGCTGGCCGGCGACGACCTGCAGCAGGCGCTGCTGGATCGCGGCCGGCTGTACCAGGCGATGGGGTACGTGGGGCGGGACAACTTTGCGTTGGCCGCCGCCGACTTCAACCACGTGGCATCCCCGGATCCGCACGGCGAAAAACGGGCGCAGGCGTAGTTGGCTTTCGTCGTACACGCACCCGGACCCCGGGCAAGCTCACGGGGAGAGGGGAGAAGGTCGGCGCCGCCGAAACGGGAGCGGCCTTACACGGCGGTGGCAATGGGCGAGCGCCCGTCGGTGTCCGCACCGGACTCCGGCCACGCTCACCTCCGGCAGAACTATCTAGTTGTCCGCCAGGTCCTCGGCGTTGGGCCAGACGTAGACCTTGAGGTTTCGAGCGCGCAGACTCGGTCCTAAAAGAAGTCGGGCGATGAAGCGGCGAAGTTCCTTCACCACACAATGGCAACCAGCGCCTTTACCAATTGGAGCACGCCCGCAAGGAAAGAAAGAACCGCAGTGGCTTCCGTCCATGGAAAGTTCCTGCTCTTGGCAACCGTTTCCTGAATAATCGGAGCTTTCTTGGGTGGACAAAGAAAAGGAAAAGCGCGAGTCCTTACCGCCACGCGGCCGGGGACGAACAGGGCCAAGCATGCACATAGCTAGGTGATCCCCTTGCCGGTGAGCCAAATTGCGAAGACCGCCACCGACAGCACCAGGAGGACGTTTTGGAAGATATCTAGAAGGCGGTATGCCCTTCTAAGTTTTTCGTTGAGCCCTTTCGAGGAGATTCCCAAAGTGCCGAGTAGATTGAGCGTATCCTCAAAAACGCCCTTGCCCCAGCCGGTCTCAATATCCGAGATGCCCAAAGTGATATTCCCACTGCGAAACTCAACGTGAAGCTCGCAACTGCGGTGTTCTGCCGAGGTCAGCAAGAGCTCCACGCGGACGTGCTCGAGGTCGGCCAAGGAATGGGGATCGGTTACCTTCCACGACTCGGGCCCTTCTAGCTCGGTGACCTTTCCCGCGCTGATCGCCTTGGCCCTGATCTTCCTGGACCTTGTAGGTAGCCCCGGCTTGAAGTCGACAAGTGCCTCCACGAGAGCTCTGAGCAGCGCCTTGGAGACGGTACGGGGCGCGTAGACCTCTCTGTATTGAGTCCGGACGTTGGTCATTAGAGAATAGGAATACCCTCCGTCTCCTCCGTCGCACCCCCCTACGCAGCTCTGTGACCGAAGCTACAGATATATATCTCCTGTGATGGCCACTGGAATCCCCAGCAGGCTGGCGTGCACCATTATCAATCAGCCGCGTGCATCCTCGTGCTATTGTTTTCCCTATACAAGACATCTGGCACATTTATTCCACGATAAAAGACGAAGCGACCAAAAATGTATCAATTTGTTGAATTTCGACGAAGGTGTACGGATCACTGATGTCAGGAGAAATCCGACAATGACGTGGTTGACTCCATAGCTTGCTTCAGCTCGAGGGTTGATGTCGCTGATTGACGACAAGGCATGAAAGCCAAACCATGAGAACGAATTGCTTTCGCCGTTCTTCAGGCGTCGCCGCGGCGCTCCTTCTGTTGCTGTGGGCCGCAGCGGCTTGGGCGCAATACCCGAACCGACCGATTCGTCTGTTCGTGCCCAATCCCCCGGGCGGTGCCACCGATACGATTGCCCGCGTGGTCTCCCCCCGGCTCGGCGAGGGGCTCGGGCAGCCCGTGGTCGTCGAGAATCGCCCGGGCTCCAACGGCAACCTATCGAGCGAGCTCGTCGCAAGGGCCGCGCCCGACGGATACACGCTGCTCCTTGGGCAGGACAGCCAGATCGTCATCAGCCCGCACCTGTACGCGAACCTGCCGGTCGACACGCTGAAGGATCTCGCGCCGGTCGCCACGCTCGTAACGACCCAGATGGTGCTCTCGAGCAACCCTGCGTTGCCGGTCAGGAACCTTCAGGAATTCCTGGAATACGCGCGCCGCGCGAAGCCGGCGCTCGCCTACGCCTCGATCGGCAACGGCAGCCAGCATCATCTCACCATGGAAATGCTCAAAGCACGCGCCGGCATCGAGCTCATCCACGTGCCCTACAAGGGCGGCGGCCCCGCAACCATCGCCCTGCTCGCGGGAGAAGTACCGGTCATGTTCGGCGGGAATTCCGTCACGGGGCATATCAAGGCGGGAAAACTGCGCGGGCTCGCAGTCGCGGGCAAGAAGCGCTCCGCGACGTTCCCCGACCTTCCTACCCTGAGCGAATTCTTTCCGGGCCTCGAGGTTACCGCGTGGATCGGAATCTTCACGGCCGCGGGAGTCCCGGCGCCCGTGCTCTCTCGGCTGCACGGCGAAATCAACCGGCTGCTCTCGGGCGCCGACATGCGCGAAAAAGTGCGCAGCGTTGGCGGGCTCGAGCCTTTCATTTCCACGCCCGAGGAATTCGCCGCGCTCATCCGCGCGGAGTACGCCAAGTACGGCGAGGTCGTGAAGGCTGTCGGGGCCAAGATCGACTAGCCCGTCTCGACTTTCCTCCGCGAATTCCAAGCGAGGTGTAATGCGCCGCGCGCTGCCCGGAAATCGGGGCGTGCTCGGGGTCAGCGCGTGGCTTTCCAGTCGGCCGATTTTCCTGCCGACTTCACTGTTCCCTCGATCATGTTTCCGTTTACGCGGCCGCGATATTCGGCGCCCGCAGCGACGAACCTGATTTGATCGCCGCTCAAATTGCCCCTGGAGATCGGCACCGCGATATTTCCGGAATTGAGCGTTCCGGAGACCTTCTGGAATTCCTGCTTGAGTGCCAGCTCGCCCCGGGCGGTTTTCCAGCGACCCTCGACGCGTGCGGGAACGATCCACAGGTAGGCGGTGCAATACGTATCGCAACCGAGCTCGACCGTCTGGTCAGGCTCCCAGTCTCCCATCCTGAAGGTGTTCGAGACAATGCGGGTTCCGGGCTTGAGCGTCAGGATCGTCGGGCGGAGCCTGAGGTTCAGGTCCGTCAACAGGAACAGGGTGATCACGGTGGCAGGAGACAGATCGCTGCGGAATATGTCGGCTTCCACGAAGGTCGCCTTGTCGCTCACCCCGGCTTTGGCGGCGTTGCGCCTGGACAATGCGACCATGTCCGGATTGAACTCGACGCCGAGTGCGCGCGCGCCCCGCTTCGCCGCGGTGATCACGGTGCGGCCGTCACCCGAGCCGAGATCGATCACGTAATCCTTGGGCGTGACTTTCGCCATGTCGAGCATCTTGTCGACCAGTTCCTGCGGCGAGGGCACCCATACCACATCCTTGCCCGATTGCCCGACTTCCGGGGTGTACTCGGCGCTCGGTGCCTGGGCAAAGGCGCAGACCGCGGTCGCGGAAAAAATCAGGATTGACAGGCATCGGCTCGCGGAACGCCATACGGACATGTTTCTTCTCCAGCTGGTTGGGGTGAAAGGGAAAAGGCCCGCGGTACGGCCTTTCGCTTGCGGGACTTACATCGTGCAGGCGGGATGATGGCCCCGCCTCGCCCGGCTCGTCAACCTCTGCAATTGCCCGGGAGGTATTGCGAGGGCACGCTCGTGCCGGTCCAATCCGAAGGAGAGCCGCATCGCCAGGTTCTAACGAGCCCGCCTGGGGCCGGGAAATTTCCGGTGTTGTCGAGCGGCGCCAAAGTGAGATCGTGGAAGTCGATCCTCAGGTCGCCAAACCCCCGCAACGACGCCTTGATCACGCCGACGTCGTTGGTGTCGATCGTATCCACGTATACGGATATGTTGCTCCCTTCGCAACCCCAGTTTCCGGGGCCGGGCGGATCGCCACCGGAGTTGTACAGTTCCGTGACCGCGTTCTTGCAGGGGCTCAATGCGAGAATCGCCTCCGACATCCTCGCGCGCACAGCATTGGCCCTGACGCCCGGCAAGACGATGGCGGCGAGCACCCCGATTACCATGATCACTATCATGAGCTCCACGATAGTGAACCCGGCCTGCCGGTTATTGGTTGTTCGCATGTGGCTCACTCTTTCCTGTTAGATCGCCGAGGAGCAAGTCGGCGCAGAGTGACCGGATTCGCCGCAAGCTGCGTGCCAGATGAGCCTCCCTAGAATAAATCTCTGATATCAATTATGAAACAGCTCGAATTTCACGGCAAGCGCATTCCGGATGCGGCAACCCAGAAGCCGGATTTTGGCAATAATTGACGCGCAGCGTCGACAAGGCGCCGTTTCCGGCGCCCCCTTTTGCGGCGCTGACCGGGCCTCTGAGGCGGCGGGGCCCGTTCCTCACAACGACCGCGGACTACTGCGGCGGCTTGACCCCGACTGCGCAACGCCGTGTCGAGGCAGGCCCTGACAGCCGAGCAAAATCTTGTCATAGTCCGCATCGTCCGGAAGCATCTGGGCGCCTGACGGAAGAGGAGATGGGCGGTGAACGAGTCGAGCGGGCCAGGTGTCGAGGCCGGCGCAATCGGCCGACCGTTGCCGCGCACGGAAGACCTGCGCCTGCTCACAGGGGCCGGACGGTTCAGCGACGACTTCAACCTCGCCGGGCAGGCGTACGCCGCCATAGCGCGCTCGCCCTATCCGCACGCGCGCATTCTCCGCGTCGACTCCGCCCGCTCGCGGGCGATGGCGGGTGTTCTCGGCGCGTACTGCGGCGCGGACTGCGCGGCCGACCGCCTCGGCCCGATTCCGCACAAACCCCTCCCCTCCACCCGGGAAGACATGAAGCTCACGGGGCCCGGCGGCGGCAGGATCTTCGAAGGTCCGCATTGGCTGCTGCCGGCAGACAAGGCGCGCCACGTGGGCGAAGCCGTCGCGATGGTCGTCGCCGAAACGAGGGACGAAGCGCTCGACGCGGTGGAGGCCCTTGAGGTCGAGTATAAGGAGCTGCCTTGGGTCACGCACTCCGAGCGCGCCCTCGAAGAAGGAGCCCCGCTCGCGTGGGACGAGGTGCCCGGCAACGTCATCGTGGACACCCATTTCGGAGACCGCGAGGCGACCGATCGGGCGTTCGCCGAAGCCGGCCACGTCATCAAGATGAAATTTCACATCGGGCGATGCACTGCGGTTGCGCTCGAGCCGCGCGCGGCGCTTGCATCCTACGACGCGCGCACCGGCCGATACACGCTCTACGCCGGAAGCGGCGGCGCCGTTCGCTGCAAGAATGACCTCGCCTCGCTTCTCGGGATCGAGCCTACAAAGCTGCGCGTCATCTCCCGCGACGTCGGCGGCAACTTCGGATCGAAGAATCGCGTGTACGTGGAATATGGCCTCGTGCTTTGGGCGTCCCGCAAGCTCGGCCGTCCGGTGAAGTTTGCCGCCTCGCGATCCGAAGCCTTCCTCTCCGATTACCAGGGGAGGGACCTCGTGACGGAAGTCGAGCTCGCGCTTCGCGCCGATGGAAAATTTCTCGCGATGCGCGCCTCCAACCTTTCCAACGTCGGCGCGCGTTGCGTGTCGCTCTCGCCCCTCTCCAAGGGATCGGGACTCATCACCGGCTGCTACGACATTCCCGCCGCAACCCTGAGGAGCCGCGCCGTCTTCACGACCACGGCGCCGACCAATCCCTATCGCAGCTCCGGACGGCCCGAGGTCAACTTTGCGATCGAGCGCCTGATCGACACGGCTGCCGCGGAGCTCGGCATGGACCGGATCGACCTGCGCAGAAAGAACCTCGTCCGCCCGGAAGCGATGCCCTACCGGAACGCGGTGGGTATGACCTACGACAGCGGCACCTACGAGGCCAACATGGATCTCGCGATGCGGATCGCCGACTGGAGCGGTTTCGAAGCCCGCCGCCAGAGCGCCGCCGCGCGCGGCAGGCTTCTCGGGCGCGGTCTCTCGAACTACGTCGAATCCTCGATCGGCTCACCCAAGGAGCGCGCCGAGATCACCGTCACTCCCGCGGGACGCGTGAGGGTCGTGATCGGCACGCAGCCTTCGGGGCAGGGTCACGAAACGAGCTTCGCACAGGTGGTATCTTCGCTATTGTTCGTACCCGTGGAAGCGATCGATATCCTCGTCGGCGACACCGACGTGGTGAGCGTAGGCGGCGGCTCGCATTCCGGCCGCTCGATGCGCCACGCGGCGACCGTTTTCTTCCTGGCCGCAAAGGAACTGATCGAAAAGGGGAAGAAAATCGCGGCCCACATGCTGGAGGCTGGCGCAGCGGAGGTACGTTTCGCCGACGGGCGTTTCTCTGCGCCGCACGCGCTCAGGGCGTACGGCCTTCTGGAATTGGCGCGAGACTCGGCGGAAGCCCTCCTGCCCAAGGAATTGTCGGGCGGACTCGCCGTCATCGCCGACAACGAAATGCACGATCCGGTATTCCCGAACGGCTGCGCGATTTGCGAGTGCGAGGTCGACCCCGAAACAGGCGCGGTCGACATCACGCGGTTCACTGCGGTCGATGACGTCGGTCGCTGCATCAATCCCCTGATCGTTCACGGCCAGACGCACGGCGGCGCAGCCCAGGGGATCGGCCAGGCGATCTCTGAGATCTACCACGTCGACCCGGAAACGGGGCAGCCCCACACCGGGTCGTTGATGGACTACGCCATTCCCAGATCGGATACCCTGCCCTCATTCAGCGCCGAGATCGTGGAAGTCCTTTCGCCGACCAACCCGCTCGGAATCAAGGCGGCGGGTGAAGGCGCGACTACGCCCGCACCCGCCGCGGTCGTCAACGCCATCGTCGACGCGCTCGCCGGCTTGGGCGTGCGCGACATCGCCATGCCCGCCACGCCCCAGAACGTCTGGCGGGCAATCCAGGAAGCCAGGAAATGAACCCGGCACGCGCGATCGCGGCGATCGCCCTGCTTTTCGCCGTGTGTTCCGCGCTCGCACAACGTTCGACGGGCGCCGAACATTCCTATCCCAAGGGCCCGGTGCGCGTCATCCTCCCGTTTCCGGCTGGTGGAGGCGTCGACGCCGCGGGGCGCATCCTCGCCCAGAAGCTGGCCGAGAGCTTCGGCAAACCCTTCGTGATCGAAAACCGCGGGGGCGCGAACGGAAACATCGGGACGGAAGCCGCCGCGAAATCGGCGAACGACGGCACCACGCTGCTGTTTACGGGCGCGGGCTTCGTCACCAACCCGAGCCTCTACAAGAGCGTCCCGTACGACCCGGTGAAGGACTTCGAACCGATCAGCCTGATGGCCCTCGGACCCAACTTGCTCGTCGTGCATCCGTCGCTACCGGTCAGGTCGGTCAAGGAGCTCATCGCTCTTGCGAGGTCGCGGCCCGGGCGAATCGGGTTTGCAGGCTCAGGCTCGGGCAGCACGCCGCATCTCGCGGGCGAACTCTTCAACGTGATGGCGGATGTGCAATTGGTGCACGTTCCGTATCGGGGCTCGGGTCCGGCGATGATCGGCCTGCTTGCGGGCGAGGCGCCGGTCATGTTCCTCCCCGCGATCAATGCGGGCGGACACGTCGCGGCGGGCCGCCTTCGCGCGATTGCGGTCACGAGCCGCGAGCGGCTGCAGGCGATGCCGGACCTGCCGACTGTTTCGGAAGGGGGTCTTCCGGGCTACGAATCCAGCCAGTGGTACGGCCTGCTCGCGCCGGCCGGAACGCAGCGCGAGGTGCTCGCCCTGCTCAACGCGCAAGTTGCGAATATCATGCAAACCTCGGACATGAAAGCACGGATGACGAACGACGGCCTGGTGCCGATCGGCGGGAGCCGCGAACAATTCGCGGCCCACATCAGGAGCGAGATCGAGAAGTGGGCGAAGGTGATCAGCGCATCCGGCGCGAGAGTGGATTGAAACCCGGCGCGGTGCTCGCCCGGAGCGCTGAACAGACCAGGCTGGAGGAAACCGCATGAGTGAACTGGATTTCACGAAGCCCGTCGAGCCCCCGAAGACTTCGATCTACGACCCCGCCATGGCGACGGAGTTTTTCAGCTCCTCGGGCAAGACGGAAACCGTCGCCAAGGGCGCGACGATTTTCGCCGAAAACGAAAAAGGCAGCCGGCTCCTGCTCCGGCGCGACAAGATGTATCTGCTCCTGGACGGCGAGGTCAGCCTGATCGCCAAGAACAAGGTCATCGCCAAGGTCGGGAAAGGCGAGATCTTCGGAGAGTTGGCGTCGATCAGCGATATGCCCCGGAGCGCAACGGCGGTCGCGAACCTTCCCTGCCGCCTCATCGGGCTCGATGACGGCCAGTTCCAAGGCGCGCTGCGGAAGAGACCAGAGTTCGCGCTCATGCTGATGAGCGTCATGATCCGCCGCATCCGCGATGCGCTCGGCCGGCGGAATCCGGTCAGCGCCCCTGGAGCGGGCAGGATGAAGGAATCCGCGGTATTCGACAAATCCGCGCTCGCCATTCTCGCGCGGGCGCTCGCGCAGACAACGGTGCGCTACGAGCGCAGCAAGGTGATCGTGAAGGAAGGCCAGACGGGGGTGCTGATGTACGTCGTGCTCGAGGGCCGCCTTGCCGTTTCCATCCGGGACAAGCTCGTGGAAAAAATCGGACCGGGAGGCGTGTTCGGTGAGATGGCTCTGGTCGACCGTACCCCGCGCCTCGCCACGGTGATCTCGGAAACGGATTGCGGACTGCTCGCGATCGGCAGGAACACCTTCCTCGACCTGATCAGGGCGAGCCCGGATTTCGCGGTGTCGCTCTTGGGCGCGGTGGGCGATCGGGCGAGGTTCATCGCCGCTCGCAACGACTAGCGCGGCAAGCCCGCTACGGATTGCCGATGTAGTCGCGCTTCGCGAGCTCCACGCCGTTGTGGCGCAGGATGTCGTAAGCGGTCGTGACGTGGAAGTAGAAGTTCGGCAGGGCGAAGCCGAGCAGGTACTGCATTCCCTTGTAGTCGACCTCGCGGGGCCCCAGTTTGAGGTGGATGTTCTTCTCCTCGCTGCCGTCGATCTGGGTGGGCTTGATGCTTTGAATGAAATCGACGGTCTTCGCGATCCTCGCCTTGAGCTCGGCGAAGGTCTCTTCGGTGTCCTCGTGCTTGGGCACCTCCACGCCGGCCAGGCGCGCCACCGCGCCCTTGGCGGTATCGCAGGCGATCTGCACTTGCCGCTTCATTGGAAACATGTCCGGGTAAAGGCGACAGTGTGTCAATACGGTCGGCTCCATCTTTTTCGCTTCGGCGTGGGCCTGGGCCTTGTCGAGGATGGCGGAAAGGTTCTTGAGCGTATTGACAAGGCGCGGAGCGCTTGCCTGGTACATGGAGATGTTCATGGAGGCTTCCGAATTGAGGAAAGGGGCGTGCATTTTGCCGCACGGCCCGCGCCCCGAGAGGCGCGTGCCGCGGGCAGGCCTTCTATTTGACGAGTTGCGCGAAGATAAGTACGAGGCCGACCACGGATATCAGCCAGGCCAGCGTGCGGACCCAGATGATTCCCGCGACGTAGATCACCGCGTAGGCGAGCCGGGCCCAGAAGAAGAGCTGTGCGCCGAGCAGCGTCATGTCGTTCGTCTTGCCCGCCACCACCGCCACCAGCACGAGCGAAGCGAACAGCACCAGGTTTTCGAGCATGTTCCAGTGCGCGCGCGACGCGCGGCCTCCCCAGCCGGTGATCTCGGGCATGCCTTCGCGGTTGCCCACGAGCGTCATGAGACCCACCTTGTTGAACGCCGCCTGCGCCGCGACCAGCATCTGCACAACAGTCAGAACAACGGACCACACCAGCAGATTCAGCTCCGGTTTCATCGCTCCTCCTTTGTTGTTGGACTGCAGTAATCATGGTACGCCGATTTCCGCGGGCATCGTCGCGGCCCGGGCGGGTCTCAAGTGTGCAGGCTGCTCACGCCGTACGCGACGTCCTTGCCCGCGAGCTCGGCAAAGTCCAGATCGACACAGAGCACCTGCTGCGACCCGTCGGAAGCCTCGAAAGCGAACGAAAGGGTCACGCAGAGCTTTGGGCCCGTGACCGACAGATAGGGCCGCGTGATCTGGACGTTTCCCGGGGTCTCGATCGCGCGGCGGAAGTAGGGCCTGGTCTGCCAGTCCGTGCCCTCCGTGGGCTGCATCAGCTCGAAGCGGGGGTCGTGTGAATACACGCTGCGTTCCGCGTCCACGTTCGCGCCGACCTGCAGTCCGTCGCTGCCGATCAGATAGCAGCGCTGCGCGCTGGGGAGCTTCAGCAGCCCCTGCACGGCCGGCTGGAACTTGGCGCCGAAGGAGAGGTCCTGTACCGCATTCTTGAGCGCGGCAAGGTAAGGCACGAGCCGGGAGTGCTGACGCTTTTGGAATTCGGCGAAATCGGCGCGGTGGCTCGCGATCAGGCGGGCGAACATGTCGCTGCGCGCGTTCTCCGGCGGCAGCGTGGCGCTTCCGGGTGCGAAATAGTCGCCCTGCATCAGGTCGGCGTTGGCGTCGATCGCGCAAACCGCCTCGGCTTCGGTCTCTATTCCTTCCACGCATACGAGGGCGCCCGCCTCGCGCAGCACCGAGATGATACCGGTGAACATGCGCCGCGCGAGCGGCTCGATTGTCACGCGGCGCGTCATCTCCCGGTCGATCTTCACGATGTCCGGCCTCAACCGCCAGATGCGGTCGAAGTTCGAGTACCCCGCGCCGAAATCGTCGATCACGATGAGACAGCCGAGCCTGCGGTAGTGCTCGACCGCGGCACCCAGGTGGGCCTCGTCCTCGAACGGCGTCTCGATCAGCTCCACCGCCACCCGGTGCGTCGGAAATCCGTTCGACTGCAGCATCTTCAGGAAGAAAGGCCCGTGCCGGAGACTTTCCGAGGCGACCTGCGGATCGACGTTGAGAAACAGCCAGCTGCGCGTGTTGCCGAGCTGCTGGAAGTTCCGAACATGCAGGGCCCTGCATTGGCGATCGAGGCGGATCCTCTCCTCGCCGTGAGGCGCTTTGCTGAACAGCTCAAGAGGCTCGACGCGCCTTCCGCTCGCGGAATGGACGGCGCGAATCAGGCCTTCGTAACCGACGGGGCGGCGATGTGCGAGGCTGTAGATCGGCTGGAAGTGGCTGGACAGCCTGAACTCGTCGCGCTCGCCGCGTTCTCCTTGCGAGTAGTACTTGTCAAGAAGAAGAGGCGGAGAAAGATCCACCATGTTCACGGCGCCCGGCAAGTCCGCGGAATTTTCGTTACCGACAAAAGGAAGCCGAGTATGCCATATGACGCGTCCCTACGAAGGGAGGCCGCGTGAAATAAGTCTCGGATCGGGCGGGTTCGCGAGAGCGGCGGGCGAGCGCCTAGAGCGGCAGCTTGGTGAGACCGAAGGCGAGGTCATCGCCCGCGAGGGCCGCGAAATCGAGATCCACGCAGAGCACGTGATACGACGCGTTCAGGGAGAGGGCGTAGGACAGGGTGACGCAGAACTTCGGGCCGGTGGCAGATAGGTAGGGGCGCGTGATCTGGACCTTTCCCGGCGCTTCGATCGCTCGACGAAAGAAGGGCTTCGTCTGCCAGTTGGTGCCCGTGACGGGCCGTATGGGTGTCAGGCGCCGGTCGCGCGCGGCCAAGCTACGCTCGGTTTCCGCGCTCGCGCCGATCTGAGAGCCGTCAGCCGCAACCAGATAGCAGCGCTCGGTGCAATCGAGATCGAGGAGCGCCCGCACGGCGCTCTCGCGATCCGCACCGGCGGACAACGCGAGCACCGCATCCGCGAGCGCCGCGATGTAAGGCTGCAGCCGCTCGCGCCGCAGGTCGTAGAATTCGGCGGTCTCGAGGCGGAAATTCCTGAAGAGCCGCACAAAAAGGTCGTCGCAGGCGTGCTCCGGCTGCAGCTGCGCCGCCGGCAAAGCGAAGTAATTGCCCTGCACCAGGTCGGCGTCCGCGTCGGTCGCGCAAAGCGCCTCGGCCTCGGTCTCGATTCCTTCAACGCACACGAGCGCGCCCGACTCGTGCAGCACCGAGATGATCCCGGCGAACATGCGTCGCGCAAGCGGCTCGACCGTCACGCGGCGCGTCATTTCGCGGTCGATCTTGACGATGTCCGGCTTCAGCCGCCAGATGCGGTCGAAGTTGGAGTACCCCGCGCCGAAATCGTCGATCACGATAAGGCAGCCGATCGTGCGGTAGTGTTCGACGGCGGCGACCAGGCGCTTCTCGTCATCGAACGGCGTCTCGATCAGCTCCACGGCCACCCGGTGCGCGGGCAGTCCGTTCTCCTCGAGCATCTGGGCAAACGAGCCGAACCGAAGACCCTGGACCGCGATGTACGGGTCGACGTTCAGGAAGAGCCAGGTGTCCTCATCACCCAGCCGCCGGAAGTTGCGCACGTGCAGTGCCCTACACTGGCGATCGAGCTGCATGCGCGGCACGCCCGCTGGCGCCTTTGCCAGCAGTTCCGTCGCCAAATAGGCCTTTCCATTCGAATCGGTCCCGCGGATCAAGCCCTCGTAGCCCACAGGCCTGCGATGGGCGAGACTGAAAATCGGTTGGAAATGAGTGAATAAACGAAATTCGGAGGGCGATCCACCCTCTGCCTCGACGAACAAGGTATCGGGACGCGACGGAGCCAAATCGGTCGTGCTTGTGGCGTCACCTGGCAGGCTCATGGAGTGGCTACTCACTGCAATGAATCGGTGCGGACTCCGACGACGCGCCACCAAGCGCGGCAGGACGCAGCCCCATGGAGTCCTGCTTGCGGACTTCGCTCGAAAGAAAAAGCGCTGGATCGACGCGCGCGTTGTTGAGGCTGACCGACCAGTGCAGGTGCGGGCCGGTCACCCGACCGGTTTGGCCGACCGCGCCGATTCTCTCGCCGCGCGCGACACGGGCGCCCTTCGCAACATCGATGCGGCTCAGATGGTTGTACATGGTGACTAGGCCCTGGCCGTGGTCGAGGACAACGGTGAGGCCGTTGAAGAAATAATCGCCGATCTCGATCACGGTGCCCGCCGCTGGCGCGGCGATCGGCGTTCCCTCCGGAGCCGCGATGTCCAAGCCGCTGTGGGGCTGCCGCGGCTCGTCGTTGAAGAAGCGCCTCAACCCGAACCCGCCAGAGACGCGCCCTTCCGAGGGCAAGTCGAAAGCAAGGGTGTCCAGCGCGGCATCGCTGAAGGTCGAAAACGCCCGAACAAGGGATTCCTCCCTCCGCCCAACCCGCCCAGGTTCTTCGGGTTCGGGTCCGACCTGACGGCGGTGGCCAGCGTCCAGGTGCTGGGTTTCGTAGCCCCGTTTCCGGCCTTTGAAGGGGCCGCGGCCCCGGTTTCCCCCTTTACTCGGCTAGCCCGGCCACCCAGGCAACATGGCGACGCAGCACTCTTGCAGGGCCTCCGCTCCGCGAAGGCATGGGGATGGAGCGCGGCGTTAGCCGCTCTCCATCC
>CAYQVE010000062.1:0-14128 GCA_964420785.1 uncultured Enterobacteriaceae bacterium | reverse complement strand
TGTGTATGAGCGGCTGGTAGGCGCTGCGGCCCTGCAGGTCGTGGAAGCCGACGAGCTCCATGTCGTGCCGTTCGGCCTGCTGAGCGGACGCGACCGCACACAGTAGACCGAGCGCCGCGGACGACCAGAGTCGGGCTTTCATGCCGGCATCAATCGATCTTGGCGCCGACCTGCTTCACCAGCTTTCCGTAGGTCGCGTATTCGCTGCGGATCTGCGCGGCGAACTCCTCGGGGCTGGTGATCCAGGACTCGACGCCGCCGGCGTTCGAAAGCCTTTCCTTCACGTCCGGAAGCGCCAGTATCTTGTTCGTCTCCGCTCGCAGCCGCGCGGTCACGGCGTCGGACGTTCCGGCCGGCGCGAACAGCCCGTACCACTGCACCATGACGAAGTCCGGATAGAACTCGGCGATGGCAGGCACACCGGGCAGCACGCGCGAGCGCTGCGGACCGGTGTAGGCGATGGCGCGCAGGCGCCCCGCGCGTATCTGTCCCGCAGTCGAGGTGCCCGACATCATCGCCGATACCTCTCCCGCGACGGTCGCCGTGGTCGCAGGCGTACCGCCCTTGTACGGAACGTGGACCGCCTTGAAGCCGGCGCGCGCCTTCAAGCGCTCCATCGTGAGATGGTGCTGGCTGCCGTTGCCGCCCGAGGCGTACTGCAACGGCGGATCGGCGCGCCGCGCGTATTCGATGAACTCGACGAAGTCGCGCGCGGGAACCGAGGGATTGATCGCGAGGAAAAAGCCGTTCGAGACGAGGCTAGCCACCGGGGCGAGATCCTTCAGCGGATCGATCGGCATCTCCTTGTACAGATGCGGATTGATCACGAACAGGCCGTCGTGCCCGACCAGCAGCGTGTGACCGTCAGGGGGCGACTTCGCCACGGCTTCCCCGGCGAGGGTGCCGGTGCCGCCGACGCGGTTCTCGACCACCACCGGCTGGCCGAGCGCCTCGGAGAGCTTGGGCGCAAGAAGCCGCGCCACGATGTCCGGGCCGCCGCCGGGCGGGAATCCAGCGAGCAGCCGGATCGGGCGCGAGGGGTATTGCGCGGCCGCGTCCTGGATGAGGAAGACTGCGAGCAGCAGGATTAGACAGCGAAACATGACTGTATTCACCGGAGCCGATCGCCCGCATCACCGATGCCGTTCAGATATATTTCCCACACCTGGAGATTTTTCTCGCACGCCGCGACGACGGCGTCCTCCATGTGCAGCTGCTTGGCGAAACGCTCGACCGCGCGCCAGCCCGCGTCGGAATGCTCGATGTCGGCCTCTTCGTGCAGCTCGAAGAATTCGAGATCATCGTCGGAGAGCTTGAACAGCTTTCCCCAGCGATGCCGCTCCAGGCCGAACCAACCGCGTTTCTTCATGATGCCGGTGCCGTAGCCGGGGACGTTCGCGCGTTCGGCGCAGGTGTTGGCGACGACGCCTTCCAGCCAGTGTCGGTTGGCCATCAGGCCCTCCCAGGCGACCCAGGCGAGCTGCGTCGTGGCAATGGGCGTCGCCGCGCGGATCTCGCTGCGCTTCAGGCCGATTCGCGTTCCCAGATCTTCCAGGATCTCCCAGTGGGCCCATCCGCCGCCGTGCTCGTGGTCGGCGATCACCTCCTCGCTGCACGCCCGTATGATGCCGATGCGCGTATCCCAATCGGGGCAGTTGGTCGCGACCTTGAGCTTCAGCACGGAATTGCGCTGGCGCGTGTTGAGCCGGTGCTGCATGACGAACATGCGCGCACGGCCCTTCGTCAACTCCTCGCGGAAATACCGCGTGCGTCGCGAGAAATCGTCGACCGCTCGGTCCAGCCGCGCGAGCACGCTTTTCCCGGCCACGGTTTCTTCAGAATTTCGCGATCTCGCGGGCGGCACCGGTGACCTGCAGGATGTGCATCCCGGTGTTCGCGCGATCGACGATGTAGATGTAGCCGCGGTCGTCGACCTCGAGGTTGTTGGTCTGGATCGCGACCTTGCAGCGCTCGGCGCCGTCGGGCATTTTCACGCAGCGCTTGTCGGTCTTGCCGGTCTTCGCGGGAATGTAATAGCCGACCTCCCTCGGTTGATAGGGGTCGCGGATGTCGATCGCGCGCACCCCCGCGTTGAACCAGGCGACGAACACCAGGCGCTTCGCGTACATCGGCGGCTGGTTTTCGTTCGGCGAATGCGCGCCGAAGCGGCCGCCGCGGGAGCAGAAATTGCCGCTCGCCTCCGGAACGTTGAAATTCGACACGTTGAACGGCATGGCCTCGGCCGTCACGTCCGCGATCCAGACCCTCTGGCGCGTCTCACGGCACTCGTTGACGATCTGCTCGTTGACGATCATCACGAAATCGCCCACGGCGCCTTGCGCGTCCTTCGAGAACTCGGGAAGGGGCATGCGCATCAGGGGCAGCGTCGTATGCGCGCCGTTCGTGGGCTGCAGGTCGAGCCTGCCTACTTGCGGATAGAGCAGGTTCTGCTCGGTCGGCTCCTTGGGTCCGTTGAGCAATTTCTCCCGGTCGACGATCTGCAGCACCCCGTCCTTGTTCGTGCTGTAGCCGAAATAGATGCGGTTGCCCTTGGGGCCGGTGGAGATGGGGCCGTGCAGATCGGCCGGCGTCGGACCGGTCGCTCCCGGCTGCTGCCCGGGCAGGCCGAAATTGCGGATGAAGACCGGATGCAAGGGGTCGGAGAGGTCGTACACCTGCGTCATGCGCCGCACGCGCCAGCCTTCGATCCCGGAGACCAGGTAGGCGATGCCGCTGTCGCACTCCCACCAGTTCTTGTGAGTCCCCTTCAAGCCCTTGACGATCGTGGTGAGCAACGCCGGCTTCGCCGGATCGGTCACGTCCCAGATCTCGTGCGCGGCATTGCCGAACGTGCGAAGCAGGTACACCTTGGCCTTGTCGCCCTTGGGCAGCTCGCTGCCGTCGCACACGCGCACCATCTGCGCTCCGCCCGCTTCCGCCAATCCCGGCTCGCCGGGAATGTGGGCGAGGTAGACGGGTTTCTTCGGATCGGTCACATCGACGATGGAGGTGCCGTTGTGCTCCTTGTTTCCCGTGAGCGGGTTCAGCAGCTTGTCGCCGTGGTGGCCGACATAGGCGATCCAGCGGTTCCCCTGCCTGTGAACGACCGGCTGATAGGCGCTGCGCCCCTGGAGATCGTGGTAGCCGACGAGCTCCATGTTGCGCTTCTCGGCCTTGTTCTGCGCCAGCGCCTGACCGGCGAGCGCGACACCGAGGGCCGCAAGCGCGGTGACGGACCTCACAAAATGCTTCCCCATGATTCTCTCCTCTGGTTGGCTTTATTTGCGGACTTGTCTTATTTTCTTCTCACCGAGCGGCCCGCCTTGCGCCGCCGAGCGGTCCTATGCGTGAGCTTCCTCGGTACGTAGCCGATCGCCTCGACTTCGAGCCCGCAGTCCATCGGGGTGCGCCCGGCCTGGATGCGAGTCCTTGCGGGCAGCGCCTCGCGGCCCGAGAAATACGTGCGGTAGATCCGATCGAACTCCTCGGCGTCGCGCTGATCGCGCAGCCACACGATGACCTTCAGCAGGCAATCCATGTTCGAGCCAGCCGCTTCGACCAGCCTTTTCATGTTGTCCATCACCAGGCGCACCTGCTCGGCGAAAGGCGGATTCGGAAAAGGCGGAATCGGACGCCCCTGTTCCCGAGCCTCACGCACCGCCCGGGAAAACGTCTCGTCGAACGGCGGCAGGCCGGAAATGAAGATCAGGTCGCCGTGGCGCACGCACAGGTTGAAGGGCGCATTCGTCGCGGGCAGGCCGGCGTCGTAATTGTGCTTTTCCATCGTCCTCTGCCGTGCGCCGAATGGTATGACGCCTCCGGCGCACGCGCAACGCCGGCCTGCGCCCCGCTAAAGAGCCGCGGACCCGTTCCCGGTGCCGGAACGGTGCTCCATTTGCAAGCCTGTTCCCGATTGCCTAGGATTCGGCTCTGATGAAAACGGATTCTGCGCGGCGCGACTTTCTTCGAACCGGTGCTTGCGCGTTGGGAGCCCTGCTCATGCCTCAAGGATCATCCGCGGCGAACGGACCGCTCGCGCGGCGCGTGCCTAAGACCGGCGAAGCCATACCGGCGGTCGGCCTGGGTACCTGGCAGGTGTTCGACGTCGTCTCCGATGCGAAGGAGAAGGCGCAGGCCGAGGAGACCCTGAGGGTCTTCGTCGAGCTGGGCGGTCGCGTGATAGACAGCTCGCCGATGTACGGCTCCTCCGAGTCCGTGACCGGCGAGCTCGCAGCGGCGCTCGGCGTCAAGGCCAAGCTTTTCGTCGCAACCAAGGTCTGGACGAGCGGCAGGCAGGCGGGCATCCGTCAGATGGAGGAGTCGATACGGAAGCTCAGGGTCGAACGCCTCGACCTGATGCAGGTGCACAACCTGGTGGACGCGCCCACGCATCTTGCGACGCTGCGCGAATGGAAGAGCGCCGGCCGCGTCCGCTACCTCGGCGTGACCCACTATCACGCCGGGGCGCATGCGGACCTTGAAAAAATCATCCGGCCGGGAGACATCGACTTCGTCCAGGTGAACTACTCTCTCGCAGAGCCCGAGGCCGGTCGGCGCCTGCTCGCCGCCGCGGCCGACAGCCGCACCGCGGTGATCGTCAACCGGCCCTTCGCCGAAGGGGCGATGTTCCGCCGCGTACGCGGCGAACCGCTGCCCGCGTGGGCCCGGGAGATCGGCTGCGCGAGCTGGGCGCAGTTCTTCCTGAAATGGATCCTCGGACATCCCGCGGTGACCTGCGCCATTCCCGGAACGCGCAATCCCAAGCACGTGGCGGACAATCTGGGCGCCCGCTCCGGGCCGCTGCCTGACGAGGCGATGCGGAAAAGAATGTCGGACTACTTCGAAGCGCTCTAAGTAGATCCTCGCTTCGCTCAGAATGACGGCCGCGGCGCGGCTGTCATTTCGGCGGCGCGGGCCACTGGATGTAGGGCGGATCCGGCTGCTTGTCGGGAGGCACGTAAGCTTGCGCCGGACTGCCGACCGGACCCAGGCTGCCGATGAATCGATACATCGCCCGCAAATCGCCTTCGCTCATCGCATTCACGTTGAACCAGGGCATGGGCGGCCGAGTCTTCAAGGTCTTCGCGTATTTCACCCAGTCCGCCTCGGTCATCGTGGACGCGGTAAGACGCAGGTTGGGCGCGTAGGTCGTCCCCCACGGCCCGCGAAAGCCGAGCGGACCGCTGCCGAGGAGCCAGTCCTTTTCAGGAACCCTTCCACCGCTCGGGGCGTACCCATCGGTATGGCAATCGTTGCAGCCGCCGATCATCACCACGTAGCGGCCGCGCTCGAGCTGCTGTTTGGCGGGCGATTTGCCTGCGCTCGCACGCTTGGGAGCGTCGGCAGCGCCGGCCGCGCACGACAACGCAAGCGTCGCTGCGATCGCGCAGCACCGGACCCAATTTCTTTTCATGAACACTCTCCCCGATGACGACCGTCCGAGTCCGACCATCTTGGCAGGCAGCTCGGGGAGCGTCAACGTTCGCGTAGAATCCCCAGCTTAAGAAGCTTTCCCGGCGATCCCGCGCCGGGAAGGGAAAACCCGGCGTGCGCACGCTCTATTTCCTCATCTTCATCACCCTGCTCAACCACTGCGTGTTCGCCGGGATGCGCGTGTCGGTATCGCTCTATGCCATTCACCTGCACGCGACTCCGTTCACGGTCGGTGTGCTGATGGCCCTGTACGCCTTGCTGCCGATGCTCTCGGCAATCAGCATGGGACGCCTGATCGACCGCATCGGCTCTCGAGTGCCCATGCTCATCGGATCGGTCGCGATCGCGCTCGGCGCGCTGGTCCCCTACCTGTGGCCGACGCTGACGGCGCTCCATCTTACGAGCGTGCTGATCGGCTCGGGCTTCATGATGTACCAGGTCGCCGCTCAGAACATCATCGGCTACATCGGACTGCCCGAGGATCGCCCCATGACCTTCAGTCTCGCGGCGCTGGGATTTTCGGTATCGGGTTTCGTGGGCCCGATGCTCGCTGGATTCGGAATCGACGCATTCGGCCACATCGCGACCTTCGGGGCATTCGCCGCATTTCCGCTGCTGCCGATCGCCGTGCTGGGACTGAACAAGCTGCGCCTCCCGCGGCCGCACGCCAATGCGCTGCCCGACCCGAGCCGCAGCGTCGTCGATCTCCTGCGCCACCGCGTGCTCCGTCATGTTTTTGTCGCGAGCGGCCTCTTGGCTGCGGCGTGGGACATGTTTACCTTCGCGATTCCGATCTACGGCTCGCGCATCGGATTGTCGGCGTCGAGCATCGGCCTGGTGCTCGGCTCGTTTTCCATGGCGACCTTCGTCATCCGGGGGCTTCTGCCTGCGATCTCGCGGCGGCTGACGGCGTGGCCGCTCCTTACGGTGTCCCTGGCGACGGCAGCAGCGGCCTTTTTCCTGTTTCCGTTGCTCGAGCGCGCGAGCTTCCTAATGGCGGTCGCCTTCCTGCTCGGTCTGGGGCTCGGGATGTCGCAACCGATGGTCATGTCCTTACTCCATAACACGGCGCCCGCCGGCCGCGTCGGCGAAGCGATAGGCGTGCGCATGAGTCTCGTCAACATGAGCCAGATCGCGATGCCGCTCCTGTTCGGAGCACTCGGCACGGCACTGGGCGGAATGCTCCCCGTCTTCTGGGCGACGGCGCTGCTGCTCTCCCTCGGCGGCTTGTATGCGCGCCGCCACAGGTAGGTCGTAGAATTCCCGCAATGGATCTCGCCGCCCTGCGTCAGGAATACATGCGTGCCGGTCTGCATGAAAAAGATCTCGATGCCGATCCGCTTGCGCAGTTCGGCAACTGGTTCGACGAGGCTCTGCAATCCGGCATCGCCCTGCCCAATGCGATGACGCTGGCGACTGCGACGAAAAAGGGGCGCCCTTCCGCGCGCGCCGTGCTGCTGAAGGGCTTCGACGCGCTCGGCTTCGTCTTCTACACGCACTACCGCAGCCGCAAGGGCCGCGAGCTCGAGGAAAACCCGCAGGCGATGCTCCTTTTCTGCTGGGCGGAGCTGGAGCGCCAGGTGGGCATCGAGGGCCGCGTCGCGCGGGTGTCGGCGGCGGAGTCCGACGAGTATTTCGCGAGCCGGCCCCTGGGAAGCCGGCTCTCGGCGATCGTCTCCCCGCAGAGCGAGCCGGTGGCGAGCCGCGAGGCGCTCGAGACGGGCCTGGAAGAGGCCTCAAAGCGCTGGCGCGATTCGCCGCCCCGCCCGGCGCATTGGGGCGGCTACCGCCTCGCTCCGGAACGATTCGAATTCTGGCAGGGCCGCAAGGACCGCCTGCACGACCGCCTGTGTTACCGCAGGATGGGAGGCGCCTGGAAAATCGAACGGCTGGCGCCATGAGGGGCTACCAGCCGGTTCGCGGGAAGGCGACGGTTTGGAGGCGCCGCCCGGCCCCGAGGAAACTTGGACTTGATCGCTCAGCGCGCGGCTACGAGCTGCTTCTTCTGGAATTCCGCGGCCGTGTAGCTGGCCGCGAGCGCGCCCAAGCCGCTGTCCAGAGATTCACCGGCAACGCGGTAGCGTTGGAATTCGGCCGCTGTATAGCTCGGCGACAGGTCGCCCAGGCCGCTGTCCAGAGATTCACCGGCAACTCGGTAGCGTTGGAATTCGGCCGCTTTATAGCTCGGCGACAGTGCACCCAGGCCGCTGTCCAGCGATTCGCCGGCAACTCGGTCGCGTTGGAATTCGGCCGCCGTATAGCTCGGCGACAGGTCGCCCAGGCCGCTGTCCAGCGATTCGCCCAGGACCTGGAAGGAATTGTCCATGGCGTCGGACGCCGTGTCGGCGCTGAACACAGCCGGCGAGAACAGCAGCGCGACCATCGAAGCCAGTATCAGAACTCTACGTGTGCTCATCGCAGTCCTCCTTCTCTTGTCGGTTGTTCCTCAAGGATGTTGGCTGGGCGACAACATCGTTCTCGAGCTGCCGGTCCACTCCAACATCCGCTATCCGTTCTCCGTGCATCACAGTAGGAGCAAGACCGATGCCAGGAAAAGTGTGACTTTTTACCGCTGCCTTCGGCCGCTTTCCTGGGGAAGCCATTTGATACGATTGGCCCGAATGATCAATTCGTCGAGCCGCCGCTGGGCTTCGCGTACGCCGCGCTGAACCGCATCGTCCGGATCGACCGGGGCGAGGTCGCCGCGTCGCTGTGGTCGTTCGCCTGCTTCTTCTTCGTCCTGTGCGGCTACTACGTCCTGCGGCCGCTGCGCGACGAGATGGGCGTGCAGGGCGGGGTTGAAAACCTTCCCTGGCTCTTTTCGGCGACCTTCGCGGCCATGCTAGGAGCGGCCCCCCTTTTCGGTTGGGCGGCGGCGCGTCTGCCGCGCCGGCGCCTCGTTCCCTGGACCTATCTTTTCTTCGTCGTCAACGTGCTCGTCTTCTACGCCCTGTTCGCAGTCGGCGTGGCGCCGCCCGCGGTGGCGCGCGCCTTCTTCGTCTGGGTGAGTGTCTTCAATCTGTTCGTGGTGTCGCTCTTCTGGAGTCTCATGGTCGACTTGTTCCGCCCGGAGCAGGCGGGGCGCCTTTTCGGCTTTCTTTCGGCCGGCGGCAGCTGCGGCGCGCTCGCGGGCCCGACGCTCACCGCATTGCTCGCCGCGCCGCTCGGGACCGCAAACCTGCTGTTGGTATCCTGCGCCTTCCTCGGCCTCGCGCTCGTCTGCATCCATGCGCTCGTCCGCCGGGCCGGTGCACGCGCGTCCGCCGGCATCGCCCGAACTCCCGCCGAACAGGGCGACTCAATCGGCGGCACGACCTGGTCGGGCATCGCCGAGATTCCCCGCTCGCCCTACCTCCTCGGCATCGTGGCCTACGTCCTTCTCTACACCGTGCTGTTCGGCTTCGCCTATCTCGAGCTCGCCCGGATGGTATCTGCGACCTACGACGACTCCGCGCAGCGCACCGCGCTCTTCGCCCAGATGGATCTCGCTGTCAACATCATCACCCTGCTCGGCCAGCTCCTCGTCGTGGCGAAGTTCGTCGAGAAGCTCGGTGTCGGCGCCGCGCTCGCCCTGCTGCCCGCGCTCGGGCTCGCCGGATTCGCCGCCATCGGGCTCGCGCCGGTGCTCGCCGTCCTGATCGCGTTCCAGATCCTGCGCCGCGCCGCCGACTACGCCATCGCACGGCCGGCACGCGAGATGCTCTTCACCGTGCTCACGCGCGAGGCAAAGTACAAGTCGAAGAACTTCATCGACACGGTCGTGTTCCGGAGCGGTGACGCCGCGAGCGGCTGGGTCTACGCCGCGCTGAAAAGCCTGGGGCTCGGTCTCGCCGGGCTTGCGGCCGCGGCGATCCCCGGCGTGATCCTGTGGTTTCTCCTCGGCCTGTGGCTGGGAAGACAGCACGCCAGCAAAAGCTCCGTGGCCCGCAGCGTTTGAAACCCAGCTCAGCCGGTCGCCGCTTCCCTGAGTTCATCCTCGGGCACGCGGGGTTCGGGGCCG
Organism: uncultured Enterobacteriaceae bacterium; assembly: GCA_964420785.1. Classification (GTDB taxonomy): domain Bacteria; phylum Pseudomonadota; class Gammaproteobacteria; order Burkholderiales; family SG8-39; genus VBDM01. The sequence continues at coordinate 4,695 of CAYQVE010000062.1, read as the reverse complement.
GCCAGACCGTGGCGCACGAGCTCCATGCGACCGTCGAGATGCTCGACGATGGCCGTGCAATTGTCCACCCAGTCGCCGCAATTGAGGTAGAGGACACGCTCGACCCGCTTGACCACAGGGGTGTGGATATGGCCGCAGATGACGCCGTCCACGCGCAGCGCCTCGCCGTATCGTGCGACCGCGCGCTCGAAACCCGAAATGAAGCTCGCGGCTCCGTGCAATTTGCGCTTGGCGTAGTCGGCGAGGGACCAGTGACCCCGGAGCCTCAGCTTGCGGCGCGTCCAGGAGAGCGCGCGGTTCAGGTCCACGAGGAGGTTGTAGGATGCGTCCCCCAGTATCGAGAGCCAGCGCGCGCAGGTCGTGACCTGGTCGTATTCGTCACCGTGCAGGAGCGCATAGCGTTTCCCGTCTGCGGCGACGTGAACGTAGTCCTTCTTTACGCGAATGTTTCCGAAGGAAGAATCGAGGTAATCGCGCAGCGCTTCGTCGTGGTTGCCGGGAATGTAGAAAATCGTCACGCGGTGCCGGGCGCGGCGCAGCAGTTTCTGCACGACGGTGTTGTGGCTCGCCGGCCAATACACGCCCCGCTTCAGCGACCAGAAATCGACGATATCGCCGAGCAGAAATATCTGTTCGCACTCGTACCCCTTGAGGAAATCGAGCAGACGCTCGGCCTGGCAGGCGCGCGAGCCCAGATGGACGTCGGACAGGAACAGCGCGCGGACACGAGTCACTGAAAAAAATGCCCGTCTGTCATGACGGGCATTTACGGAGGAGTGATACACAGTTGAGGCCGAGTTCAGCATAGCCGGCGATTCCTACGATTTCGTTACAGCGCCCGGGAAATCGGGGCTCGCTCGGGGCCCGCGTTGCGAACCAGCGTCACGAGACCCAGCGCAGGAACTCGGGCTCGGTACCATGATGGGCGAGAAACGCCGCCGCTCCGTCCTCGCCCATGTAGCGCGCGAGCACGCGCGGTTCGGAGGCGCGCAGATCCACCATGATCAGGCCGTCCAGGGCGTCGCTGAACTGCTCGTCGGCGTTGAACCCGAGGAGGCGCCCGCCGAGCTTCAGGTACTGTTTGAGAAGGATCGGCACCCCTTTGTTGTCGCGCTCGATCCGCGCGATCGCCCGCGACAAGTCCTCGATGTCCTTCAAGTTCGCGAGCTCCACTTCATCCCAGACCGTGGGCCGCCGGCCGCGAAACGGACGGCGCGGCTTCACGTGGCGGGCGAGCTCCGCTTCGATGTTGTTCGCATTGAGGTAATCGACCATCAGCTGGCGCGAGAGCGGCGCATAGCTGCTGCTGATGCTGACCGGCCCGAACAGCACTACGTAGTGGGGCGAGCGGAGCAGGAACCGGCCGATTCCGCGCCACAGGAGCAGGAGGGCGGAAAAACTGCGCTGGTATTCCACGCGCACGAAGGAGCGGCCGAGCTCGACCGCCGGATTGATGGTGTGCAGGAGCCTCGGCCCGTACCTGAACAACGATTGCGTATACAGGCCGCGCTTGCCGTAGCGCGCAAGGATCTCGTCGGTGAGCCCCATCCGGTACGCGCCTACGATCGCCTCGGTCTGCGCGTCCCACACGAATAGATGCAGGTAGTAGGCATCGAACAGGTCGACGTCCGAGGCTCTGCCCGTGCCTTCGCCCGCCGCGCGGAACGTGAGCTCGCGCAGGCGGCCGATTTCCTGCAAGCACCAGGGGATCTGTTCGGCGCGCGCGTACTGAACCAGGAAATGTCCGCTCGCGACCAGGCGTTGCTCGGCCGGCAGCGCTTCGACCTCGGCCTTGAGGAGCGTTTGCGGTATCGCCGGTACGACCTGCGCCTGCTCGATCCGAGCCGCGCCCTCGCCGGGCGCCCGCCCCTGGTTGATCCCTCCGAGCACGCGCCTCAGGCCCTGCTCGACCGTCCGCGCGAGGCGCGGAAACGGCTCCATCGAAAACGCGCCGCCCGGCGCGGACATCGAGTTTTTGGGTATCGATTTCATCTAAGCCCTCTCGTGATGGAGGCGGCGATGGTTTCGCGCGCCTCGCGCGCGAGCTCCTTGCGGGTTCGCCCGGCCGGCGCGAGCGGCGCGGCGAACACAAGGCGCACGGTGATGCGTCCGGATCGGCAAATCGCGCCGAGCGACTGCCACAGGCTCATGCCGTCGATGAACGCGGCGTCGACGCTCGGGTTGCCATCGTCGCAGCAGTAGGCGATGGCGACGGGCTGCACCGGCCGCGCACCGTCGACCGCGGCCTGCACCAGTGCGGATCGAAACGGCAGAACGCCCGAGCCGTCGCTGGTGGTGCCTTCCGGGAAGATTGCGACGTCGCGGCGCTCGATGAGCAGCGCTGCAATGCGGTTCTTGACCCGCAGCAAGGAGCGGCCGCTGGAGCGCTTCAGAAACAGTGCCTGGGCGCGCGCGGCGAGCCAGCCGATGGCGGGCCAGTCCCCCACCTCCGACTTGGCGACGAAGATCGCGGGCGTGCAGCTCGCGATGGCGAGAATATCGAGCCAGGAAACGTGATTTGCGACGAGCAGGGAACCCGGTGCCGGCGCGGCGCCCTCCACGCATAGCCGCGCTCCGAGCGCACGAATCATGCGGCGCGCCCAGCGCTGCGCGAGCTCGATCCGCACGGTGGACGAAGCGAAGGGAAAGATCAGGGCGGCTATGACGAGGCCGAGGGCAAGGTGGACGCCAATTTCGAGCAGGCGGAAAATGTCCAACCGCGACCTCGGCTCGGTCGCGGCGGGAAGGGGCGTCTCTAGGTATTCGGCGTGCATCCTTGCCGCGCAAGGTACGGGCACGAGATTGCGCCGGCGTTGCGGCACGATGACAATTTTGTGAACCGGCGCTTCTTCTCGGACTTCGCCGATACGGCCGTGGCTGCCCGCATCCGTTCGGGCTGGAAAGCAACCCGGATGCCGGCCGCTGCCTCACCGGCGATAACGACGGGCCGAAGCGGCACCAGCCCGAGTGCCCCGGTCAAAGGGACTAAAGCGTCTCCGTGCGTGCGCGCGCCGGCACCACGCGGCGCGCTGGAAACTTCGCAGTGAAGCGGCTGCCCGTTCCCGGCGTGCTGTCGATCTCGAGGACCGCTTGGTGCCGCGCCAAGGCATGCTTGACGATGGCGAGTCCCAGGCCCGTGCCGCCCGTTTCGCGCGAGCGCCCGCGGTCCACCCGGTAAAAGCGCTCGGTGAGCCGGGGAATGTGCTCGGCTTCGATGCCGACACCGGTGTCTTCCACCGTGAACTCGGCGCCTTTCTGCGAGCTGCGCCAGATCAGGCGGATCTCGCCCCCGGACGGCGTGTAGCGCACGGCGTTGCTCGCGAGGTTGCCGAAGGCGCTGGCGAGCTCGGATTCGGTCCCCAGCAAGTCGAAGCCCGGCTCGGCGTCGAGCGTGATGCGTTGCCGGCCCGCGGAGAGCGCCTGTGCTTCGCTCTGGATCCGGGAGAGCAGCAACACCACATCGACATGCTCGTCGTGCGGCGGCTCGGGCGCCGATTCGAGCGTGGACAGCGTCAGCAGGTCGTCTATGATGCGCTGCATGCGCCGGCTCTGCTCGGCCATCAGGTTCAGGTAGTCGCGCGAGCGTTCCGGGTCGAGCTTGAGTTCCCGCACCGTTTCCAGAAATCCCACCAGCACGGTAAGCGGGGTGCGCAGCTCGTGCGAAACGTTCGCGACGAAGTCCCGGCGCATGGTCTCCAGGCGCGTGCCCTGCGTGATGTCGCGCGAAAGCAGCAGCCGCTGCGAGTCGACATAGGGAACGAACTGCACCGAAAGGACGAGGCCGTCCCGCGTCGTCTTCAGCTGCAGGGGCTTGGAGAACTCGCCGGCCGCGACGTACTCGACGAATTCCGGCTGACGCACGAGGTTGGTGATCGGGTGGCCGACATCGGCCTCGGCGCCGATGCCGAAATGCGCTTCGCAGGAATCGTTGCACCAGACGATGCGGTATTCCGCGTCCAGGATCGCGACGCCGTATGGAAGCGCCCGGCCCGCCTGACGGGAACGGGCGAGCGAGTGCGCGAGCTGTCGGCTCCGCGCGGTCTCGGCGCGCTGCCGGCGGTAAAGCAGCGTGAACACTTCCTCCCACGCGCCGCTACCTTCGGGAACGGCCTCGGTGAGCGAGCGCGACGCCCATTGGCGGAGCAAGCGGAGGTGCCGAACGTGGTGGACGAGAAGCCCGATGAGCCCCAGGGAAAACACCGACCATCCCCAGGCCTGACCGGCGAGGAACCCCGTCCCGATCGCGAGACCCGCGAGAAAGAGAACCGCGACTGCGGACCGGACCAGGATGTCGCTCATGCCAGATCGCCCCGTGGCGCGACTGCGATTATCGCACGATTGGCGCGGCAGACCTTCCGGCGGGGACCGGACAGGGACGCCGAGCGATCAAAGAGCGAGGACTCCCTCCGCGATCAGGGCGCCGAGGGCCGCGCCGGCGAGCACGTCGCTTGGATAGTGCAGACCGAGGACCACCCTGGAGGTCGCCACCAGAACGGTGAAAGGAACCAACAACCACGCGAGCATCGGGTAAAAGGCGATGGCGACCACCGAAAACGCCACTGCATGCAGCGTATGTCCCGAAGGAAAGCTGAACGGATCAAGCGGGTCCGCGCCGGCGCGCACGGCGTTCTCGACCGCGAACGGACGGGGGCGCGAGGTTTTCGACTTCAACCACTTGTAGAGGAGCGTGCAGAT
>CAYQVE010000061.1:0-14186 GCA_964420785.1 uncultured Enterobacteriaceae bacterium | reverse complement strand
TTTTCCATGCAAACCGCTCCACCCGAGCTGGCGCGCAGCGCGCTCGACGCCGCACCAGACGCGATGATCATCATCGACGCCTCGGGTGTGATTCGCTTCGCCAACCGTCAGGTCTCGGCGCTGTTCGGGTATGCGCACGATGACCTTATCGGCAAACGCGTCGAGTACCTCATGCCCGAGCGCTTTCATGAGCGGCACCTGGGGCACCGGCAGAGCTATGCGCGCAGCGTGCGCGTGAGACCGATGGGAGTGGGCCTCGACTTGGTCGGACGGCGGGCGGACGGCAGGGAATTCCCGGTCGAGATCAGCTTGAGCCCGATCGAGGACGGCAACGAGGTCCTGGTCGCCGCGGCGATCCGTGACGTCACCGAGCGCAAGCGCGCCGAAGCGGAGCTCATCGCGGCGCGCCAAGCGGCCGATCGAGCCAATCAGAGCAAGAGCCGTTTCCTGTCAACGGCTAGTCACGACCTACGCCAGCCGCTGCAGACGCTGTCGCTCCTGAACGGCAACCTGCGACGGCTGGTGCTCGAGCCCGAAGCGGCACAGGTACTCGCGCAGCAGGAGCAGGCGATCGGGGCGATGTCGCGCCTCCTCAATGCGCTGCTCAACATCAGCAAGCTCGAGTCCGGCGCCGTAAAACCCGACCCCAACGACTTCGCCGTGAGCGCACTGTTCGAGGAGCTACGGCTCGAGTTCGCGACCCTGGCCGAGAACAAAGGCCTCCTCTTCAAGGTGACGCCGAGCGATGATTGGGTGCACAGCGACCGCTCCCTGGTAGAGCAGGTCCTGAAGAACCTGGTCTCGAACGCCATCAAGTACACGCGTCAGGGTTGGGTGGCTCTGCGCTGTCTGGGCGAACCGCCCTCGTCGGTGCGCATCGAGGTCGTCGATACCGGCATTGGGATTGCGGCCGATCAGCTGAGCCATATCTATGAGGAGTTCTACCAGGTCGAAGCGTCGGGCGACTTGCGTGAGGGATACGGACTGGGTCTGAGCATCGTGCAACGCATCGTGACGCTGCTCGACGTCAAGCTCGACGCGACGTCCGAAGTCAACAAGGGCTCGGTGTTCGCCCTCACCCTGCCGGCGGGTCGCGGGCGGGTCGCGCGCGAGGCGCCGCGCAGGGAAATGGAACCGCCTGTGCGCTCGGTGGCCGGGGAGGTTCGTGTCCTTCTGGTGGAGGACCATGCGGGTGTGCGCGAAGCGACGCGCATGCTGCTCAAGAGTGAGGGCTATCAGGTGACCGCGGTTGCCTCCCTGGCGGAGGCGCTGGCGCAGGCGGGGAAGGACGCGCGCCTCGATCTGCTGGTGACAGACTATCATTTGCAGCACGGGGAGACCGGAATGCAGGTGATCGAGGCTCTGCGCGCGGCCTTGCAGGTCCCCCTGAGGGCCTTGCTGATCACGGGCGACACCTCGTCCGCTGTCAGTGAGCTACCCGTAGACCCTCATTTGCGCATCGCGAGCAAGCCCATCAACGCCGAGCAGTTGTTGGCGATGCTCAGGGAACTGCTCACTGATTCTGCATGAGCGTGATCAGTCGTCTGAATCTGCCGAGCGCCCTCTGTGCAGCTCCATCCTCGCGCCCTTCGCCGGCCCATACAGCACGTTGCGATAGGCTTCCGCGGTGATGGCGAAGCCTTCGGGTACCTTGACTCCGAGCGGTCTCAGGTGTCGGTACATCTCGCCGAGGGATGCGTTCTTTCCCCCGACCAGCCTCACGTCTCCGATACCGATCTCCTCGAAAATGCGCACGAAGCGTCTGTCCGCCGCCGTCTCGCTCTCCTACATCTCAGGCTCGGCCACGGCGTGCTCCTTGGGCTTTTCCGGCTTCTCGGTCATGGTGGCCTCGGTGAGCATCAGTACGCTCGCGACGGAGACGGCGTTCTCGAGCGCGGTGCGGACGACCTTGACGGGATCGACGATGCCGGTATCGAAGAGATCGACGAACTGCTTGCGCGCGGCGTCGAAGCCGACGTTGCCGCTGCCGTTCAGCATCCGATCGACGACCACGCCGCCGTCGGTCGCGGAGTTCTCGGCGATCTGCCGGGTGGGAGCCTCGAGCGCCCGCCGCAGAATCTGCACGCCGGTGCGCTCATCGCCCGTGCACTCGGCCTCCACCTGCGCAACGGCGGCGGTGGTGCGCAGCAACGCGAGTCCCCCGCCGGCGACGATGCCCTCGGACACGGCAGCCTTGGTGGAGCTGATGGCATCGTCGAGCGCCTCCTTCTTCGATTTCATTTCCGACTCCGACGGTGCGCCGACACGAATCACCGCGATTCCGCCCGAGAGCTTGGCGAGGCGCTCCTCGAGCTTCTCCCGGTCGTAGTCGCTGGTGGTCTTCTCGAGCTCCTTGCGGATCATCTGGATGCGGCCGGCGATTTCGGTCTTGCTGCCGGCGCCGCCGACGATGGTGGTGTTGTCCTTGTCGACGACGACGCGCTTGGCGCGCCCAAGCTGCTTGAGCTCCACATCCTCGAGCTTGATGCCGAGTTCCTCGGAGATGAGCTGCCCGCCGCTGAGCGTGGCGATATCCTGCAGCATCGCCTTGCGGCGGTCGCCGAAGCCTGGCGCCTTCACCGCGACGCTCTTCAGCACGCCGCGCATCTGATTGACGAGCAGCGTCGCGAGCGCCTCGCCCTCGATCTCCTCGGCGATGAGCAGGATCGGCTTGGCCGCCTTCGCCACCTGCTCGAGGAGCGGAATGATGTCCTTGATGATGTTGAGCTTGCGGTCGCAGACGAGCACGTAGGCATCTTCGAGAACCGCCTCCATCACGCCGGTATCGGTCACGAAATAAGGCGACAGATACCCGCGGTCGAACTGCAGGCCCTCAACCACCTCCAGCGTCGTCTCGGTGGTCTTCGACTCCTCGACGGTGATGACGCCGTCGCCGCCGACCTTCTCCATCGCCTCCGCGACCAGCTCGCCGATCGCCGGATCGTTGTGCGCCGATATGGTGGCGACCTGGGTCTTCTCCTTGCGGCTGCTCACGGGCTTCGCCATGGCCTTCAGGGCCGTGACCGCGGCGGCGAGCCCGCGATCGAGCCCGCGCCTGAGGTCGACGGCGCTCGCCCCGGCCGCGATGTTGCGCAGTCCCTCGGAGTACATCGCCTGCGCCAGGATCGTGGCGGTGCTGGTGCCGTCGCCGACCAGATCGCCGGTCTTCTCGGCAGCCTGGCGCAGCATCCGCGCGCCGAGATTCTCTTCCGGGTCCGCGAGTTCCATCTCCTTCGCGATGGTGACGCCGTCGTTGCACACGATGGGCGCGCCCCATTGCTTCTGAATGAGAACCGACTTCGACTTCGGACCCAGTGTGATGCGCACGGCGTCGGCGAGCTGCGCGGCTCCGCGCAGCACCTTCTCCCGCGCCGCGGACCTGAACAGGACTTGCTTGGCGGTCACGCAGCTACACCCGCACCTGCAGCTCGTTGATCACATTGCTTACGCCGGGAGCCGACCACGCGGACTGCTGTGCTTGATCGCGCTCCGCCCAGGAGCGCACCTCCCCGCGCAGCGTCACCTCCGCGCCCCGGGCTTCGACCGTAATCTGCCTGGCGTCGATCTCGGCATTGCGTCGGAAGGCATCCTCGATCTTGCGCTTGATGTCGGTGGCGCCCACGCACGGCACGACGCGGACGGAGTTGCGCACGCTCGCCACCCCGGGCACCCGGCGCATGGCGCATTCCGCTCTCTGGCGCTGGAACTGCCATTCGACGGTCCCTTCGAGAAAGATCCGTGCTTCGTGGACCGCGAGCTTGATGCCCTCCCAGGACAGCGGCAGCTCCGCCTTGAGAGCCGCGAGGGCCGCGCGTGCAATCTCCGGGTCGGTCGGCCTCCCTCCGGCGGGCGGCCGCACCTGCAGGTCGTTCACCACTGCCGTCACACCGGCGACGCGCTTCGCCGTCACTTCGGCCTGATGTTTCTCATGATAATCGCGCGCGAAGCCGCTCAGGGTGACGATCCCGTCCTGCACCTTGGTGGCGATGTCGGTCTCGTCGAGCTCAGGATTCCAGCGGAGCTCGGCGTCGACGTCCTGCTTGATGACACTATCGGGTTTCATGGTTCCGATCCTCCGGACCGCTCCAGGAGAGACACGCCGGTCCCGCGGTCAGGCGCGAGGTATACGGAGCCGCCTCATACCACGGCTCCGCATGCCCTGGTTCACTGACTCACTGCACCGGGATCTGCTTCGGCTTCTGCTTCGAAACCTCAACCTTCGGAATGTGCACCGACAACACGCCGTCCTTGCTGTCGCAGCGGACGGCGTCCGGGTTCACCTTGTCGGGGAGCGAGAAGCGGCGCTCGAAGCTGCCGTAGAAGCTTTCCACGCGATGGAACTTCTCGTTCTTGTCCTCCTTCTGCTGCTTGCGCTCGGCCTTGATCGTGATCACGCCGTCCTGCAGCGAGACCTGCACGTCCTCATTCTTGACCGCCGGCAACTCGGCGCGAATCAGGTATTCCTTCTCGGTCTCGCTGATATCGGCGGAAGGCGCCCACTGCAGCTTGTTGCCGCCATCGCCTTCGAGCATGAAGCGCGGCCAACACCGGCCGCCCATCACGCGGTTGAACAGCGTATCCACCTCACCAAACGGATCCCAACGAATCAGACTCATGATCTTCTCCTCCGCACAGCCCTGCTCACCCGAAGGGTGATGCTGCGCGCAGGGCGACAGGGTTGCGATTCGCAAATGTACGTAACGGCCGGGCGCTCCGCTTACGCACCATTCCGGACGTAATCCGAGATAGGCACAAATAGCGACGAGCCCGTTGTGCCTCGCGACTTAGGATTTTCGTGGGGTCAGAGGCACCGAGCGAGGCCGATGAAACGTCAACGATCAGCAAACCCCGCGTAGCCGTGTGAAGCGCATCGGCGAAGCCTGCGCCGCGGCCCAGGTGGTTCCCGACGCGCTGTTCACGGACTTCTACCAACTCGCGATGGCGCAGGCGCATTTCGAGTCGGGCATGCGCGAAACGGCCGTCTTCGAGCTCTTCGAGCGCGAGCTCCCCAAGACGCGGCGCTTCCTGCTGGCGGCCGGGCTCGAGCAGGCGGTCGAGTACCTGGAGGGATTGCGTTTCCGGAGCGAGGACATCGAGTTTCTCTCCGGTCTCGGGAAATACACGCGGGATTTCCTCGACTACCTCGGGGGCGTGCGCTTTACGGGCTCGGTGCACGCGATGCCCGAGGGGACACCGTTCTTCGCGGACGAGCCGATTCTGCGCGTTGCGGCGCCGATCCTCGAGGCGCAGCTGCTCGAGAGCCGGCTGCTCAACATCGTGCACTTTCAGACCCTCGTCGCCAGCAAGGCCGCGCGCTGCGTGATCGCAGCGCGCGGCCGTTCGAGCATCGGACCCCGAGCCTGCCGCCGGCCTGCCGCGGCCGTCATTCGCACGTCTACGTAGGGCCTTGGACACATGTCCTGAGCCATCCGGCACTTCCTCGTATTTCTCATTCGTAGCAAATGCACGACTGTGTTCGCAGCCGGACCTTGCAGACGGAGGGACTTCAGTGAGCACCATGACGCACAGCGCACAGCCGGGCGGGGGGCGTGGAGTGAGGGCGCCGAGGCCGGACGACGAGCTGCGTTCACCGCTCGACCTCGTGCACGCGTGCAGGCTGCGCCTCGATGAGCCGATCATCGACGTGAGCGGCAACGACTCCTCTCTCATGCAGGCGCTGCTCGAGGCGGGTCATACGGATCTAACGTTCGTAGACAGCGCGACGGACGCGGACGCGGCGTTGTCGAAACGCTACGGCGAGCGCAGCAGGCGGATCAAGCTGCTGCGGCAGGACGTCACGCGGTTTCATCCGCAACGCCGCTACGCCCTGTGGTATGACGAGGCGCTGTTTCATTCGTTCACCCATCCGGAAGAACGCCGACAGTACGTCGAAGCGTTGCTCGAGGCATTGCGGCCGGAAGGCCACCTCGTGATCAGGACCTTTGGTCCCGAGGAACCCGGCGTCTGCGCCCGTCAGCCGGTCATGGGCTATAGCGCCGCGACTCTCAACGAAGAGCTGGGCAAGCGCTTCGAGCTCATCGAGCACTTTCTCACCCGCTCGGAGGCCGCCTGCGGGGAGCGCCACCAGTTTCTGCACTGCCGCTTTCGGCGGCATGCTGCGCCGTAGTTGCACTGGTAGACCCGAGCGGACATGGGGCATGCGACGAGCACCCACAACGAGGACAGTGCCGCGGCGTTTGGTCCAACCTGACCTCGCGCATGGCGGAGTCGATCGGAGCTCAGGACCAGCTGCACGGCGGTTTGGCGCAGGTCCTGCCGCGAGCATCGATCATTCGGTGGACCATGATCGAACTGGGGGCGATACGCTGAAATATTCACCTATTACGATCGGACGCGGATGTTCAGTCTCAAGACCGCGATGGCTGAAAACGTACCGGCCACTAGGTGAGGCGGGGACGCCCGAGTGCCTAGGGACAAATCCGGATGTCACGCTGCGGGGCCCGGACTAGCTTGCGGCTATGCGGCTCCGAACAGGTGTGCGGGCGCTGTGTGCGTTGGGCGGGATGGCGATGCTGCTGCCCGCCAGCGTTCACGGCGTCTCCCCTGTCCAGCAGGAGTTCATGGATGCGGCGCGCAGGGAGGCGAACCTCGCTCGGGGGGCTGAGCTCTTCGAGACATGCGCTGCGTGCCACGGGGTGGACGGCGGCGGCACGCTCGATGGGCAGGTGCCGCGCATTGCCGGGCAGCATGCGTCGGTTCTGCTGAAGCAGCTCGTGGACTTTCGGCACGCGAGGCGCTGGGATCCGCGAATGGAGCACTTTGCAGACCGCCACCACCTGGCCGATGCGCAGGCGATAGCCGACGTAGCCGCCTACGTCAGCCGCCTCGATCGAGAGCGTCCGAGGGGCGAAGGCAACGGCGAGCTCCTCGGGCATGGCGCAGCGACCTACGGCCGTCTTTGTATGAAGTGCCACGGACCCGCCGGGGAAGGCGAGGCGCGCAGCGCGGTCCCGCGGATCGCCGGACAGCACTTCGAGTACCTGCGAAGGCAGATCTACGACGCCGTCGACGGGCGTCGTCCGAATTTTTCCGCAGCGCACATCCGCCTCCTCGCGCGGCTGGACCACGCCGACATCGAGGCCGTCGCCGACTACCTCTCGCGTCTGCACGCCGACGGGCGGAGGGTTCCCGGTGTGCAGCGGAAATGAAGGGGGCAAGACCCGGCTCGTGGCGGTCTTGTACGCGTAGCCGCCGCCCGCGAGGAGTGCGCAGGCAGGAATGCGCACGAGGTTCCGCACTTTCTCGTATATCGCGGCGGGCCGGATTGATGCAGCCTTGGATTCGCGCACGCAAATCGAGAGGTGACAGCGTGAACGGGGGTGTAGGCCGCGCGCGGGTCGGCCGGTGGTACCTGCGGTGGGACAAGGACGAGATCTTCCAGCTCATCGGATGCGGCGAGAATTCGGGCACGGTAGAGATTCCAAACCTTCGACGGTGACGTGGGCGAGGTCGATGAGGAGACCGGGGCCGAGCTGCCGCTGGTACTCGCCGAGCCGCCCGAGGATTGGACCGGACCACTCGATAACGTTGAGCGCGATGATCTCGGTTACACGGAAACCGACATGGCGGGAGCGGACTGGGCGCAGCCGCTCGAGCCCTCCGGCCGGGTCCGAGGAGCAAAGCGCGGAGCTGAGCCCGGAACGTGCCGCAGAGGAGATCGCGCTCATGGCCCCCCAGGCAGGTTAGTCATGGACACCTGGAGCATTCGGGTTCTGGCAATCCGGTCGCGCCCGCGGCTTGCATGGCTGACAGTCGTCATCGTCCTGACGGCCTGCGCGGCTCTGCGGGTCGGGAGTGATTACGACCACAGCGCGAGCTTTGCCGCCTACCACAGCTTCACCTGGCTAGCGCGTGAGCGCCACGGTAGCGCCAATCCGCTCGTCGTCCAGAGGGCACACGATGCAATTCAGGCCGAGTTGACGCAGAAGGGCTTCGCGAGCGCGAGTGATGCCGCTGCCGCGGATTTCGCCGTCGACTTCACCATCGGCGCCCAAGAGCGCACCGAGGCGCGCTCCTATCCCGCTCCGTACACGGGGTGGTGGGGTTACCCCGACTGGTGGGGCTACCCCTATTGGGGCAGCCAGGTAGACGTGCGGCAGTATCGCGAGGGCACGCTGGCAATCGACATATTCGATGCGCGTACACGTCGGCCGATATGGCATGGCTGGGCCAAGAAGGAGCTGACGCGGTCGGACATCGAGCGTTCCGAAGCCCCGATCCGCGCGGCCGTGCATGCGGTGCTGTTGGGATTTCCGCCAACGTGAAGCGCGTTGGCCGTGACCGCGGAAATCAGCCTCGATAAAGTTCCTCGAAGAACCGCGGGTCGCGTATTTCTCGATGGAGATTGCGCTTCGCAGCGACATCCCACCTACGCGGGAGGCCTGGGCGTCCTCGCAGGGGATACGCTGCGGGCCGCAGCGGACTTGAGGCTCCCCTCTCGTTGGCGTGACCTGGTCAGCCGCGCGGGCTATTTCCGGCAGGAGATCGATGCCAGGGGTAGTCAGGTCGAGCGCCCCGCGACCTGGAATCCGTCCGACCGGGCTTCTCCCCTGGACGCGAAGGCAGCCGTCCGCATCGAAGACCGCCCGGTGTGGATCGGCGCGTGGCTCTACGAGGTCCGAAGTGGCACGGGCGTCACTGCGCCGGTCATTCTCCTCGATACCGATCTGCCCGAGAACCGTCCCGAAGACCGAGAGATCACACACTGTCTCTACGGCGGGACGAGCCGTACCGTCTCAAGCAGGAGATGGTGCTCGGCATGGGCGGCGTGCGCATGTTGCACGCCCCCGGCTTCGAGGTGAGCGAGTATCACATGAATGAGGGACACTCGGCGCTGCTCGGCTTCGAGCTGTCGCGTCGCCACGCCTATCCCGCGCAGGACGTGCGCCCGGGAGAGTACGACTTGCCGCGGATGCGCGAGCTGTGCCGCTTCACGACTCACACGCCGGTGGAAGCCGGCCATGACCGCGTCCCCTACGATTTGGTGAGGCGCCTCTTCGCGAGCACGACGTACAGCAACCCGGAGCAGGGCTTGCGGGGCAGCACAGCTGAAAGCGAGAGCGGACGTCTCGATCTCGCGACCGTCCAAGAATTGGGAAGGGATAATCTCAACATGACGCGACTGGCGCTCAATCTGAGCGACTTCGTGAACGGCGTAGCCAAGCGCCACGCGGAGGTTTCAGCCAGGATGTACCCGGGCTATCAGGTGCGCACCATCACCAATGGCGTGCATCCCGACACCTGGACGGCGGCGAGCTTCCGGACGCTGTTCGACTGGCACGTTCCCGCCTGGCGGCACGAGCCCGAGTTGGCCTCGCGTGCGAACTGCATCCCCGAGGCAGAGATAGCTGCTGCAGCTCGACCGTTTCCAGCTCGGTCACCACAGCGGTCAGAGCGAGCGCCGCCTGCTCGAAAGCCTGAGCTTGGTTGCTCCGACTCCCCGCACGCCCATGTCGGCCTAGTGTGCAGAGTGCTCCCACATGCGCCCTCAGGCAACATGATAGGCGCGCTACCGCGAGGCGCGGAACGTCGACCTGGGAGGGCCCTCCCGCAGACCCTCGCGGAGCGGCTGCAGCTCGAGGAGGCGAGCGAGGGCGCTGAGCTCGCGTGCGAGCTGAGCGATCAAATCATCGGTCGATACGACTCCCATGAGCATGCCGCGCGCGGTAACCACAGGCGCTCGCCGGACACCTCGGACGCGCATGCGGTCGAGGGCCTCTTCCACGCCCTCGTCCTCACAAAGCACCAGTAGATCGCGTGTCATCACCTCGTCGCTGAACAAGTGCGAGAGATCACCCCCGGACCCGAGCTGCGCACGGGTGATGTCGCGATCCGTGATCATGCCGACGGGCACCGGCTGATCCATCGGCGACGCGGCTACCACGACCGCGCCGACGTGGCGCTCGCACATGAGCCGCGCGACCTCGGAGAGCGGTGTGGCCGCCGCAACCGCGACCGGTTCTCGATTGCATAACTCGCCGATGTTCATGCGGGCTTTCCTCCCCGGGACTCAGGGTGAATGCGACCATGGCGGACAGCGCGGACGCAATGCGTATCAGTCCGGATGTCTTCGCCGGCGCGAAGCGCTATGTATAGCAGCGTTCGCGGAGGGCAATCGTGAACATGGGAGAGCTGTGCAGCCGCGACGTTTACATCGCCAGATCGGCTGACCCGCTGGCTGATGCCGTCGCCCAGATGCACAGGCGCCACGTCGGCGCTCTGGTGGTCGTCGAATCCCAGCCAGGCTCGGTTCGCCCGATCGGTATGATCACCGATCGGGATGCCATCCGCGCGCAGGTCATTCGGGGCACGGGGCTGTCGCATCTGGCGGTCGGGGACGCGATGACCCCTCGTCCACTTACCCTGCCCGAGACGTGCGGCGTCGCGGAGGCGATCGGACAGATGAGCGGTCGGGGCGTGCGGAGGGCGCCGGTCGTGAACGGGTCGGGCGAACTGGTGGGAATCGTATCATTCGACGACCTGCTGCCCCTGGTCTCGGAGCAACTCCATGCTCTGGCGGCGCTGATCGGCGGCCAGCCGCGACGCGAGGGCGGCAGAGCATGAGCGCACACGCGCGGCATCTCACCGTGGTACTGATCGTCGCGCTGGTGCTCCTCGTGGTCGCCACAGTCGTGGCACGGGTCCTCTCCTGAGACGCGCCGCGGCCGGTCTCGATCATCTCACGGTGCCCGTGTGCTTGGGCCTCGAAGCGGCTGCGCTGCGTTTGGGCGAGCGAGCTCGAGCAGGCGAGTCACGTCAGCGTCCTCCAGCTGCTCGAAGCGCTCGTACCACTCCCCGATCGCGAGCATCGCCGGCGGGGTCTGCAGAATGACGACGCCGTCCGCCTCCGCGCCGATGAGGTCCGCAGCCTGGGGCGATGCAACGGGTGCTGCGACCACGACCGCAGCCGCATGCGCCTCGCGCACGGCGCGAACCGCCGCGAGCATCGTGGAGCCTGTGGCCAGACCATCGTCGACGAGGATGACGGTCTTATCCTTCAATTCGAGCGGCGCGAGGCCGGCCCGATAGAGCCGCTCTCGCCGCTCGAGCTCGCGGCGCTGCTCCGCGGCCAGGCGGTCGAAGGCTGCGGCGGGGATTTCCTTTTCGAATCGTGGATCATGCACGACGATGTTTCCCGAGGCGATGGCGCCGATGGCGAGCTCGGGCTGTCCTGGCATGCCGATCTTGCGCACGAGCATCACTTCCAGGGGCGCCTTCAGCATCTGCACGACCTCGTAGGCGACCTCGACACCTCCGCGCGGCAGCCCGAGCACCAGCAGCGACGGCTGGAGGTATCGCTGCTTGAGTTCCCGGGCGAGCGCAACGCCCGCCGCGGCCCGATCAGGGAAGACCCGGACAGATACCATGACACATCCCTAACGCATCGGGTGCGGCCTCTCATCGCTATTTTTGCGGAGCATACTCCCGGGGCGGGTCCGCGGCGGGGTGGCATCGCAGGGAAAGTACGGATTTTCTGCGGTGCCCCCGCGAGCAAACTGGGCTCAGCGGTTCAGCGCGAGCGACGGTCGATGAGCTGGCATCACATCATGTTTGCCGTCCCCTCTCCGGGGGGCGTGGGGCCCACGGAGATGGACAAGGTTGCCGGGCTCGCCTCGGGACTCGATGCGGAGATCGATCTCTTTCATTGCATATTCGATCCGGGGGTGACTCGCCCGGGACGCTTCGGAACGCGTGGCGCGCAGGAGGATATTCACGAGTTTGTAGATCGTCGCCGGGAGCAGCTCGAGCACAGTGCCGCACGACTGAGGGCGCGAGGTGTGCTCGTGCGCACGAGCGTTCGCTGGGATTACCCCATTTACGAAGGCATCGTCCGCCAGGTGCTGCGCCGCAATCCGAGCCTGCTGGTCGCGCAGTCGTCGCGCAAGGGACGCGCCGCGCGCCTGGTGCTGACGCAGACCGACTACAAGCTGATCGAGACTTGTCCGTGTCCCGTTCTCTTCATCAAGAACGGGCGTCCTTATTCAGATGCCGTGATCATCGCGGCGGTCGACCCCGGGCGATCGCACGGCAAGCCTGCAGCTCTCGACGACGGGATACTCGATACGGCCGGCAAGATCCGCGATGCGCTCGCGGGAACGCTGCGCGTGTTTCACGCTGGCGCTCCCTGGGAGTATGCCGTGCATGCAGACCCGGAGCTGCGAGACCTGCCGGACGCGGTGAAGGAGGAGGTGCGCGGCGCTTACTGGAACAGGATCCGGGCGCAGGTCGCAGCAGTGGCACGGCGCCACAAGATCCCAGAGGACTCCCTGCAGGTCGTCGAAGGCGAGGCCGCAGAGCTGCTTCCCTCCGTTGCCCGGCACGAATCAGCGCAGATCGTGGCGCTGGGCGCGGTTTCCCGATCGCGCATCGGGTGCGCGTTGATCGGCCACACCGCCGAACGGGTTCTCGATGCGCTCGAGTGCGACGTATTGGTCGTCAAGCCGCCGGGCTTTCAGACTCCGGTCAGGCGCGACTCCACGCACCACATCGCGCGGAGCGCAGCTCTCCGCTCCCGGTATGTCTTCTGACGCGCCGGGCACGCAGGTCGGGCATCTCGGGGTTCAGGCGGTTCGGTAAACGATGGCGGGCAGCCTGCAGCGCATCGTTCACGGGATCACGTGAACCGTGCTGGCCTGCGGACCGAGATCGCCCGATTCCTCGGCAAAGCGTACCTTGGTGCCGGTGGTCAGGTCCTGAAACCGACCCCCAAGCACGCTGCGATGAAAGTTGACGGGCCGCCCACTGTCCGTCGCGATGCGGCCACAACCCCGTCCGGCGTCGAGCTCGCAGATCCGCCCCTGTGCAGGCGGCGTGGGGCTCTTCACATCCAGCCGGCGCTTGCGCTCGTAGTCCTCGAGACTGCGCCGGGCCGCGCGAAACGCGTCCCGTAGCGCGACGGAGGGATCTTCGAGAGCGTGATCGGCGGATGAGCCCGTCGGATGGCGATCTCCTTGTCGGGGAGCGTGATGTCGATCCGGAAAATCGTGCAACGCGCCCTAGTGCGAATGGTGCGAGAGCGGCTGAACGATGACGGCGAGGCTGCGGTTTTCGCGTATGCCGCCCGGGACCGCCGCGGCGCATGGTGAGTGCATGCTTTAGGCGGCGGAGACCCCGGCAGCCGCCTGAAAAGGTGAAGGTTCCATGCCCTGGAACGCGAGCTATTTTCCGGGCTCGATGGCGAACCTGGGCGCAGCGACGCACGCCAAGGCCATCGCGATCAGGAACGTATTGCTGGCTCATGACGAAGGCAGGGCCATCCGCATCGCCATCGCGCAGGCCAAACGATGGGCCAGCTCGCATAGGGGGCGGAAGGCCGACTCGCTGAACTGAGCCGTTGGGCTCACTCCTGCGGCGATACCGGCCAGGGCTCGAGCAGGGGCGCAACGGGCTTGCCGTCCAGCATCCG
This sequence comes from uncultured Enterobacteriaceae bacterium, assembly GCA_964420785.1. Classification (GTDB taxonomy): domain Bacteria; phylum Pseudomonadota; class Gammaproteobacteria; order Burkholderiales; family SG8-39; genus VBDM01. The sequence continues at coordinate 760 of CAYQVE010000061.1, read as the reverse complement.
ACGCAGCGCCTGCGATCGCGGCATTCGATGGGACCGCAGAGAATCGCGTTTTCCTTCGATCTTCGCGGCTGCGCCTCACCCACGGCAGACAGGATCCTCCCGCCGTGTCGGCACGCGGATGGCGCGCGCCTCACACACGCGGAAGGTCCTAGTGCGGGGCCAGAGTGTCGCGAAAGTGGCGGTGCTGCGCGGCGAGACTGAGGAACGCGCCGTCCCTGACTTTCGACGGCGCGGGGAGGCCACCATTACGCGGCAGCGCGCGCAGCGCCTGCGCGACGCGCTGCGGCGTGCCGAGATCGCTCCAACCGCAGTCGGGGACTGGCAGCACATGCAGGTGAGATTCCTGTCCCTGGAGGATGTTTCGCGAGAAGTCGAGTTGCGGCAGCTCCTCGTAGAGCTTGGTGAGCGCCGGCCTACCACTTGCTTCGACGGACGCGGTAGAAACGATCTCCTGCATCGCGCTGACGATGTCCGGAGAGCGCCGCTCGAAGAGCTTCAGAAGCGCCTGCCCGTCCGCGGCAATGATGAATGCGTTCCATAGCGCGCCTTGTTGAGAGAGCTCGTATGCAAGCGCTGCCGGGGGCTTCTCCACGAAGCGCTCGACTTCGCGATGCCCCAGACGGCAGCGACGGCCGGGAACGATGTAGCCGAGCTCGGGGTCGGGCCCCGCCGGCTCGATTCCCAGCAGGACGATCTTAGCCCAGAAGGGATCCTGCCGCGCGGCCGCGATTCCCAGAGCCCATGCGAGCTTCCCCTCCTC
>CAYQVE010000060.1:10142-14498 GCA_964420785.1 uncultured Enterobacteriaceae bacterium | reverse complement strand
GCCTTGGGCCGCGGCGCGCGCCAGCGCGATCTCCGCCGCTCCGCCCGCACCGGCCCACATGCCGCGCGCCCGTTCTGCGTCGCGCTGCGCCCACAAGACGCTGCCGAGGCCGACGCTGGCGAACGCCTGGTAGCGCCTCTCGATACCCGGGTCCACGCGAGCCTGCTCGAAATGACGCCGCGCTTCGCCGGCGTTCCCGCGCGCGAGCAGCGCCTCCGCGAGGTGCAGCCGCGCGTAGCGGCTGCGTTCTTCGGTGCGCGTCTTGAGCAGTTTGTCGAGATAATCCAGCTCGGCTGCGGCGGCGGTGCGGCCGAGCGCCTCGTGGAGACCGGCATTGCGCAGGTAGATCATTCCGAGCACGAGTTGCGCCTGCGGCCGGCGCTCGGCATCGAGCCGGGCAAGCGCGTCTTCGAGCAGGCGTGCCGCCTGCTCGTAACGGCGCTTCTCGTAGAGCTTCATCGCTGCGCCCGTCGGGTCGTCGGCACCGCATGCGGGCGCGCCCACGCCGAGGGCCACCGCGACCGCAACCACGAACAACGGGGCGAACGGCAGGCGTTTGCAGGCGTCGCGGCGCGTCATGGCCTCAATCCTTGAGCTTCGCGAGATACACCTGGTCCCACTGGTCGACCTGGGCGCGAAAGGCGATCACGCCGCCAGTCGAGCAGGTGACGTCGTGGTTCATCTTGGTCCCCGTGCGTACGAGTGTGCTCGTGCGGCTGTCGACGTCGGCGATGTATATCGGGTTGTAGGCCTGTCGTTCGTTGCGCACGTATACGATGCGGCGGTTGTCCGGCATCCACGCCGGTCCGCGCTCGATGTCCGGGACCACGTCTGTCGCCACCACGCGCGCGGCCAGCCCCTCGCCCTGCGTCGGGTCTGAACCGTCCGCGGCAACGACCACGATGGCCCAGGTCTTGGGATCGTCGGCGGGGTTGTAATTGGTGTAGAACGCGACGTGCTTCCCGTCCGGCGACCACACCGGCCGCAGATCGTCGTAACGCCAGGTGCTGAGGGCCTTCGGCGGCACTGCCGGAATGCGCCCCGGTTCGAGTACGTAGACGTCGTGGTTCTCGTTGACGCCCTGGATGACCGCGAGACGCTTGCCGTCCGGAGACCACTGCGGATAGAGATAGGGCCACTCTCCGTGCGTCACTCGGGTCGTGGCCTTCGTCGCGAGATCGAGCAAATAGACGTCGCCTTGTCCGCTGCGGCCGGAGATGAACGCGATCTGGTCGCGTGTCGGCGACCAGTGTGCGTGTCCGTCCTTCTCCCTGTGGGTCGTGATGCGTGCGATGCGGCCGTCAGGCTCGCGCAGGTACAGGTCGTAGTTGCCCTCGCCGCCGTTGCTCATGAATACGAACCTCTTGCCGTCCGGCGACCAGCTGATGCCGGAGTTGTAGCTCGTCTGCTCCACGACCTCCGGAAAGAAGAACGGGCTCTGGCCCGGTGCGGCCGAAGCCTGTTGGTGAATGGTTTGGACGGTGTCGCCGTTGATTCGCACGATCGCGATTTCCTTGTTGTCGCCGCGCGCTCGCTCGAACGCGACCATGTCTCCGGCGGGCGACCACACCGGGTTCGAGTCGTTGCGCCCCCGGGCGATGGGAACGAGCGGCCGCACGAATTCCGGTTCGATTCCGGCCGGTTCCCCCGCGCTCGAAGCCGCCGGCTCCTCGCCGGAGCTTGCCACCGGCCACGCGAACGCGACGAACAGGGCAAGCGAAGGGCGCCAGTAGTGCATCGCGTTCGGGCAGGCGCGATTACTGTTCCTGGATCTGATCGCGGTATCGGCGCGCCCCCTCGCGAGCCTGCACGAAGGCGGGATTGCCCTCGAGCTTTTTCGGGAAGAAGTCGAAGTATTCTCGCCACGCGAGGCTCGCGCTGTTCATCACCGCCGGCTGCTTCGTCATCAGATACAGCTTGTGGTATGAGAGCGCCGTATAGTAGTAAGTGTCGTGCACGGCTTCGTCGTACTCCGCGCTCGGGAAGAAGCGCGTGTTCTGCTTGGCGGTCTGCAGCGCCTTGATCGCCTTGGCGAAGTACGTGGACGCGGCGGTGCGATCACCGTCCACCAGGCGATTGCCTTTCTCGCAATATGCGTGGCCGAGGTTGGTAAAGGTGACCGCGAACTGCTTGTAGATCAACTGCTGATTCTCGGGCAGCGCGAGGACGGCCTCGAACTCGGCGATCGCGCGGTCGTAGTCCTCTTTCTCGTCGAGGTAGATGTCGCCCAGCCGCCGGTGCGCCTCGGCGTAGTCCGGGTGACCGCGCTCGGTGGAGGCATAGGCCTTGATAGCGCTATCGATGTCGCCCTTCTGGCGAGCGCGCTCGCCGAGCTTGAGGAAGTCCCTTTGCAGCACGATGCGGCGATCGCCGGTGCGGTCCTCCTCCTTCTGGGTGAACTCCATGACTTCGAAGAAGTCGCGGTAATCCTCGCCGTAAGTCAGGCGCACGCTGTGGAAGCCTAGGGTGATCTGCTTGCCGCCGGCGATCGGTGTCTTTCCGATCTGCTCGTCGTCGATGTAGACCGTCGCCGCCGATGGCGTTGAGTCGACCTTGAAGAGGACATTGTTGGCCGCGAGCAGGAACTCGCGCGCCTCACCGCTCTTGCCGACTCTGATCTTGTCGGTGAGCTGCTGATAGCCGTGGCGGTACAGCGTGAGCGTATAGTTGCGGGCGAGCCGCAGCGGGACCTCGGCCTGACCGTTCGCCCCGGTCGCGCCGGCCCACTCACCGTTCAAGTAGACGCTGGTGCCCGCAAGGGGGTTGACGTCCGTGCCGACGCCGCCTTTCGCGGTGAGCAGGAAGTAAGTGCGTTGATCGCCTTCCCCGCCTTCGCGAGCGATGCGCCGCACGACGCGATCGCCGATCTGCACCTTCTCGCCCTGCTTGAGCGTTGCGACCTCGGCAAGCGAGCTCGCGTCCTCACCGCGCGTGACCTCGATCCTGCCGGTCTCGCGGTAACCCGCCACCTTGCCGCCCTCGGAGAACGTCGGAGTAGTCAGGGTGAACTCAGTGCCGCGGCCGATACGCCAGTTCCTGCCGATGTTGATGCGATAGCGATCATCCTCCTTGGCGATCACCGTACCCTCGAGCGGGAAGCGCTCGACCACGTTGCTCGCAATGTCGCGCACCGCGCCGTTGATCCCTCCGGCGCTGCGCGCGCGCGCGATCTCCGAGAAAATGATCTTGCCGTTCGCGGTGTGGAATTTGACCTCGACCAGGTAACCGCCATCGTCCTTGGCGACGCTCCCGAGCACGATCATGTCCACCGTCGCGCGCAGGGGAGTGTCCTGCCAGCCCTTGGTCGTGATGCGGTCGATGCTGAGCTTGCGCTGGTTGATCTCGGCCTGCAGCCTGTCCGCCGGCACCTCGCGGAACGCCGGGAACCTGAACAACTGCGTCGCCAACGCCTGCTCGGCCTGGGCCGCGACCTCCTTCAGGTCCACGCCCGGTGTGTTGCCGACGACGCGGTAGATGCCGATGCGGATCGGCCTGGGTGCAGTCGGGTAGAAGTAGCGCTGAAGGTTGACTTTGCCTTCGAGCCGGACACTGGTTTTCCACGCCGCGGGAACGTAACCGGGCGCTGCGAGCGCGATGACGGCCTTCTTGCCCGGCTCGCCGCGGTAGTCGTACGTGTAGCTGCCCTGCGCGTCGGTCTTGCCGACGGTCTTGCCGTCTATGCTCACGCTCAAACCCGGCACCCCGCTCACGCGGCCGTACTCGTCGGTCATCGCCTTGATCGCCACCACGGTCTGGCGGTTGAGCGCGACTTCGACTACTTGGCCCGGCTCGAGCTGTCGTGTCGCTCGGTACGGGCTGAAACCGGTCTTGGCGACGCCGAGCTCCGCTCCTTTCGCCGGCTGCGCCCGATACGAGTACACGAATTCGCCCTTCGCGTCGGTGACACCTTCCTCCTTCCCGCCGACCGTCACCTTCGCTTCGGGCACGGGCGTACCCGTCTCGGTCACGCGCACGGTGACGTAACGCGTCGCTTTGAGATCGGCCTCGACGCGGTACGTGACGATCTCATCCCCCTTCGGAAGCTTCACCAGGAAGGCCGTTTTCCATGGATCGATGCGGTAGCCGGGCGCTTCCTTGCTCACCGTCACTTCGACCTCGGTGCCGGCCTTCTTGCGCAGCCGCTTCGCGAACATGCCCTGGGCGTCCGTGACGCCGAGCTCCTCGCGATCTACGATGACCTTCGCTTGTGCCGCGGGCTGGCCGTCGATGCTCGCCTTCACCTCGATGTCGAGGCGCTCGCCGCAAGCGCCGAGCAGCGCGGCGGCAAGCAGGACGGGAAGAAAACGCAGGTGGGTTGTGGCCATGGTGATACCCTCGGTTATGGGGTCGGGTGTA
>CAYQVE010000060.1:0-10132 GCA_964420785.1 uncultured Enterobacteriaceae bacterium | reverse complement strand
ACGCCGCGAGCAGCGCGAACAGGGTCAGAGCGAGAAAACGGCGGAGAAATTTGTCCATGGCGATTACCTTATGCAGACGGCGTCGGGCCCGGCGGCGCGTGCCTTCGCTCACATCGCGGGCGCCTGGATGTTGACCTCGCCGGGATTGATGATCTTGTCTTCGTCGGTGGCCGAGCCTTTGATCGACTTCCGCTTGGCTTCCTGGATCTTCGGCAACTTGAACTCGACCTTCTTGCCGAAGAAGGAGCCGATCTCGACCGTCTCGGTCCGCGTTTCGTAGCCGATGCGGCTCGCCTCCACCTTGTAAATGCCGGGCTTGATGCTGCCCTTGGGCGACTCGAATTCGCCCTTCTCATCGACGGTCGCGGAGCTCGAAGCCTGATCGACCGCGGCGGTCGTATTGATCATGTTGACCACTGCCCCCTTCGGGCTCTCGTTCGGGACCGGCTGCTGACGGTTGTCGACGAGCAGCACCGTGCCATGAATCGTGGCGGCACAACCCGACACCACCAGCAGGGGGGCGATTAGGACAAGCAGCGCTCTTGCGGTCATGGTCTTTCTCCAGTTGATCGTCAGCGAGTTCACCGGACTGCAGCCAGTCCTCGTTCCCGCGATTCGGTGTCCGCTTTGATTTCCAAAATTGTGGATCCGGGTTCGGCACAATCAAGCCGCGGCGGCGCGAGTGTCCATAGAACATTCGCGGTAACTCCACCTGTCCCGTGGTCTGGCGCTCGGCGGCGCGGGCGCACGAGTGTGCCCGCCACATCTCCCCCCCTCGCCCAGCCGAGCTACAGGCGCGTGTGGAGCGGCGATTATAACCGAGATTCGGGAAAGTCTAAGGGGAGAGGAGCAGGCACGCCTTGCGCCGGCGGGCGCGCATGGCCGCCGATCATGCCGATTCCACCCTGTCGCGGCCCCGATACTTGGCGTCATACAGAGCCTGGTCCGCAGCGTGCAGGAGTGCCGCCGGAGTGGTGCCGTGGTCCGGAAAAGCCGCGACTCCGAGCGAAATGGTGATGGCGCTGAGAGTGCGATCCTCGTATTTCAGCTTCAGCTCTTGCACCGCCCTGCGTATGTTCTCCGCGCGCTGCGTCGCGATCTGCATCGGGGCCTCCGGCAGGAGCACCGAGAATTCCTCTCCGCCGACGCGGCACGCGACGTCGCTCTGGCGAACGAACCCTTGCAACAGGAGGCCGACACGCCGCAGGACTATGTCGCCCGCGCCGTGGCCCAGCGTGTCATTGATGCGCTTGAAGTGATCGATGTCCATTGTGATGATGGAGAGGGCGTGTTTCTTGCGGTCCGCGCGCGCCAGCTCGCGTAAAAGGAACTCCTCCAGAAAACGGCGGTTGTACAATCCGGTGAGCGAATCGCGGATCGATTGTTCATGCAAGGTGTCGCGGGCTTTCAGATTGGCGAGCGCAAGACCGGTCTCTTCCGCGAGCGCCACCGCCAGATTCAAGTAGGACTCCATCGAACGGGCGATTGCCGAAGCCGCCGATTGATCCTCCGCGCTCAGCAAGTGCAGCAACCCGAGCGTCTCGCCCTCCGCGAACAGCGGAACACACAGGTACGGCCGCGCAGAATTCGCATCCGCAGTGACGTGTGCGCAGAGCAGCTCGGTCCGCGGATCCCGGACCCGGTGGGGCTGCGAATGGCGCAATCCCCAGCAATCCTGGATGGTGAACGTCTGACCGGTGCGCGATTTGTCACCCCAGGTGGCGACCGCCTCCAGGTGCTTTCCCGGAGGATGAACGAGATACAGCTTGCCGTTCGTGCCTTGGAACAGTTGAGGGCCGAAACATTCCATTGCCGCGTAGACTTCGGCGGGCGTCACGCTGGCCCTGAGATAGCGGCTCAGATTTCGAAGCGTGACGTGTTGAACATTGAGCTGCTCCAGTTCTCGGGTCTGATCGGCATACATACGCGACAGGCGCGTGATCGCGGACTCCTGGGCCTTTCTCTTCCTGCGTTCTTCAGCCTCCTTGATCGCGCGATCGAAGGTCGAAGGAAGGTCGGCGAGGCTGGTCGTGAAAACGCATTCGGTCGTCGCGCGCTTGCGCGTTTCGGCGGCGGTTTCCGCGCTGTGCGTCCCGGAGACGAAAATGAACGGCGTATCGGGGCAAAGGCCCTGCGCCTTCGCCAACGCGACGAACCCGCTGAAGTGCGGCATGGAAGCGCTGTAGAGAATAGCGTCCGGAACGGCGAGTTCTATTTGGCGCGTGAAATCCTCGGCCGTCTCGACACGCCGTGACTCGAACGCGATCCCCGCGCGAATCAGCATGAGGATCTGCAAATCGGCAACGACCTGGACATCCTCGACGATCAAGATCTTGTGCATTTGGATCGCCGCAGGATGAAGCGCTGGCCTCCCCGAGTTGCCGCACTGCGCGCACTTTCCGGCACTTCACCCGTCCCGGCGCCCGATCGGCGTGCATCGGGTTCCCTGGACACGAGAGTGCGCTGAGAGTGTAATTGAAAACCAGTCCAAGGTGATCCGGGCCCGTTGGATCTTCGTGCGTGAGGGCAGGCACTGTCGTTTGCGGCGACGAATTCCGGTCGCCATCTGCTGTAAGATTCGGCGGCCGGGACTGCCGGCAATGTTTTGCGGCGGCGTGCGACCGAGGAGGACTCCGTGACGGAACAGCCTGACACCTTTCCGCGCCTGCTGTTGTACCAGGCGAACCTGCGGCCCGCCAGGCCGGCGTTCCGGGAGAAGGACCTGGGCATCTGGCAGACCTGGACCTGGGCCCAGATCGCGGGCGAGGTTCGCGTTCTCGCCTGCGGCCTCGCTGCACGGGGATTCAAGCGCGGCGACCGCCTCGCGGTCATCGGTGACAACCGGCCACGCCTGTACTGGGCCATGATGGCTGCGCAGGCCCTGGGCGGCGTGCCGGTGCCGCTCTACCAGGACGCTGTCGCAGCCGAAATGGCGTTCGTGCTCCAGGACGCCGATATCGGCTTTGCCGTCGTCGAAGACCAGGAGCAGGTCGACAAGCTGCTGGAGGTCCTGCCGCAGTGCCCGCGGTTGAAGCACATCTGTTTCGACGACCCGCGCGGGCTGCGCCATTACGGGCAGACGGAGCTGACCGGCTTCGAGGACCTTCAGGCGGCCGGCCGGGAGTTCGCGCAAAGCAATCCGGACTTCTTCGCCGGCGAGCTCGGAAAAGGCCGGCCTTCAGATGTCGCGGTGATTCTCTATACCTCGGGCACCACCGGTCACCCCAAAGGCGTATCCCAGACGCACGCCGCGATGATCCAGACTGCGCGAGTGCTCGTGGCCTTCGACGGCTTTTCCGACAAGGACGACATTCTCTGCTACCTGCCCATGGCCTGGGTCGGCGACTTTCTCTACTCGTACGCGCAGATGCACATCGCGGGGTTCTGCCTCAACTGCCCCGAATCCCCCGACACCGTGATGACCGATCTGCGCGAGATCGGCCCGACCTATTACTTCGGGCCGCCGCGCGTATACGAGAACATCCTGACCCAGGTGATGATCCGCATCGAGGACGCTGGCTGGATCAAGCGCCGCATGTTCCACACCTTCATGGCCGTCGCCAAACGCGTGGGGATGGGAATCCTCGAGGGCAAGCCAGGAATTCCGCTCAAGGACCGGCTGCTGTATCGGCTTGGCGAAATCCTCGTATACGGGCCGCTCAAGAACGTGCTCGGAATGTCGCGCATTCGCGTCGCCTACACCGGCGGCGAGGCGATCGGTCCGGATCTGTTCGATTTCTACCGCTCCATCGGCATCAACCTGAAGCAGCTCTACGGAATGACCGAAACCTGCGTGACGGTGTGCATGCACCCCTCGGGCGACGTCAAGCTCGAAACGGTGGGCCCGCCCATGCCCGGGGTCGAAGTGCGCATCGCCGATTCGGGCGAAGTGCTGGTGCGCTCCCCGGGTCTCATGAAGGAATACTACAAGCGGCCCGACGCAACGCGCGAGGCGATCGACCCGGAGGGCTTCTTCCACACCGGTGACGCGGGTTATTTCGATGCCGGAGGCCACCTGAAAATCATCGACCGCGCGAAAGACGTGGGCAAGCTCGCCGACGGCACCTTGTTCGCGCCAAAGTATCTCGAGAACAAGCTCAAGTTCTTCCCTTACATCAAGGAAGCCGTGTGCTTCGGCCAGGGGCGCGACAAGGTCTGCGCGTTCATCAACGTCGACATGGCCGCGATCGGCAATTGGGCGGAGCGGCGCAACCTGCCGTATACCGGCTACGCGGACCTCGCCTCGCAGCCCGCAGTGCTCGATCTCGTCCGCGAATGCGTGGAGAAGGCCAACGGCGACCTCGCGCAGGACTCCACGCTGGCCAACTCGCAGATCCGGCGCTTCCTCGTTCTGCACAAGGAGCTCGAGGCCGACGACGGGGAGCTCACGCGCACGCGCAAGGTACGACGCCGCCACATCGGCGACAAGTATGCGGTGCTGGTCGACGCTCTCTACTCGGACAAGGCGAGCTGTTTCGTCAAGACGCAGATGCGCTTCGAGGACGGGCGTACCGGAACGGTGTCGGCCAATCTGCAGATCGTGGAGGCGAAGACTTTCGGCGTCGCCGCGGCCAGGAAAGCGGCCTGAAGTCCCTTCGCCCGACATGACGACAGGCGGGAAAATCGGCCGGCCGATCCTCGAGATCGATGACGTCTCGCTTGCTTTCGGCGGGGTGGTTGCGCTCCAGGGTGTATCCTTCGACGTCCGGGAGCACGAGATCCGCGCGATCATCGGCCCGAACGGCGCCGGCAAATCGTCGATGCTCAACGTCATCAACGGCGTATACCACCCGCAGCAAGGGACGGTCGCCTTCAAGGGCCGCAAGCGCCGCAGCGTGGATCCTCACGAGGCCGCGCAGCAGGGTATCGCCCGGACTTTCCAGAACATCGCCCTCTTTCGCGGCATGACGGTGCTCGACAACATCATGACCGGGCGCAATCTGAAGATGAAATCCAATTTCCTGCAGCAGGCGCTCTATTGGGGGGCGGCGCGGCGCGAGGAGCTGGAGCACCGCGCCAAAGTCGAGGCGGTCATCGATTTTCTCGAGATCCAGCACATCCGCAAGACCCCGGTGGGCCGGCTGCCCTACGGGCTGCAGAAGCGCGTGGAGCTCGCGCGCGCCCTGGCCGCCGAACCCGAGCTGCTGCTGCTCGATGAGCCGATGGCCGGAATGAACCTCGAGGAAAAGCAGGACATGAGCCGTTTCGTCCTCGACGTCAACGACCACATGGGCACGTCCATCGTGCTGATCGAACACGACATGAACGTGGTCATGGACCTCCCGGATCGGGTCGTCGTCCTGGACTACGGCCGCAAGAACGCTCACGGCACGCCCGATGGGGTGCGCAACCACCGCGGCGTGATCGACGCGTACTTGGGAGTTGCGCATTGAGACGCTTGACCGGAGTCGTGCCCTAGCATGCAATTCTTTCTCGAGGTGCTGATCGGCGGGCTGCTGGCGGGCGTGATGTATTCGCTCGTCGCGCTCGGCTTCGTGCTGATCTACAAGGCCTCGGGCGTGTTCAATTTCGCTCAGGGCGCGATGGTCTTCTTCGCGGCGCTCACGACCGTGGGATTCATCTCGATGGGCGCCCCGTACTGGCTCGCGGTGGCGCTCGCCCTCGCGGCGATGACGGCGCTCGCGTTCCTCACCGAGCGCGTGGTGTTGCGCCCGCTCGTCAATCAGCCTCAGATCACGCTCTTCATGGCGACCATAGGCCTCGCCTTCTTCATCGAGGGCATCGCGCAGCTGACCTGGGGCGCCAATGTCTACGCGCTCGACCTGGGCATCGCCGACGAGCCGATCGGATGGCTGATGAGCGATACCGGGATGAATATCAGCAAATTCGACCTCGTCGCTTCCGGGATCGCGGCCGCGTTGGTGGCGGTGCTCGCCGCGTTCTTCAACAGGACCCGCACCGGGCGCGCGTTGCGCGCGGTCGCCGACGACCATCAGGCGGCCCTCGCCGTCGGCATCTCGCTCCAGAAGATCTGGGTGATCGTGTGGATGGTGGCCGGATTCGTCGCGCTCGTGACCGGGCTGCTGTGGGGTGCGCGCAATGGCGTGCAGTTCGCCCTCACCTTTCTCGCGCTGAAGGCCTTGCCGGTGCTGATCTTGGGCGGGTTCGAATCGATCGCGGGGGCCATTGTCGGCGGGCTCATCGTAGGTGCGTCGGAAAAACTCGCCGAGGTCTACATCGGCCCGCACGTTGGCGGCGGCATCGAGTCCTGGTTTCCCTACGTGCTGGCGCTCGTTTTCCTCCTGCTGCGCCCCGAGGGCCTGTTCGGCGAGCGGCGCATCGACCGGGTCTGACGAGAGAGAGCCATGCTCTACCGCGAAGCCGGCCAGTTCAAGACCACCTACGCCGCGGACCAGCAGCTCTTCCCGATCCGCCAGGACCGGATCGGCATGACGATCTTCCTCGCGGTCGTGTTCGTGGGCGTGCCGCTTGCCGCTGCGACACCCGCGATCGCGGGCGCAATCGACTTCAACTACTGGTTCAGCGGCGTGTTGATTCCGTTCCTCATCTTCTCGCTCGCCGCCCTGGGCTTGAACATCCTCACCGGTTACGCCGGGCAGCTATCGCTCGGCACCGCGGCGTTCATGGCGGTGGGCGCCTTCGCCGCCTACAACTTCGAACTTCGGGTGCCGGGAATGCCGATGCTGCTGTCCTTCGTTCTCGCCGGGATCGTCGCCGCGCTGATCGGGATCGTGTTCGGGCTGCCGAGCCTGCGCATCAAGGGTTTCTATCTCGCGGTCGCTACCCTCGCGGCACAATTCTTCGTCGTGTGGGCGCTGACCAAGTTCGGGTGGCTTTCCAATTACAGCTCCTCCGGAGTGATCACCGCTCAGAAGCTCGTCGTCTTCGGCTACCCAGTCGACACCCCGGTGAAGCGCTACCTGCTGGTGCTCGCGATCGTGAGCGTCATGGCGCTGGCGGCGAAGAACATGGTGCGCAGCTCCATCGGCCGGGCCTGGATGGCGGTGCGCGACATGGACGTCGCGGCCGAGGTCGTCGGGATCCCGATCATGAAAACCAAGCTCCTCGCCTTTGCCATCAGTTCCTTTTACTGCGGCGTGGCGGGCGCGCTCTACGCGTTTGCATACCTGGGCACGGTCGAACCGGCGGGATTCGAGCTCGAGCTCTCCTTCAGGATCCTCTTCATGATTATCATCGGCGGAGTGGGCAGCATCCTGGGATCTTTCCTCGGCGCCGCCTTCATCGTGCTCCTGCCGATCTTCATGGACCTTTCGGCCGCCTCGATCGAGCGATCTCTCGGCTTCGCCCTTCCCGCGGGGCTGGTGTCCAACCTGACCCTGATCCTGTTCGGCGCGCTCATCATCTTTTTCCTTGTTGTTGAACCGCTAGGCCTCGCGCGCCTGTGGCAAATCGCCAAGGAAAAGCTCCGGCTCTGGCCCTTCCCCCACTGATCCGGCGGGTTTTCCCATCTGCGACAATTGGGCTATAGTGGGCGCGGCTGATTCATTCCGATAACCTGTAGAACAGGGAGATCACCATCCAAAGGAGGGTTCCAATGCTGCGGAAAATCAGACAAACCGCGTTGCTGGGTGCGGCGGCGTTCGCCATCGCAGGCTCGGCCTATTCGCAGAACGAGCAGTTCGTCCCCATGAACGGCTACTGGGTCGGCCCCTACGCGGCCGGCGGCTCCGGCATCTTCGGGGGATTCATCGACTACATGAACATGATCAACTCGCGCGACGGCGGCATCAACGGCGTGAAGCTCACTTACGAGAAGTGCGAGACCGAGTACAACAACGCCCGCGGCGTCGAATGCTACGAGCGCACCAAGAAAAGGGGCCCGACCGGCGCGTCGCTCGTGCACCCGCTCTCGACCGGCATCACCTATTCGCTCATCGACAAGGGGACAGCCGATCACATTCCCATCGTGTCGATCGGCTACGGGCGCACCGACGCCTCCGACGGGCGCGTGTTCCCGTGGGTGTTCCCCCTCATCACCAACTACTGGAGCCAGAACACCGCCAAGATCAAGTTCATCGGCATGAAGGAAGGCGGGATGGACAAGCTGAAGGGCAAGAAGATCGTGAACATCTATCACGACTCGGCCTATGGCAAGGAAACGATCCCCGTGCTCGACGTGCAGGCGAAGAAATACGGCTTCGAGGTGACCCACATCCCGGTCGCGCACCCGGGCAACGAGCAGCAGGCGCAATGGCTGCAGATCCGCCAGATCAAGCCCGACTGGGTGATCCTGCGCGGCTGGGGCGTGATGAATCCCACCGCGCTCAAAGCCGCCGCCAAGATCGGCTTCCCGCGCACCAAAATCGTGGGCGTGTGGTGGAGCGGCGCCGAGGAAGACGTGATCCCCGCGGGCGATGCGGCCAAGGGCTATATCGCCGCGGCGTTCAACGTTTCCGGCGGCAACTACCCCGTGGTCAAGGAGATCGAGAAGTTCGTCTACGCCAAGGGCAAGGGGGAGATGGAGGACAAGAGCCGCGTCGGCAGCATCTACTACAACCGCGGTGTGGTTTTCGGCATCGTCACGACCGAGGCGATCCGCACGGCCCAGGAAAGATACGGCAAGGGTAAGCCGATGACCGGCGACCAGATCCGCTGGGGCCTCGAGAACCTCAACATCGACGACAAGAAGCTGAAGCAGCTCGGCGCGACCGGCTTCATGCAGGCGCTGAAAGTGTCGTGCATGGACCACGAGGGCGGCGGGTCGGTGAAGTTCCTGCAGTGGGACGGCGCGAAGTGGAACACGATCACCGACTGGATCACCTCCGACCAGTCGATCGTGAGGCCCATGATCGAGGAGTCCGCGGCGAAATACGCCAAGGAGAAGGGCATCACACCGCGCGACTGCTCGAAGGAAGGCTGAGCATTGTTTCCAGTTCCCCTCCCGCTAGAGCGGGAGGGAGTTAGGGTGGAGGCGATGTCCGCAGTCCCCAAGCCCGAATCGCAGCAGGCTTACCTCAGCGTCAGCAACATCGAGGTCATCTACGATCACGTCATCCTTGTGCTGAAGGGCGTGTCGCTTTCGGTGCAGGAAGGGAAAATCGTCGCGCTACTCGGCGCGAACGGCGCGGGCAAGACCACCACCCTCAAGGCGATCTCCAACCTCCTTCGCGCAGAGCGCGGCGAGGTCACCAAGGGGGTGATCCAGTTCCGCGGCCGCCGCGTGGACCGCCTGAGCCCCGACGAGCTGGTGAGGCTCGGGGTGGTGCAGGTCATGGAAGGGCGCCACTGCTTCGCGCATCTCACCGTCGAGGAAAATCTCCTCACCGGTGCTTATACGCGCAGCGCGGGCCGGGTGCAGCTCAAGCAGGACCTGGAAAGGGTGTACGCCTACTTCCCGCAACTGAAGGAGCGGCGCAGCGCGCTCGCCGGCTACACCTCGGGGGGCGAGCAGCAGATGACCGCCCTCGGGCGCGCGCTGATGGCCCATCCGAGCATGATCCTGCTCGACGAGCCGTCGATGGGCCTTGCGCCGCAGATCGTCGAGGAGATCTTCGAGATCGTGAAGAGCCTCAATCAGAAGGAGAAGGTGAGTTTTCTGCTCGCCGAGCAAAACACCCACGTCGCCCTGCGTTACGCCGATCACGGCTACATCCTCGAGAACGGCCGCGTTGTAATGGACGGCGCCGCCGCGGAGCTCGCCGCGAACGAGGACGTCAAGGAGTTCTATCTCGGCATCTCCTCGGGCGCCCGCAGGAGCTTCAAGGACGTGAAGCACTACCGCCGCAGGAAGCGATGGCTTGCCTGAAGAACGACTCGCATATCAGAGTCGTTTTTACGCTGATTGCCCTCCTGGGCGCCTGCGCGGCTTCGGCGCAGACCTACCCCGCCAAGCCGATACACCTCGTGGTCGGCTTTGCGCCGGGCGGTGCCGCCGACATCATCGCGCGCACGATGAGCGATCCGCTCACGCGCGCGCTCGGCCAGGGCATTATCGTCGACAACAAGCCGGGGGCGGGATCGAGTCTCGCCGCGGAGTTCGTCGCCCGCGCCGCGCCGGATGGCTACCCCATCATGCTCGCCAGCCAAGGCGGCATGATCGTGAAACCGCTGCTCAACAAGAGTGTCGCCTCCCACACACAACGCCGTTGCCCCCCACGCCACCCGGGTACCGCGCCCGCCCCCCGGGTGC
>CAYQVE010000059.1:0-14826 GCA_964420785.1 uncultured Enterobacteriaceae bacterium | reverse complement strand
TCTGCCAAGCGCCCGCAGTCGACCGTCTTGCGGACGTACTGGTTGTGCCAGCCGACTGAGCTTATCGACGGGTAATTCAGTCGGATTCCGGTCTTCTGCGTATAGGCATCCGCCCACTTGGCGTAAATGGGATACGGGAAGGTGGCGCCGGCGCCCGTGATGTCGACGGCGAGCGCTGAGTGACTCGCTACACCCAAAGCGATCAGCAGTAGCGCGAAGCGTTCGAGAAATGCAGAGAAGTACATTTAGGCGACCCTCCAATTGGCACATAAAGTCTGGAACACCGCTGTGCATACTACGGAGGCGATATTACAGCTACGTTACGGTTCACAAAAACGAAACTAATCTTTACTTCAAAGACTTACGTGAGGGTGCACGAGGGATTGGGCCGACGTCCGGGGCATGCTGGAGAGGGGCAGATCGAAGCCGCTTCAGCTGCGGGCCGGTGCCGCCGCGTGCGTGCGTTCGCGTCTCCTCCTTCTGCTCGTCGCGAAGACTCCCGGATCGCACAGGCCTTGAACTTCTTTTGAGAAGGCGACCGATTGAGTTCGTCAAAACGGTTGCGTCCGGCGGCGGGCATTCGCGTGACCACGCGGCGACGCGCTTCGACTGCTTCCTGCCTTTCGCCGCGAGCCTCCCTTCCTTGTCGCGGCCGCTGCGTTCGGCGTCTGCATGACACCAAGTATCAAGTCAATGTCGATTCCTAGTGATGATCGCGATCGAGTGCATCTCGAATTCGTCGCTTGCTGCTTGTTCTGCGCCGTTTTGGCGCCAAATAATTCTTGCTGCTTTGCTCATTATGTGCAATGCTGCTGAAAATTTTTTACTGGTTGCGTTTCGAATTCTGCGAACAGCACAAGATTTTTTGCAGAAAAATAAATTTTCCAAGCCGCTCGGCGTGTCGGGCGACAAGAGGATTCACCGTCGGGCTCAACCCGGTGGTCGAATCGCCCGTTGCACCTAAACGGGTGCCGTGCTTTGCTTCTTTAACTTTTGACGGAGGCTAGTGATGGCGAAGAAGAGAAAAGCCAAAAAGGCAGCGAAGAAAAAGAAGAAGTAGATAGGCGAAGTCGCTAAGGAAACCCGCCAGACCGCCGGAAGGAAACGCGGTCGAGAAACGCAGGGCCGGGAATCGGCCGGGAAAGCTGCGGCGAAACCGGCAGCGCCGGTGACGGAAACGGCGGTTCGAGTGCCGTCCGTTACGGTCGCGCCCGGGGCAGGAGCTGCCCCGAACCCCGTAGCAGCTTGGTCGCCCCCGTGAACTCAACGCCTTGAGCGGGTTGCGAATGGGCTGCGGTCAGTCCGGGGCTCCGTGCTCCGGACTGAACCGCAGACATTCGGGTGTAGGTCATTTCTTCAGTTTTTCCAGAAAATGCTTCCGGAATTTTGCGACTTTCGGCCCGACTACGAAGGCGCAGTACGGCTGCGCAGCATTTCGCCGGAAGTATTCCTGATGGTAATCCTCCGCTACGTAGAACTTTGACGCCGGCACCACTTCGGTGACGATGGGATCTTTGTAGATCTTGGCTGCGGTCATGTTTGCAATGACTTGCTCCGCCGCTGCTTTCTGCCCGGCGGAATGGAAGAAAATTGCTGAACGGTACTGCGTCCCGACGTCATTGCCCTGGCGGTTGAGCGTAGTCGGGTCGTGGATCACGAAGAACACCTCCAGGATTTCCTTGAATGACACCTGCTTCGGGTCGAAGCTGATCTGGGCCACCTCGGCATGACCCGTCTCGCCCGAGCAGACCTTCTCGTAACTGGGGTTCGCGGTGTTGCCGCCCATGTAACCGGACTCGACCGAATCCACGCCCCTGAGGTCGTCGAATACGGCCTCCAGGCACCAGAAACAGCCCCCGGCAAGAGTGGCGATTTCCTTCCCTGGGTCGGTCATGTCATTTTGCCTTTTTTTGCGGTTGGCGTGCTATTTTGTCGGGTCGGGGCCGACCAGATTACAGTATGCCGAATTCGGGCTGCGGCCGAGTCCGGCGCGCACCGTTTGCGGACCCCTCGGAGGAATCTAACATGAGTCTCTTACGCCGCCTGTTCACCGCAGCACTCCTCGCCCACTCACTCGCCTGCACCGCCCAGCAACCGGCTCCAGGGCAGGCAGTAGCCACATTTGCGGGCGGCTGTTTCTGGTGCATGGAACCGCCCTACGACGCCTTGCCCGGCGTTATCTCCACGACCTCCGGCTACATGGGAGGAACCAAGAAAAATCCCAGCTACGAGGAGGTGTCCTCGGGAACCACGGGGCACGCGGAGGTCGTGCGGGTCATTTACGATCCGAAGAAGGTGACCTACGAAAAGCTCCTCGAAGTGTTCTGGAAAAACGTCGACCCTACCGTGCGAGACCGGCAGTTCTGCGACATAGGAAGCCAATACCGCACCGCGATCTTCTATCACACCGACGATCAGAAACGTCTCGCCGAGACCTCCAAAGAAATGCTCGCGAAGACGAAACCGTTCAGGGACGATATTGTCACACCTGTCGTCCCGGCCGGAGAGTTCTGGCCCGCCGAGGAATATCACCAGGATTTCTACGTCAAGAATCCGGTGAGGTACAAGTTCTACCGAACCGGTTGCGGACGCGATGCCAGGTTGAAGCAGTTGTGGGGAAGCGTTCCTCATTGACTCGGGTAGTCGATACGCGCTCCTCGAGATCGTGAACGATCCTCGCCTCGAGATCGCGCCCGAGTCGGCCAACCAGCCCCCGCCCCTGGTCGGCTACAACGCCTGGTCGGCCGACCGGATCCTCGTGGAGGCAGTGAAACGCGAAGGTGGCGGCTGGATCGCCGAGCGCGCAAGCCGCATGGGAGATCTCGTCGGCAGCGAGCGGATGCAAGCACTCGCGATGCAGGCGAACCGTTACGCGCCCGAGCTGAGAACCCACGACCGGTTCGGCAATCGTGTCGACGCGATCGAATACCATCCGGCGTACCACGAGCTGATGGCACTCGCCTTCGGCGCCGGGCTGCACTCCCTCGCTTGGACGGACAAGAGGGAGGGCGCGTGGGTCGCGCGGGCAGCGCTCAACTACCTGTGGAACCAGGGCGAAAATGGCGTCGCCTGCCCGGTGACCATGTCCTTCGCCGCGGTGCGCGTACTGCGCCACAGCGCGAAGCTCGCCGAGGACTGGGAGCCTAAGCTCCTTGCCTGTGACTACGATCCGCGCCCGCTGCCCCTCGCACAGAAACGCGCCGTCACGATCGGCATGGCGATGACCGAGAGGCAGGGCGGCTCGGACCTTCGCGCCAATTCATCGCGAGCAGCACCCCTCGGCGGAGGCGAATACGAGCTCACCGGGCACAAGTGGTTCTGCTCGGCTCCTATGAGCGACGCCTTTTTCACGCTAGCGCGTGCCGAGGCCGGGTTGACCTGCTTTTTCGTGCCGCGTTCGCTTACCGACGGCGCCCGCAATCCTTTTTTCATCGAGCGTCTGAAGGACAAGTGCGGCAACCGCTCCAATGCTTCGTGCGAAATCGAGTATCGCGGCACCCGCGCGCGTATCGTCGGGGAGGAAGGGCGCGGCATCGCCACGCTCATCGAGATGGCGCACCTCACGCGCTTCGACATCGTGGTCGCCTGCGCCGGGATGATGCGCGCGGCACTCAACCAGGCGATCCACCACGCCGCGCACCGCAAGGCCTTCGGCCGGCGGCTTGCCGAACAGCCTTTGATGCAGAACGTGCTCGCCGATCTCTCCCTGGAGACCGAGGCCGCGGCGCTGCTGGCGTTTCGTCTTTCGAGAGCCTTCGACCGTGCGGAAGCTGACGAGCGCGAGCGGCTCTTGGTGCGCCTGATGACACCGATCGCGAAATACTGGCTGTGCAAACGCCTACCCCCCCTCGTCGCGGAGTCAATGGAATGCCTGGGGGGCAACGGTTACGTGGAGGAGGCCCCGCTCGCTCGCTTATACCGCGAGGCGCCGCTGAACGGAATTTGGGAGGGCTCGGGGAACGTCATCTGCCTCGACGTGCTGCGCTCAATCGAGCGCGAGCCGGATAGCATCGAGGCGCTGTTCGCCGAAGTCGGCCGCGGGGGCGTGCGCTCGCGTCGCGGCGCGACGGCGATCTCGCAAATGCTCAAGGATTCCGGCAGCGCAGAGTCGCGGGCGCGTCGTATTGTCGAGGCGATCGCGCTCGCCCTCCAGGCGAGTCTCATGGAACGCAATGCCCTGCCAGAAGCCGCCGATGCCTTCTGTGCTTCGCGGCTTGAGAGCGATTGGGGCCGCGCATTCGGGACGCTTCCTTCGACTGCGTCCTGCGAAGCGATCCTCAGGCGCGCCCGGCCACTCGGCCCGGGCGCTGCTTAGAGAGATACTCTCTCGCCAACTATGCAGCCCCGCGCGAGAGGTTTGCCGTCACTGCCTTGGCGGGCAATGACTGCGTCGAGGTCACAAGCGCCAAATGGAGTAGTTCCAGGCTGCGCTTGGCCGCGTACATGACCTGTCGCTGCATCCGTGGCGTGATGGCGTAGTGCTTGACGATTTCCAATGCGAACTTCGGGTGTTCATCGTCGTAGTGGGAATGCTCCCGTATCCACTTGTATGTCCTTGGATTCATGTCCACGCCGGGTCGATCCCGGTAGGCTTCGAAGCCCGCGCAGACCTTTCTAGCGATGGCGCCCGTAACACCTTCGATGGCAAAGCTCGTCGCAGCTACGGCTTCCGCAAGAGACCCCTTGGTATTCACGCGCCACACCCAGTCGGTGAGCGACTGCACGTCGCGCAAGGGAGGAGTCCCGCCCTCCGCCAGGTCCAGCATCTGCTGCCGGTCCAGGCCAAAACCCTCGCCCATCCACAGCCAATGCTCGGCATGCGCCTTTTCGATGCGGATGTTCTCGATCAGAAAGGTGCGGGAGAAATCGTCTTCCACCTTGATCAGGGCTTCCGCGAGGAACTTCGGGAAATCGTAGATGAACGGATAGATCTGCAGGATCCATCCCTGCATCTCTTGGACACTGAGGCGCGTCGATGCTATCGATTCCGCCCATGGACCGTTGACCAGGCTGTCCCAATGTGGAGCCACGAATTCGTACATGGTGGCGACCCACCGCGGGTGCGAGGATATCTTGTGTACCGAAGTGGCGTTCATCGTTTGCTCTCTCAGGTTGTGGAGTTAAGAATCGTTGCTGGAACTGACCAATCCTTCTGGGGAACAGTGGGTGAATTTATCCCGATACGCGCCGGCGGCATTCCTGCGGACGCTTGTTCGAGGAACAAACCCGGAGGAGAAAGCCAGTGGCCTTGCGCGAAGTCCACTCCGATCTCGCGCAGCGCGGCCAGGCCCATCTCGCCGTCCACGGACTCGCCGATTGTTTTCTTGCCCATCACATGTCCCACGTCGTTGATTGCCCGCACCATCGCGAGATCGACCGCGTCATGCGCTACATCCTTGACGAAGCTGCCGTCGATCTTGAGGAAGTCCACGGGTAAGTGCTTGAGGTATCCGAAAGAGGACATTCCGGCTCCGAAGTCGTCCAGCGAGAACAGACAGCCGAGCGACTTCAGTTCGCCGAAGAACCGCGCGGCCTTGTCGAAATTCGCGATCGCCGCCGTTTCCGTCAGTTCAAAGCAAATGGTCCGAGGAGGCATGACGTAGCGCCTGAACTGCTCGCGAACGAATTCGAGGAAGCGTTCGTCCCCGATCGACGTGCCCGAAATATTGATGGCATAGGTTCCGCCGGCTCCGCCCTTTGAACCCAGGGAATTGATCTTGGCGAACGCATCTTGAATGACCCATTGGTCAATCATGGGCATCATGTTGTAGCGTTCCGCGGCCGGAATGAACGCCATCGGGGGGACGATCTTGTCATGCTCGTCGAGCATGCGCACGAGCAGCTCGTAATGGTTGTCCCGCGGCGCTTGATCGCCGATTGAGTGTATTTCCTGCGCGTGAAGCACGAAACGCCCTTCTTGGAGCGCACGTTGCAGCCGAGAGACCCATTCCATCTCGCCCCGGCGCAGAAACACCTCGCTGTCGTGCGGGCGATAGAACTGAACGCGATTGCGTCCCTTCTCTTTCGCCATATAGCAAGCGGCATCGGCCGCGCCGAGGACGTCTGTCAAGGTGAGCATTCCATCCGCGATATGGACTACGCCAATGCTCGCGCCGATGCTGAACGATCTCCCTTCGCTGACGAAGCGAAAGTCGGCGATGCACTTCTGCAGCTCGTCGGCGATGCGAATGGCCTCATGCATTGGACAGTTTTCGAGCAGAACGCCGAATTCGTCGCCGCCCAGACGGGCAAGAGAATCTCCTTCGCGCACCTGCTGCTTCAACAACGCGCCCACCTGCCGCAGCAACTGATCGCCGGCTGCATGTCCGCACGTATCGTTTACGATCTTGAACTGATCGAGATCCAGGTACATCACGACGTGCTGTCGCCCCTGGTTGGTGGCCGTGTGTAATGCCAGTCTGAGACGGTTCTCAAACTCGGGGCGGTTGACCAAATTCGTGAGCTGATCATGGCTCGCGTGATAGGCGAGCTTCACCGCGTATTCTTGCCCCAGTTTGAGTTCCTTGAGTTCCCGCTCTGCGCGGTCGACCCGACTGACCATGCGCTGTGTGAGAAAAATACCGATCGGGACCAGAGTCCCCGCGACCGTGATGATCACTAGAAAGAGCGTGGACCGGATCCAGCGTGTGGCCTCACCCAAGGTGGTCGAGAACCGGTTTTGCCAGGGCCTCAGTTCCTCGTTGACCTGGATGATGCGGTTCAGTATGAGGCCGAGCCCCGATGGGTCCACGCGACCCGACCGATGGAATACGTGGAGTTCCTCGGCGGCCGTGTCAAGCCTCGCGAGGAAATCATCCCCGGTTCTCCATATGTCGAGCACGCTCTTCATGTAGCTCACGCGGTGAAAGCGCTGATACAGGCTGATGACGCCGGGGATGTCATCCGGATGGGTTCCGCCTTCTATGAAGCCAGCTCGCACGACGGAATAGTCCGGAGCAGATTTTTCGAGCTCGAACCTGGCCCTTTGGAAACCCAGCGGCACCATGATCGCCTTCTTATAGCTGAGGAAATCGGACTCGGATTTGGTCTCGGCGAAACGCAACAGGTGGAACACCGCTTCCTTCTGATTCTTCGACCACAGGCTCTCGCCTTCGACGTATGCGCGGCCCGCGGTGAGGATGTCTATGCTGACAATGGCAAGCCACACGAGCACAGCGACGATCGCCAGGAATGGCGAAACGATCAGGAGCATGCGTTTGCTCATTACGAGCCATTGAGTGACCTTTGCGAACGAAGTCACAAGGGTTTTAATGTCAACGTATGGCATGGTCGCTTGTCCGTCCTACCTTCGCTTCCGGAACTCTCGAGAGGTTCCGGAAAAAGTTAGCGCTCGCATCCGTCAGCAAACCGAACCTTTGACCTCCGGAGAGCACGTTATGTGCCTGCGGGTGCGAACAAAACCGGACGTCGAGGAACCCGTGGCCGGATGCTGAATCTTCCTTCTGTTC
Source organism: uncultured Enterobacteriaceae bacterium (assembly GCA_964420785.1). Classification (GTDB taxonomy): domain Bacteria; phylum Pseudomonadota; class Gammaproteobacteria; order Burkholderiales; family SG8-39; genus VBDM01. The sequence continues at coordinate 7,357 of CAYQVE010000059.1, read as the reverse complement.
AGCTTTGACAGGCGACGACTGGTCGCCAGGGACGACAAAGTTTCAACAGCTCGAGATGGTGAAGGTCGGGGATTCCCTAAGTGGCTGAAGAAGAACGCCGGGAAACGCGTCCGGAGCGTGTGGATTTCAAGAGTGTAAGCCCGATGAGCGGATAGTCGCTCACCGGGTCTGCGGAACTGTCTGTCGGCCCGACGACCCTAGAAACGGTACGCGAATTGCGCGCCGAAGATGTCGACCGAGCCTTTGTAGTTTCCGACGAGCTGCCCGCTGAGAAGAGAGCTTCCAGTATTCGGCGCCGGTTGGTTAATGGGAGCATCCTTAATGAACAAGTGCGCGTAGCCGAAGTCGAGCGTCCCATCCTTGAACAACCTGTACTGGCCTCCGACGGACAACCAGATGCGGTTGTTGTCCGGGAGCCTTGCGGTGCGGTCGGTATCGTTGACCGGAGTCTGGTCGTAGGCAACGCCCATCTTGATCGACCAAGCGTCATCCTGGCGGTACGTCGCACCAACACCGATTCTCCAAGTGTTTTTGAAGTTCTCGTCCGTCGTGCTAAGCGTCGCCCCGTTGTCTCGCGTCACCACCAGTTTCTTGATCTTCGACCAACCGGTCCATGTCACATCGCCAAGCAGTGTCCACTTCGGGTCCAGCTTGTGTTGCAGCGCCACCGAGGCGGAAGCCGGCAGCTCGACATCCAGGTCCACATTTCCGTCTGCAAACGCAGCTGCGAGCGCAGGGCTAATGCCTGTGAGTGTCGCGACAGGAACGCCGGAGAACACGACAGTGCCCTTCACGTGATACTTGATCGACGAGCGGTAGGACAGCCCCATCCTGGTGTCTTGTGCAACTTTGAACATCGCGCCAAGGTTATATCCGAACGCGCTGTCGCCGCCCTTGACGGAAGCCGTGCCTTCCCGGCCCGCCGCCGCCACGGCGTTAGTCGCGGCCACGTTGCCCCCCGTCGCACCGTACGTTGCTGCCGCAAAATTCACCGCATTGGTGAGCTCGGCATTGAGGTGCTGGTAATTCAGGCCAAAACCGAGAGAGACATCTTCGCTCACTTTGTACGCGACGGAAGGATTGACGTTGAAGGTCGCGATATCCGATTTGATCGCCTGGAATCGCCCCATCCAGCTCGGGTCGTATTCCGTCTTAAGCCCGAAAGGTACGCTTAGGCCGACGCCGATTTTCAAGTCTTTCGCGAGATCGGTCGCAAAGTAAAAATTAGGCACTCCCGACAAGCCGCCAGCGTTCCCTCCGGTACCGCCCAGAGGTGCCTGGCTAGAGGGGGCAGCCGGTGTGCCTGATTGCGTCGAGCCAGAATCGCTGAACTTCGCGGACAGGTTGATCAATGCGAGGCCAGTAGAAATCTGCATGCCGCCGGGCAGCAGGCTCATGCCGGCGGGGTTGTAGTAGATTGTGCTCGCATCCTCCGCGGCCGCCGCGGCTCCCGCATACGAGTTACCCATGCCGCTTGCGTTCTGTTCGATCAAGGCGAACGCGGAAGCGTGCGCTTGCGAGACGCCCCCGGCGAAAGCCCCCGCCACCGCGAGCGATAGGGCGGTTTTTCTGATCCCGGTACGTACCATGAGTATCTCCTTGGGTGTTATTGAGAGCCGAGCTAACCCTGGCCGCCGACACGATAGCACAAGGTCATAGTCTCGCAAATGGGCCGCTGCGAAGGCAAGCCAGCTCGCCTGAGGGACCGACCGCTCAGGCGAGGGTCACTCGCGCGAACTTGCGTTTGCCGACCTGCAACACGACCGTCTCCCCACGCTTCACGGAAAGACCCTTGTCGGTGACCTTCTCGCCGTCGATACGCACGCCGCCCTGCTCGATCATGCGCAGGGCCTCCGATGCGCTTGAGACCAGCTGCGACTCCTTGAGCACCTTCGTGATCGCCATTTCGGGGACCTTGCCCGGTGTCGATTTCCGATCCACGCTCTGGACCTTGATTGTAATTTCAGGAATGCCCTCGGGCGTCGCGCCATGCTTGAAACGTGCCTCGAAATCAGCCTGGGCGCGCGCCGCCGCCCCGGCACCGTGAAAACGAGTGACAATCTCGCGCGCGAGGAGCACCTTGATGTCGCGTGGGTTGCGACCGCCGGAGACCTCTTTCTTCCACTCTGCAAGCGTTTCCAAGGATTCGAAGGAGAGCAGCTCTAAGTAACGCCACATCAGCTCGTCGGCGATCGACATCAACTTTCCGAAGATCGCTTCCGGGGATTCGCTGATACCGACGTAGTTGTCGAGCGACTTCGACATCTTTTCGACGCCGCGTATTCCTTCGAGAAGCGGCATCGTCAGGATGCACTGCTGCGGCTGACCGTAGTGCTTCTGCAGCTCGCGCCCTACTAGCAGATTGAACTTCTGGTCGGTCCCCCCGATTTCGACATCGGATTTCATCGCCACTGAATCGTAACCCTGCATGAGCGGGTAGAGAAACTCGTGGATGGCGATTGGCTGTCGGGCCGCATAACGTTTGCCGAAATCGTCGCGCTCGAGCATGCGCGCGACCGTCCATTTTCCAGCTAAGCCCATCAGCCCGGCTGCGCCCAGCTCATCGGACCACCTGGAATTGAACAGAACTTCAGTCCTGTTGGCGTCCAAGATCCTGAAAACCTGATCTTGATAGGTTTTCGCGTTCCGCAGGATCTGCTCCCGCGAAAGCGGCGGTCGCGTCGCGTTCTTGCCGCTCGGGTCACCGATCATCCCCGTGAAATCCCCGATCAGGAACTGGACGTGATGGCCCAAGTCCTGAAACTGGCGCAGCTTGTTGATCACTACCGTGTGCCCAAGATGAAGGTCGGGAGCAGTCGGGTCCAGGCCGAGCTTCACGCGCAGCGGCCGTCCGGATTTGAGTTTTTCGCGCAACTCGGCTTCGACGATCAGCTCATCGCAGCCGCGCTTGATAACTCTCAGTTGACGATCGACGTCACTCATGGGTGTGCAGAATGGCTGATCGGGCGGTTATTTGTTAGACTTTTTTGATTCGACCCGCTGCCGATCATGCATAACGACGAGATTGGAATTGTAACGCGCTCCGGCGGAAGGCGCCTCCGATGGCTGGCTGCCGCCGTCGCCCCGCTTTTCGGCGTCGTGGCCGCATTCGGCACGGTCGCGCACGTCCCGGAATCGATTCCCGTCCGGACTGTCATCGAGACGCTCGCCCTGACCGCGACCCCGGTCGGTGACTCGGGAACGATCATCTACTTTCAGGAAGATCGCCTCAGACGCAGCGACACGCTCGCCGCTCTGATCGAGCGGCTCGGGGCCGACGAGCAAGAAGCGGCGACGCTCCTGCGCTCTTCGCGTGCGGCGCGGCCGTTCCGCCTACTGCTTCCCGGAACGACCGTCCAAGCACGAGTCGACGAGGTCGGCAGGCTGCGCTCGCTATCGTTCCTCACCGACAGGGATACCCTTCTCTCGGTGGATCGCCTGGGCGACAGCTTCGGCAGATTCGAGCAGCAGGCCGATGTGGCGCGCGGAATAGAGATGAGATCAGGCGAGATCAAGACCTCGCTCTTCGCAGCGACCGATGCGGCGGGGATTCCGGACGGAATTGCGGTCCAGCTTGCAGACATCTTTGGAGGCGACGTGGATTTTCATCGCGATCTACGCCGCGGGGACCGTTTTGGGGTCGTTTTCGAAACTTTCTACCACGGTGGCAAAACGATCCGATACGGGCGAGTGCTCGCGGCCGACTTTTACAGCCAAAGGAAGACCTACCGCGCGGTATGGTTTCAGGATCCTTGGGGAAGGGGCGGCTATTACACCCCCGACGGCGAGAACCTGCGCAAGGTATTCCTACGCTCACCTCTTGAATTCTCGCGTATCACTTCGGGATTCGGCCCGCGCCGGCACCCGATTTTCCAGCAGTGGCGCGCGCATCAAGGGGTCGACTATGGAGCCCCAGTCGGAACAAGGGTGAAGTCGACCGGTGACGGAGTCGTCTCGTTCGCGGGACGGCGGAACGGATACGGAAACCTCATCGTCCTCAGACACCACGGGGGATACAGCACGTACTACGCACACTTGAGGAATTTCGCACTGGGGTTGAGCGCGGGCAAGCGCGTCGTTCAAGGTGAAATCATCGGCTATGTGGGGCAAACTGGCTGGGCCAACGGCCCCCACCTTCACTACGAATTCCACCTCCATGATCAAAACCGCAATCCACTGACCATGGCCTTCCCGGCCGCACAGCCGATTCTCGCGATCGAACTGGCCGCGTTCCGGCGTACCGCCGAGCCGGTCATCGCGCGATTGGATCTCTTGAAAAGCCGCGACCTAGCGCTGCTCGAGTGAGCGGTTCCACGAGATCAGCATCTTCCGGGATCTACATCGGTTTGATGTCGGGCACGAGCCTCGACGGTGTCGATTCCGTTCTGGTCGACCTGCGGGGCCGACCCTTTCTCCTGGGCGCCGGGTTTCTACCGTATCCGAAGAGCTTGAAGGCCAACTTGCTTGCCCTGCACGAGACATCCCGCGACGAGCTGCATCGCGCAGCGCTTGCAGGGATTGAACTCTCGAGGCTCTATGCGAAGGCGGCCATTCGCCTACTTAAGAAGCACGGCGTCCCCGCGCAAAGCGTATCCGCCATAGGTTGTCACGGACAAACAGTGCGTCATCGCCCGGGCTCCGGGTACAGTTTGCAGCTCGGCAATCCTGCGTTGCTTGCAGAGCGCACCGGCATTTCGGTGGTCGCCGACTTCAGAAGCCGCGACATCGCTGCGGGCGGGCAGGGTGCGCCGCTTGTACCTGCGTTTCATGCGGCTGTTTTCCGGAACTCGCGCCGCCACCGCGTCATCGCCAATCTCGGCGGCATAGCCAATCTGACCGATCTTCCCCGTGAAGGACCCGTAACAGGCTTCGATACAGGACCCGGCAACGTTCTGCTCGACGCCTGGGCGCGTGAGCGATTCGGCCACGACTTCGACCGCGGCGGGGCGCTTGCCGCCCGGGGACGGCCGGTCGCATCCTTACTGAAGAGGCTACTCGCCGATCCTTATTTTCACCGCTCACCACCCAAGAGCACGGGCCGCGATCACTTCAGTCTCGCTTGGTTACGTCGCTTCAGCGTCGGAGGGCACGAGGCCGAGGACGTGCAAGCCACGTTGGCCGAGCTCACAGCGTGCAGTATCGCCAAGGCGATTGCGAAATACTGTCCGGGCGCAGAGGAGGTTTACTTGTGCGGAGGTGGAGTACGCAACCACGACCTGGTGATGCGCATCACCCGGGAATTGCCCGGCATGAAAATCGCATCGACCGAGCGGCTGGGAATTCATCCGGATTGGGTGGAAGCGATGGCTTTTGCCTGGCTCGCACGGCAGGCGATGAAGGGGGAGACCGGAAATCTTCCGGGAGTCACCGGTGCGAAGCGGCCGCGGGTGCTCGGTGCGATTTACGCAGCTTGAACCGGGGCGCGCTATTGCAAGGAAAACCTCAAAACAAGACGGAACCTGACCCCCGCTTCAGAATCTCAACGACCTATGCGGAGAAAGACGAACCGCAACCGCAGGTGCTCGTCGCGTTGGGGTTTTTGATCACGAACTGTGCGCCCTCGAGGCCTTCAGTGTAGTCGATCTCGGCGCCGACCAGATACTGGTAGCTCATCGGGTCAATGAGCAACATCACCCCGTTTTTCTCCATCACCGTGTCGTCGTCGCTCTTCACTTCGTCGAAAGTAAAGCCGTATTGAAAACCGGAACACCCGCCGCCCGTGACAAACACGCGCAGCTTCAATTCAGTGTTGCCTTCCTCGTCGATCAATTGCTTGACCTTGTTGGCGGCGCTGTCCGTGAAAACAAGCGGCGCGGGCATCTCTGCGACTGCATTCATGTATCAACTCCTGTTGCAAACCCCATTATCGGACCGGGACCTGACGCGGTCAACCGCGCCAGCCAGCTAGATGGGGCCGCGGCACCGGTATTCAAGCCGGACGAACTCATTGCCACCGTCAGACCGCGGGCTTGCTCGTCGCGAGCTTCAACTCCACGGTTTTCGCCTCCCCCGAGCGGTGTACCAGGTGCCCCTCGACTATGGCGCCGAGATGCATCTCCAGGCTATTGTAGTGCACATCTCCTTTGACCCTGGAGCGCGACTGGAGTTCTAGGAATTCAGCCACATAGACGGGCCCCGTGATCTCGCCGTTCACGACCAGGTGCGACACGCTGATTTCCCCTTCGATACGAGCCTTTTCGCTCAGCACTAAAGTTGAAGGTTCGTCGGAAACCGCAGTTACGTTCCCGACGACTTCGCCGTCGACGCGAAGGCCTCCGGTGAAATTGACGTTACCCTCGATCTTCGTGCCGATGCCAATCAGGCTGTCGATGCGATTTTGCGGCTTGCTGGGCTGCTTGCGAAACATAGCGCTTCCTACCTGCTAAGAAAGGTTGATGTTCTGGCTGGCACGCGCCTCGCTGGACCCGTTCTCCAGGATACGCGCCTGTATGGTCCGCACCCTAGCTCCCGCCGGAACCCGAAATGTTCCCTCAACTCGACGAAAATACTTGAAGTTGAGCTTGAAAGCAGTGCCGCCTGTCTCCGCTGACTCGGGGATGATGATTGTAGCATCCCTGCCTTCCTGCTGCATCTCCACCACGAGCTGCAGAGATCCGTGAAACTCGCGGTCAAGCCTGCCTCCCTGAAGGACGAGCAGCCGGTAGCGAAACTCGCCGGGAAGCACGTCACGCTCGACTTTGAAGCGGTGGATACTGACTTTCTCGCCGCGTCGCTCGCTCGGAACGAGATTTTCGAAAAACGCAAGATCTTCCTTGAGTCTGTTGTTTTCATCTTCAAGCGTTTTAACTTGAGAGGCAAGCTGGGCTTGCGCAGTTTGCTCGATCTTCAGGCGCGACTCACTGGCGTTGGCGATCGAGCGCAACCTCGCAGCCTCGCTCTCGAGCCGCCCCATCGCTTCGCGAAGCCTCGCGAATTCGTTTTGCAGCTCGCTGCGATCGAAACCGGCGAAACGACGCCCGGCGTCGTACATCCACGCCGCCAGGGCGAGCGCGAGCGAGAGGAACACCAGCATTCCAAGCCAGCGCCAGTACCAAGCGACGTGCGTCTGGACCGTCATCTTCGGCGCAGAAATCCCGAAGCGCTGGCGGAATTGTTTGACAAGCTTGGACATTGGATTCTCCGCCCGCCGAGTCAGGGCACAATGGCCAGATGCGAGAGACCCATCGTCTCCTCGAATCCAAACATGATATTCATATTCTGCACCGCCTGTCCCGAAGCTCCCTTCACGAGATTGTCAATCACTGAGAGGACGACGAGCATGTCTCCCCCGTTCGGGCGATGGATCGCGATGCGGCAGGTATTGGTGGCCCGCACCGAGCGGGTATCCGGTTCGCTT
>CAYQVE010000058.1:0-14843 GCA_964420785.1 uncultured Enterobacteriaceae bacterium | reverse complement strand
CCAGGGCGTCCCTGGGCAACGCGGGGAAATCGGAAACTTCGGGAAGGGGAAGCGTTGCTGGCACGGGTGCGTTCTCTTTTTCAGGCTCGCGCGTGCTTTCCGATCTTCCAGCCGTGCGAAGCGAGATACTTCTCGCCGGCCGCGATGGGCTCCGGCTCGAGCGGCGTTCCCATGGTGTCGTTCCAGCGGTTGAGGAAGCCGAAGTAGGCGACTACGGCGGTGATCTCGACGATCTGGTTTTCCGACCAGTGCTTGCGCATCCCGGCGAACATCTCGTCGGTCACGTCGTTCGGGACGGAGGCGGCGGCGAGCGCGAAATCGAGCGCGACGCGCTCGGCCTCGGTGAAAAGCGGGCTCGTGCGGTATTCCCAGACAGCGGCAAGCTTGCGGTCCTCGATGCCGTAATGCAGCGACCCTTCTGCGGTGTGCGCCATGCAGTACACACACCCCGCTGCGCGGCTTGCGACGTGCCCGACCAAGCGCTTGAAGCCGCGATCCACTTCGCTGTCGGGATCCCAGATCGCCTGGGAGAGCTGCGAGAACGCCTTCACCAGCTTGGGATTCCTCTGCATGATGAGCATGCTGTTCGGGACGAAGCCCAGGGATTTCTTCGAGAACTCGAAGTTCTCCGCGAGCTCGGGCGCGTGGCCGACCGGCAGCGGGGCGAGGCGCGGGGAGGACTTCACTTTCTGTTCCATGAGCTTCTCCTCTATCCGGCGCCGGCAAGCTGCGCCGGCGGGCACCTAACAGAACCATACGAGCAAAAAACACAGCAGTCGCCCGCTTTCGGGCGCAGAAGAGTATGGCAGCCCGCGCATTCGTAGAAAAACTGACACGCATCCGTCGGCATTATTTCCCGCTTCCTGTGACCGCACTTCGGGCAGGTTATCACCGACTCCATTGTCGATCCCGATATCACTCGTTCTATTCGGCTTTCGCGGGGGAGGTCTGACGGGAAGATGTCGGTGTCCTGCGAAAGCGCGCCCAATAGTCCGTGGCGCTCGTCACGACAAGGCCGACGAAACCACGTAGATTATCGCCTCGGAGTTCAAGAGGTACAGGCCGCCGAATACGGCCGCACCGCTTGAGATCGCGAGCCCGAGCAGCCAAGCCTTGCGGTGTTGCAGGTACGCGAGCGCGTGTCCCAGCATTGCGACCGCGATCAGTATCTGGGCGGCGATGAAGAGCTGCGATTCGTACGCGCCGAGCGCGCCCAGGCCGAGGAGCGCGCCGATCAAGGCGAGTTTCGGAAAGCAGACCGGGCACGCGGCCGCGGCGATGATCCCTCCGAAGCTGCCGATCTTTTCAAGATGAGTTTTCATATCCACTTCGCTGATTGCTAGGCTTCTCCACGCGCAGGGTAGTTCTTCGAAAGCGCGAAGTCGATCGCCTGCGCGATCTCGCCGAAATGCGGGCGCGCGAAAGGCATCGTTGAAATCGATGCCCAGTAAAGCGTGCCGTCGGGCTTCACCAGGAACAGCCCCGGCTCGGCGAAGAGCGGCGGCTCCTCGACCCCGGCCGAGGTGACGCCGCGGCTGGTCGAGATGTACAGGCCCCACTCGCGCGCCTTGTCGATGGATACGCCGTAGCCGACCGTGAGGTTCGGCAGGCCCCATTTGGTTTTCGCTTCCTCGGCACGGCCCCTTGCGTCGGTGCTCGTGATGATCGTCGAGACGCCGCGCTTGTCGAACTCCCCGATCATTCCGTTCAGCTCGCTCGTGTACTTGCGGCATACGGGGCAGTGCAGTCCGCGGTAGAACACGATCATGGTGAAATTCTGCGGCTTCTGCGCCGCCAGCGACCAATGGCCGCCTCCGACGGTGTCGAATTCGAGCGCAGGGACGGACTGCCTGGGTTTCATCGCCATCTGGATTTCTGACGGCTACCCCGACGCGACCCAGGAAAACATTCGTTCCCCGAACACGCTTCCGAGCCCGACGAGCAGCGCCGCAGCGCCGAGATTCCACATCAGGACCATCGCGGAGGCGTCCAGACCGTGAAACAACGACAGCGCGGTCGCGGCAAGCGCCGCCACAGCGAGGGTTCCCGCCGCGGCCACGGCGGCCGATCGCAACAGGGCCGCGTAGCGCAGCATCAAGAGCAGCGCGAGCCACAGGGGAACGCTCGTCAATACCAGCGTCGCAAAGCAGTCCGCCGCCTCGCCGAAAGCGACACCGTCCGGCCGAATGCTGACCCAGTCGGTCAGGCACTCGTAGCTGATCGTCGACACCCAGAGCACGAGCGCGGGGGCCGGAAGCAGCAGCCACAGACGCGAACGGTCGGGAAGGCTCACGACGAACGCTGCCAATGCGGCAAGCGCACCCGTCAGGAGCGAGGCGCTCAGTCCGGTCACGAACAGCGGCTGGCCCAGGCGAGCGCCCAGGTCCGGCCGAAGGCCGTGACTGACGGCGAGCAGCGACACGATCGCTAGAGCGAAGAGCAGCCACAGCGCGGCCCGCGCGGCCGGCGGACGTAGACGACGGACCGGCTCTGCGCCGGCGACAAGTGACTCTATGAGATCCGGTGTCGTGATCACGTTCTCCCGCCTTGCCTTCCGAAAATCTTCCGCAAATTCTTCAGTGCGCGATGGCTGGCGACTTTCAATGCGGGGATCGACATGCCGCTCGCCGCCGCGGCTTCCTTCAGCGACATCTCCTGGAGCTTCAGCATCTGGATCGCGTCGCGTTGCCCAGGGGGCAGCTGTTCGATCGCGTCCCGCAGCACCCGCCCATCCGAGGCCGTCTCAGCTAAGTTCGCTTGAGGCGACACAAAGGTTTCATTCTCGATGTCGAGGGCGACTCCCCGCGCCCTGGAACGCCCCTGGCGGCGAAGCCCGTCGACGACGCGGCGATTGGCGATCGCGACGAGCCACGGACCGAACGGCCGCGCCGGGTCGTAGGTGTGCCGCACGGCGTGCACCGTGAGCAACGCCTCCTGCACCGCGTCCTCGATGTCGCCGGAATTCTGAAAGTGGCGCGCGGCGATCGAACGAAGATACGGCGTGACGTCCTCGAGCAGGCGCCTGTAGGCCTCCCGGTCGCCGTCCTGCGCGCGAGCCATATAGATGGACCAGTCGAGCTCGCGCGCGGCGGGTCTTTCCTGCTCCGATCGCGGAGGCGCGGCCGAAGAAGGCGCTGCTTCGGCGACGAGAGTCAGATCGGGACCGCGGCTGTGGGAACTCGAGGACATAGGCGGAACTTGCGGCGAAACAAGGATACACCGGGTCCGTTTCAAGGTGCCGAGATGCCGGGCGTCTGCGGTCGAGACTCAGTTCTTTTGCATCGCCCAGAGCGTATCCAAATCCCGAAGCAGGTACAGCGTGATGCACGCGGCGAGCATCGGCCACGCGGCGAAGAAAAGCAGATTGTCGAACGGCGCCAGATATTGCTTGTAGGACGAGAGCGTCGAGATCGCGTGAAGGAGCAGCACCAAACCGTAGGTATAGCGCTTGGCCGTCCCCGTCACGAAACCGCCCAGCAGCACCAGCTCGGCGGCCCCGATGACGGAGAACACGGTCGGCGAGATGCCGTCGATGGAGTAGAACTTTTTGAAGACCCCGGCGGCGTGCTCCGGGCGGATGAACTTGTCGAGGGTCCACATCAGCATGACGATGAAGACGCCGATACGCAGCAGAAAGAGCGGCAGGCGAACTCTATCCATGATTCCTCCTTTGGGTGCGTCCGCGGAATCTTACTCTCGATTTGTCCTCTGATGGTTCAATGCGCAATTTTCTGTGCGCTTGATCAACTGCGCTCACGCTTTCGGTCGTTCACCGTCCAGTCGTAATCGATGAACTCGATTCCGTAATCATCCGGAACCTTGAAACTCGCATACGTGATGATGTACGCGATCAAGGTCGGGCTTTTCGCCAGGAAATCCTCGGTATAAAACTTGAGGATGCTGGAAACGCGCACGAGCTTGCGCTCAGGCAGCGCCTGCAGATTGCGCGCTTCGCCGAAGAATTGTCTCGCCGCCTGGTCGAGTTGCTGCTGCAACTTGTCAGGGCGAAACGGCTCGCGCGGAAGCCGCGGGCAGCCGACCGACATGCAATTGAGCGCGAAATGCACGCGCTCCTCGCCAAGCGGGCGGATGACGTCGTTCTCCAGCGCGTAAAGCGACACGCGGTCGCCGCCGACCGTAAAGCGTTTGAAGCCGAAGAACCGGAACTTGGTCAATCCAGCAAGGCTTTTCGGGAAACCCGAGTCGATCACGTTGAACATCGACAGCGCGTTGTAGGCGTTGACATAATATGCGAGCTGCGCTTCCCGGGTCGGAAATGCTTCGGGCGTAGAGCGCGGACTTGCCCGCGCGACGAAGTCGAGGAACGCGTCGAGATCGACGCGATCGCTCGAGAGCGCGCGAAAATCGACCTCGCCGCGCTCGTTGACGAACTTTTCCAGCACCCGCGCCCAGGGCTGATACGGATCGATCTGCTGACTTTCTGCCGTCGGCGCAAACGCGCACACTGTACAAAGCAAGGTCGCCGCTGCGGTCTTTGTGGCCACAGCGTGGCATTGTTCGGGTATCGATCCCATCTCAGCGCGCTCGCTGATCGATAAGTCTCCAACGCGTCCGTCCTTTGGCACGCTTAAGACCGTACTCCTCCGACGCCAGCGCCGAGGGCGCATCGGGCCGGATTCCGAGCGCGCCGGTCAACGGCTGCCAGAAACGCTCCCCGGCCGATGTGTGCACGCGAACCGATTGAAGGATGAAGCTGTCGCGTTTGGCGTTGTGCAGGCACATCGATATCGGGCCGTCGCGCGTCATCGTCTTGAACACGCAGGCCTCGATCCGCTCGCGCTCCAGAGCGCATGCGTCCATGAAGCCGTGTATCAGAAATGACAGCGTGTTGATCCGTCCGCGCGCCGCCGTCAGGTCAGCCTTCATCCGCCATGCCTTGGCCGCGGTCCACTCGAGCACGCTCGCCCAGTGCCGCGGATTCACTGCGAGCCAGGCGAAAAATTCCTTCGCGACCTTGCGACGGTCGCCGCGGTCCAGGACGAGGTGCGCCGTGGCGCTTTGGAGGCGAGCGACGAACTCCGATTCGTCGAGGGCGTCGTAGAGCCTGCCGTTTACCTCGAAGCACAGGCCGTAGCGGCTGCAGCGCGGATGCCCGATCATCGAGCTGCGAAAGTTGATCGGAGTCCCCGCTCCCCGCTCGATCTGCCCGGCGACGGCGTCCAGAGTGATCGCCGTCTTTTTCTCGTGCACCCCGCGACCCGTCGCGGCCTGCACCTGGAAAGAGGCGGTGCGCAGCCGCCCGGCGTTTGCCCTGAAGAACCGGACCAGATCGGGAATCGCGTCGACGTTCCCGTCATGCACTGTGGTGTTGAACATCACCGATAACGGCAGCCCCTGCGCGCGATCGAGGTAAACCGAGCGCAGCGCGTTGAGATCGACTTCGTTCCGGTACCCCTTGAGTCCCTGGGTGGTATCCACGTGGAAGGCCACGTCCACGAGGCCGGCGGCGGCGAGCTCTTCGAGCAGCTCGCGTGTGGCCTTGCGGCCGTTGGTCATCAAGGTCGGTCGTAGTCCGCGCTCGCGCACGCGGCGCACGATCGCGACAAGTTCGTCGCGCCGCCTGAGCGTGGGATCGCCGCCCGTGATCTGCACGTCGGTGTTCGGACCGTAGTGGCGGCAAATCAGGTCGATGCGCCGGAAAACCTCGTCGAGCGGAACATCCTTGACCGCCTCCGAGTGCTCGGAGAGATAACAGAGCGTGCAGTCGAGATTGCAACGCTGCGTGATTTCCAAAGCGACGCAGCCGATCGGCCAGCGGCCGCCCATTTGCTGGTTGTCTCCCCAGCAGCCGGCGCGCTGCATTGCGCGACGGGCCCGTTCCAGCGGAGCGACATCCGCCAGCGCCGGATCGGGGCCCAGCGCATCAATTTCGGATTCGGTCATATAACGCATGACAGCTCTAAATGGAAATTCTCGCACCTAGATCGGGTCCTGTCGCGCAGAATAAATTTTGCCCGACCCGTAACCTTCGACCGCCCTGCACCGAACCTCACGTCACGGTCTCGATTCCGAGACCCTTACATGAGAGGACCCCATGAATCGATACATATTGGCTGCTTCGACTCTTTCCAGCGCCGTCGGGCTGGCTCTTGCCATGCAGGCTGCGCCGATCCAGGCGCAGGGCAAGATGGACATGAGCAAGATGCCGCAGGTGGTGAAGGACAACATGGCGAGGATGGAGAAGAACAAGCTCGAAAAGTGCTACGGCATCAACGCGGCGGCCAAGAACGACTGCGCCGAAGGCGCGCATTCCTGCGCCGGGCAGGCGACCAAGGCGCGCGATACGAAGTCCTTCGTGCTGCTTCCCGCGGGCGACTGCTCCAAGATCCAGGGCGGCAAGCTCACGGCCTCCTGATCGGGAGCCCGCCTTGGATTCGCCGCGAAAGGCACGCGACCCGATCCCGGCCAAGGCCGGGGTCGGGCTGCGCTTCCGCCACCACCAGGAAGTCCTCGGGTCGCACCCCGGCGCGGCGTGGTTCGAGGTGCACACCGAGAACTACATGGGTGGGGGGAGCGCACCCGCTCATCTCGACGCGATCCGACGCGACTACCCGCTCTCGCTTCACGGCACAGGACTCTCGCTCGGCAGCGCGCAGGGCCTGGACCGGGCGCATCTCGCGCGAGTTCATAAGGTCGTCGAGCGGACCGAGCCCGGGCTCGTCTCGGAGCACCTCTCGTTCAGCGTCGCGGCCGGGAATTATCTCGCCGATCTCCTTCCGCTGCCTCTGACCGAGGAGACGCTCGAGGTCGTATGCCGGCACGTCGAGCAGGTCCAGGCCTTTCTGAGGCGCCGGATCCTGGTCGAGAACCCGTCCACCTATCTGCAGTTTCGGCACTCGACGATACCGGAGTGGGAATTTCTCGCCCAGGTGGCAAAACGCACGGGCTGCGGAATTCTCTGCGACGTGAACAACATTTACGTGAGCGCCTGCAACCATCGCTGGCGGGCCTCGGCATACCTCGCCGCCTTGCCGCCCGAAGCGGTAGGCGAGATCCACCTCGCCGGTCACACCGTCCGGAGGATCGACGAGACGCGAACGCTTTGCATCGACGATCACGGCTCGCACGTCGCGCCTGGAGTGTGGGCGCTCTACGCGGAAGCGCTGGCGCGCTTCGGCCCGGTACCGACGCTGATCGAATGGGACACCAATGTGCCGCCCATGGCGGTGCTGCTCGAGGAGGCGGCCCACGCCGCCGCGCTGATCGAGGAGGCGGAAAGTGGAAGCTGCCGCGCCCTCGCTGCTTGAGCTCCAGCGCGCGCTGCGCGCGAGCCTCGTCATCCACGACGACGGCGGGATCTCGGCGCACGTCGTCGGCGGTGACATCGGTGCGGGGGAGCGGCTGGACATCTACCGCAACGCCTTTGCGAGTGCGCTCACGACAGCGTTGCGCCTGTCGTATCCCGCCGTGCACCGCATCGTGGGCGGGGAGTTCTTCGAGGGAGCCGCCCGTGTTTTCATCGAGACCTCCCCGCCGAGCAGCGCCTGTCTGGACGACTACGGCGATCAGTTCCCCGGTTTTCTCTCCCGTTTCGAACCCGCATCGTCGCTTGCCTACCTGCCTGATGTCGCCCGGCTCGAATGGGCGGTGAACCGCGCGCTGCACGCCCCCGACGCGGTACCGCTCGATGCACGGCGGCTCGCCGCGCTCGCGGAAGGCGAGCGGGCGCGCGTGAGCTTTGCGCTGCATCCTTCAGTGAGCTTACTCCGCATGGATCATCCCGCGGATCTCATCTGGCGCGCGGTGTTGGAGGAGGACGACTCGGCTCTCTCGGCGATCGATCCCTGGTCGGGCCCAGTGTGGCTGCTCACCGGGCGCCTACCGACGGGCGTCGAGGTCCGTCGCGCGAGCGAATCCGCATGGCGATTCACCTTCGCGCTTTGCGCAGGCAGGCCGCTCGCTGACGCCCTCGATGAAGCGCCGGATTTCGACGCGCCGGCGCTGCTCGCCGATCACCTTGCGGCAGGCCGATTCATCGACTTCAGCTTGAACAAAACAGCCGTGAATTTCCCATGACAACTCTGCTTCGGGCGAACAGCCCGCCGTGACTCAGATCGGACGCACCCTTCGCTGGCTTGAGTCCGTTCCGTACTGGCTCCTCGCGGCGCCGCTGCGGTTCGCGACCGCGACCGTGTTCTGGAGCTCGGGAACGACTAAGCTCGCGAACTGGAACACGGCCGTCGAGCTCTTTGTCGAAGAATACAAGGTGCCGCTCCTGCCGCCCGAGCTTGCCGCCTACATGGCGGTCTCGATCGAGCTCACGACGCCCGTGCTGCTCGTTCTCGGCCTGGCGACGCGGGCCGCGGCACTCGTCCTGCTCGGCATGACGGCGGTGATCGAGGTCTTCGTCTACCCGCTGGCATGGCCGGCCCACATCCAGTGGGCTGCGATGCTCCTCGTCTTGCTCAGCCGCGGGCCGGGAAAGTTGTCGCTCGACCATTTGGTGCGGATGCGGTTCGGTGCGTCGGCCGGGCTTTAGCGCACGCTGGGCGGCGGACGAGCGGGCCGCATGCTACATTACCGATCTCCGAAATCCCTGTCCGCTCATGGGCCACCGCCTGTCGAAGATCTATACGCGCACCGGCGACGGCGGCGAGACCGGGCTGGGCGACGGCTCACGCACGCGCAAGGACAGCCCGCGCGTCATCGCGCTCGGCGAGATCGACGAGCTGAATTCCGCGATCGGCGTGCTCCTCGCCGAGCAGATCCCCGGAAAAATGCGCGCGGTTCTCGAGAACATCCAGCACGATTTGTTCGATCTGGGCGGGGACGTCTCGATACCGGGCCGTGCGACCATGACCGAAGGCCAGGTTCAGCGGCTCGAGACGCAGCTCGACGAGTTCAACTCCGTGCTGCCGCCTCTGAAGGAATTCATCCTCCCGGGGGGGACGCGCGCCGCAGGCTTCGCGCATCTCGCGCGCACCGTCTGCCGGCGCGCCGAGCGCTCGATAGTCGCCCTGTCGTCCGCGGAAAAGGTCGCCGACCCGGCGCGGGCGTACCTGAATCGGCTATCGGACCTGCTCTTCGTTCTCGGCCGCGTCCTCAACCGCGAGGGGGGCCGCGGCGACGTTCTCTGGCAGCAGGGCAAGAACCGCTAGTGAACGACTCCGCAGCGGGCGCTCAAGCCTCGACGAAAGCCTCCTCGCGCTTCTTGCGCACGGTCGGCGCCAGCACGACCGCCAGCAGGAAGGCGGCGATCAGAAGCATGGTGAGGCTGATCGGCCGCTGGAAGAATACCAGGGCATCGCCGCGCGAGAGCAGCATCGCGCGGCGGAGATTTTCTTCCATGAGCGGCCCGAGGATGAAGCCGAGAATGAGCGGCGCGGGCTCGCACTCCAGTTTCACCCAGATGTAGCCGACTACGCCGAAAGCCGCAGTCTGCATCACGTCGAACGGGCTGTTTGACAGGCTGTACACGCCGACGCAGCAGAACACGAGGATCGACGGGTAGAGGAACCGGTACGGCACCATCAGCAGCTTGATCCACATGCCGATCATCGGCAGATTGAGCACGACCAGCATCAGGTTGCCGACCCACATCGAGGCGATCATTCCCCAGAAGAGCTGCGGCCGCTCGGTCATCACCTGCGGGCCGGGGGCGATGCCCTGGATCATCAGCGCGCCGATCATCAGCGCCATGACGGGGTTGGAGGGAATGCCGAGCGTGAGCAGCGGAATGAAGGAAGTCTGCGCGCCGGCGTTGTTCGCCGATTCGGGGGCCGCCACGCCCTGGATCGCGCCCTTGCCGAAGTTGGCTGAATTCCTGGAGACCTTCTTCTCGAGCGTATATGCGGCGAACGAAGCGAGCAGCGCCCCACCCCCCGGCAAAATGCCGAGGAAGGAGCCGAGCGCTGTCCCGCGCAGTATCGACCCCCAGGTATCCTTGAAGTCCTGCAAGCTGGGAAGCAGATTGCTAACCTTCTTGGTGAAGACCTCGCGCTGCTCCTTCTGCTCGAGGTTGGCGATGATCTCGGCGAAGCCGAACACGCCCATCGCGACCGAGACGAATCCGATTCCGTCGGAGAGCTCCGAGACGCCGAAGCTGAAGCGCGCGACGCCGGAGTTGACGTCCGTCCCGACCAGGCCGAGCAACAGCCCGAGAATCACCATCGCGATCGCCTTGATGAGCGAGCCGTGCGCAAGGACCGTCGCGGCGATCAGACCGAGCACCATCAGCGAAAAGTACTCCGCCGGGCCGAACTTCAGCGCGACTTCCGCGAGCGGCGGGGCGAACAGCGCGATGATCACGGTGGCCACGCAGCCGGCGAAGAACGAGCCGATCGCCGCGATGGCGAGCGCGGGTCCCGCCCGGCCCTGGCGCGCCATCTGGTATCCGTCCAGGCAGGTGACGACCGAAGACGATTCGCCGGGAATGTTGACAAGAATCGCGGTGGTCGAGCCGCCGTACTGCGCGCCGTAGTAGATGCCGGCGAGCATGATCAGCGCGGAAGTGGGGTTGAGCGTAAAAGTGACCGGCAGCAACATGGCGATCGTTGCAACAGGTCCAATGCCGGGCAGAACGCCGATCAGCGTGCCAAGGAGCACCCCCATCAGGCAATAGAAAAGGTTCTGGATGGAGAGCGCAACGCTGAAGCCCAGACCGAGGTTGGCAAAGAGCCCTTCCATGGCGGCTACTCGAAGAGGCTCGGCCAAACGTTCATCGGCAGCCCCAGGCCGTGGACGAACGATGCTACCGAGAATACAGCCAGAGCAAAGCTGAGCACGGTGACGTGCCCCGCCGTGATCTGCGGCCACTTGTACCGGCCCGCGAAGAATGCGAGCACTCCGCCCAGGCCGATCTCCACAAATATGAGCGCCAGCACTGGGGGTAAATTAACACCCACCGCGCCAAACACGGCGAGCAAAACACGCTGTATCGGCGGTGACACGACCAGCGTAAGGTAGGTCAGGAGGACTCCAACGGCCAAGTAGACCGGCAACATCTGGAAATCCCTGCGAGTCCACGCGAACCCTGGTACGGCCGAAACGGTCGTCATGATGAAGACCGCCAGTACGAGCCCGAGCGGCTTTAGCGCATAACCGAAAATGACCACGGAAAGAAGCACCACCCAGAGCGATCGCTCGCCAAACGCGGCGAACGTCAGCCCAACGGCAAGGCCGGCCAGAAGCATGTGGCCGATCTGCAACGCGATGCTCGCATCGCGCGAGGGTTGCGTGTAGAACGCGAGGACGCCCAGCCCCACCCCTATGGGGAGGTACCAGAGGCGGAACGGAAACACGCGCAGCGTATGCTCGATCTTCGATAGGAACGCCCGAAGAAAGACCACCGCTCCGAGCACGGCGAGGATGCCCCCGAGCACCGTCGGAAAATACGCCGGCCCCATGCGCACCGCGTTCCCCATGGCGTAGTTCTGGGCCACGGCCATGAAACCCAGCCCGAACGCGATGAACATCACCCCGGCCCAGAAATCCTTGCCGTTCGTTATTTTCATTTCACCCTCCACCACTCCGGCCGCGTATTGTGCCACAGGTTCTCGGGCCGGTATGACTCCCTGATCAGGTCTTTTCGCGATCCATGTAGTCGAGCAGCTTGGAACTGGTCTGACGCAGCCGCTGCGACAGCATAAGCACCAGTTCCATTAGGATTTTCGCCCCGAGCGTTGTCTGCTCCAGGATGATGCGCGCCAGACTGTCGCGAGACAGCACCGCAATCATGCATGACTCCGCCGCAACGCAGCTCGCAAAGCGCGGCTCGCCGTCGATCATCGACATCTCGCCGAACGACTGCCCGGGCGCGATCAATGCAATCAGCCGCGGGGCGTTCGACCGGTCCTGCTTGAACACCTCGATCTGGCCTTCGATCAGAAAAACCATGAAATCGCCCGCGTCGCCCTCGCGGATGATTTCCACGCCGGGGCCGGCGCGGTAGACCTGCATGAACTCGCTCAGCACGCGGATTTCCGTCAGGTTGAAGTTCTCGAAAAGCGGCGAGAACGTGATGAGGCTGTGAATCCTGCTCGCGAAGCGCGTGGGATCGCCCAGCGACTCGAGCTGTGCCAGCCGGGCCCTTTCCGCAGTTTCTGCCATCTTCGGACTCGCCTCGGTGAGCCGCCGCGCGCGGGCCCGGCACCCGCCCCTCGCGCCGGTGACGGGCGAGATTATGCCCAAACGCCGTACCGATCACAAATACCGGAGTCGCGTCTCACCGGACAAGGAGCCATCCGGTCGCACCCAACCACCCGGCGGTTGCCGCGATCAGGTGCGGATTGCGCAGCATCTCCCAGGCGGGATCACCGCCGCCCCCCTTCGAGTACACGACTTGCAGATACCGAAACAGACCGTACAACACGAACGGAAACGTGAGAAAAAGCCGGTCGGTGCCATGCACCGCTATGGTGTCCGGGTCCACGGTGTACAGCGCGTAGCCGAGCGCGGCGCCAGCGACGCTGACCGCGATCAGACAGTCCAGCAGCGCCAGGCTGTAGCCGTCGAGGGCGACACGATGTCCGCCTCCTGAATTCACGGGGCCGGTCACCGCGAGCAGCTCGGCCCGCCGCTTGCAGAAGCCGAGAAACAGCGTGAGCATCAGCCCGCAGAGCAGCAGCCAGTTCGACGGAGGAATGCCGATTCCCGCGGTGCCTGCGAGGATGCGCAACATGAATCCGCTGGCGATCATGAACACATCGAGAATCGCCACGTGCTTGAGCCCGGCGCTGTATCCGATGTTGAGTACGACATAGGCGGCGGCGATCAGCAGCGCCGCCAGCGACACGGCTGCCGCCAGCGCGAGCCCGACCAGCGCGAGGGCGATGCACAGCGCGATCGGGGCGCCCACGCCGATCTCGCCCCGCGCCAGCGGCCGTTGGCGCTTGTGCGGATGAAGGCGGTCGGCATCCCGGTCGGCGATGTCGTTGAGGATATACACCGCGCTTGAGACCAGGCAGAAAGCGACGAACAGGACGAGCGCTTCCGCGACGAGCCTTGCGTCGCTCCATCCGTGGCCGAAAACCACGCCGATGAGAAGGAACCCGCTCTTGATCCACTGGTGTGGGCGCATCAGGCGGATGAGGGCGCCGGTCATCGGTCAGTCTTTTGACGGGCAAGTCGGCGTGCCCAGATAGCGCTCGCAGAAATAGCAGCGTCCCTGCGGCAAGTACCAGGGAATGGCGTAGTAACGTTGTTGCAGCGGCCTCAGGATCTTCTCCCGGTACGCGGCGAAATCGAACCCGCGGCCGAGGACCACATGAAAGGTCGCGCCGGCTGGCGAGATCGTGCGGTATTCGACGGAGCGGAAGTACGGCCGGTAATCGGCGTCTTCCGGAGGAGTCTTGCGCAGAATCAAAATGTCCCTGCCGTCGAGCCGCCTGAAATCGGTGAGGATGTCGTCGTGCCTCGCGTGCGAGGATGCAGCTCCGAATACCGCGACACGCCGGCGCGCATGAAAGGACGCGACCGCCGACATCGAGTACCCGTCGGTCGCCAAATCGAATTCCTCCCCGTAGGGTTTCAGCTCACGGAGGATTTCAGTCATGCGAGCGTGGTACACGATGCCGTCGTAGAAACGCGCGCCCTTCCAGGTGTCGAGTGGCAGCATCGACGCGGCGGCGATCGCCGCGACGTGGACGGCGCTGAACGCCCCGAGATAGAGCACCGAGCGCAGCAGCTGCTCGCGCGACAGCAATCCGCCGACCGCGACGAAAAAGAAGGGCACGAAGGCGAGCATCCAGTGCAGGCCGATCAGCTTGACCGCCGAGAGCGCCGCGAAGAACCCGAAGGGGAGCGCGAAGGCGACGGCGAAAAATCGCATCGCCGGTTCGCCGAGCGCTGCGGCCACGCGCCGGCGCTCTTTTGCGAGCTGCCACAGGGCGACCGGGCTGAGCACGTAGAGCACCGAGACGGCATAGACCAGCGGCGTCTTCCAGGACCAGCCGGCGGCGTCGTGCCGGTTGTAGAGATTGAACATCAGGTTCGCCCAGCAATGCTCGTAATTCCACCAAAGGTTGACGGCTGCGAACGGAAGCGAACACAGCACGACCAGCGCAAGCGCGCGCCAGTCGCGCTGCCCGCGCGGGGAAAGCGCGACATGAGCCGCGTAGGCGAGTCCCAACAGGACCGCGAAATACTTCGAAAGGAACGCCAGCCCGAGAAAGGTGCCGGCGAGCGCGTGCCAGCCCGGCGCGCGCCGGACGATCCCCAGCCAGAATGCCATCGCCGAGGCGAAGCAAAAGAAAACGAGCGGCGTGTCGGTGGTGATGAAGACGCCCCACACGTTGGCGGGCAGCAGCATGAAGGCGAGCGCGGTGAGCGCCGCCTTCGTTTCGTCCGCGCGGCGGAGCGCTGCGTAGATTCCCGCCGCCAGCGCGAAGGGCAGCAGGGTCACGGGCAGGCGCAGCAGCCATTCTGCGCGCGACAGCTTGAGCAGCAGGGCGAGCAGCCAGCCGATCATCGGCGGATGATCGTAATAGCCGTAGTCGGTAAAGGCGCCCCAGTCGACGAAATAGGCTTCGTCGCCGGTGAAGGGAAAGACCGCGGATAGCCACAGCTTGAACGCGAGGATCAGCGCCGCGGCGCCCCAGAAAACCGGGGACAGCCCGCGTTTCAATCCCGGCTCCCCGGTTGCGCTGGCAAACGTGGCTTGGCCCCTAGGATTCTTCGGCTTTCACCAGCCGGCGCCTCCGCACCGCTTCGGCGAGATTCTCGAGCAGCGGCACGCTGTCCTCCCAGCCGATGCAGGCGTCGGTGATGCTTTGGCCGTATACGAGGGACTTTCCCGGAACGAGATCCTGGCGGCCCGCCCTGAGGTGCGTTTCAACCCTGAGGCCGATGACGCGGTCCTCGCCGGCCGGCACCTGGCCCCGCAC
>CAYQVE010000057.1:0-14924 GCA_964420785.1 uncultured Enterobacteriaceae bacterium | reverse complement strand
GCAGTTCGAGGACGCTCCCGATTACGACGCCAAGGTGGTGCTCAGCGCCGAGCTCATCGCGCAGTACCTCAAGGTCAAGGAGCCCGCCTGAAACAAGCGAGGTTTTGCGATCCCGGCAGGTCGATTGAATCTGATATTCCTTTGAGACGTTGCAGGAGCATCGCATGGCCAGGAACGCCATAGTTTCGGAAGACTTTGCGAAGAAATTCGCCACTGAAAGAGAGACGCCCTATGCCCGCTGGGTGCGCGGCGAGGGACTGGAAATCATCGCTGCCCACCATGTTCCGAGCCTGCACAGCGTCGAGCTGAAGCCGTGGGCAAGGCGCGGCGGCGCGGGGGTCTACCTCAACCACGACGCCTCTCGGACCTCGAACGATTGTTACGTATGCGAAATCCCGCAGGGGCAGAACCTTGCGCCCCAGCGGCAGCTGTTCGAAGAAATGATCTACGTGCTGGCCGGGCGCGGGTCGACCACCGTTTGGAACGACGCGGGCCAGCGCATCACGTTCGAATGGAAGACTGGGTCGCTCTTCGCCATTCCGCTCAACACCTGGCACCAGCATTTCAACGGATCGGGCCGTGAGCCAGCACGCTACGTGGCGGTGACCAACGGGCCCGCGGTCATCAATCTTTACGAAGACGTCGACTTCGTGTTCAACACGAAATACGACTTCAAGAACCGCTTTTCCGGAGAGCCGGATTACTTCAGCAACAAGGGCGAGCAGAAGGGCTTGCTGTTGGAGACGAATTTTGTCGCCGACGCAGTCAATCTGCCCCTCATCGCTGCGAGGGAGCGGGGAGCAGGCGGAGGGCACATCCGCTTCAACATGGCACGCGGATCGATGAACAGCCACATCTCACAGTTCCCCGTGGGTACATACAAGAAAGCACATGCTCACGGCCCGGGCGCGCACGTGATCGTCCTCTCCGGTGTGGGCTACAGCCTCATGTGGCCCGAAGGCAATGAGCCGCGCCGTTACGACTGGCAGGCCGGATCGATGATCGTGCCGCCGAACATGTGGTTCCACCAGCACTTCAACACGGGCACGGCGCCGGCGCGCTACCTCGCCTTCAAGCACGAAGCCACCTCCATCCGCAATGAGCAGGGGGTGCCGAAGGCCTGGATCAGCAGGCGGCTCGGCGGCGACCAGATCGACTACGCCGACGAACGGCCGGCGATTCGCCAGCTGTTCAGCGAGGCGCTCGCCAAGCACGATCTCAAGCCGCGGATGGACGAGGCCTACCGGGCGGAACAGGCCGAACTCCCGCCCAAGGCGGCGTGAGTGGCGCCACCGGGGATTTTCCGGCACAATCCGCTGCAGGCGATTGTTTGGGCAAGAGTTTTGAGTTTGCAATAGAGAGTCGGAGACACGATGGCGGGCGAAATTCCGCTGATTCTGACCCTGGATAATCACGGGGTTCCTCACCGCTGGGTCAACTGGCAACAGGCGTGCTTTTACTACGCAAAGAACCTGGTGGCCTGGACCTTGGGCGAACGCGAGTTCGTGTTCCACGGCGGCATCTCCCGAGCGACGGGCAGGCGCTCCAGCATCACGGCGCGCTCGATCATCGCGATCAAGGGCAAGGCGATGGCGATGAGAGGCTTCAACCAAGTGCCGCCGCTCAACAACCGCGAGCTGTTTCGCCGCGACCGCCATATCTGCGCGTATTGCGGTGGGGGATTCAGCTTCCTGCGCCTGACGCGGGACCATATCCGGCCGGTGTCGCGCGGCGGCACCGACACCTGGATGAACGTGGTCACTGCGTGCCGGGCCTGCAACGGAATCAAGCGCAACCGCGTGCCGGAAGAATCGGGACTGGAGCTTCTCTACGCGCCCTACGTGCCGAACAAGGCGGAGTACCTGATCCTCACCAACCGCAAGATCCTCGCGGACCAGATGGAATTCCTGGTCCAGCACGTCTCGTCCCACAGTCGCGTACTCACGCTCGCCGGCGCGGCCGCCTAGCCGCGCGGCGCGGCGCTCGAGCGCGTGCTGCCCGGCGCGAGGGCGGACAACTACGGGTTCATTTGAATATTGACCGGGCGGCAGCCGAAGGTCCAGCACAACATCGCGGCATCAATCGGAGTCGCGCCGTCGTGGGTCTTGCTCGGAACCCGCTGGCGGCGAGTCGCTTGGGATCGACGCCAGGCCTCCTGCAGATTGCTCGCTACCCGCGTTTCCTGACGCTTGCACGCCGCCGCGCACGGGCAAACGCACCAGATCGTCGCCGCGTTTGACCACCACGCGATCGGGGCTCACGGTGTACAAGACCACCCCGCTTGCAATCTGCTCGCCCTCGAGGAAGGGCGCCGCGGGTCGATCGTCGACGGAAATCAGCGCGGTCTTCGACCCCGCCGTGATCATCACACCGTTGACCACGAGCTTGAATTCGCTCATGGCCCTTTGTAGCGCAGCGTTCCTATCGACGCTCGGCGCAGCCTCGATCGGCAATCGACGCCAGGAGAGGGAGAGATCGCTGGATTGCGCGTCGGACCCGCCGGCCGCCGGTGCGGGCGGCGCGTCGACTTGCGAGCGCGAGCCATCGAAATAATAGAGCATCAGGCCGGCTAGGCCCGAAACGGGGATCCAAACCAGCCACCACGCTTTTCGTGTCTTGGCCATCACCGAGTCAAGCCCTTACGAGAGCTCCGTTCGCGGGGACTGGACATTTCAATGCACTCCGCCCATCAGATTGCGAATGGGCTTGATCAGAAAAAGCAGAATGATGGCAGAAGCTCCTGTCGTGAGACTGACGGCACCGAAGAGTTGGGCCAGCGGAAATGTCTCGAACAGACCCGCGATACGGCCGCCGATGAAGTTGCCCAGAGAGCTTGCGAGGAACCACACGCCCATCATGGACCCCACCAGGCGTTGCGGCGCGAGTTTCGTGACGGTGCTCAGGCCCACGGGGGACAGGCAGAGCTCCCCGATGGTGTGAAGAACATAGCCCCCGACCAGCCACATCGGGCTCACGCGTGAGTTGCCGCCCTCGGCGGAGACGAATGCCGCACCCGTGATCACGAGGAACCCCAGGCTCAGGAATGCCAGGCCGAGCATGAACTTCGCGGGGCTCGATGGCTGCGTTTTGCCCCATCGTACCCATAGCCAGGCAAAGAGCGGGGCGAGAGCGAGAATCCCGAGCGGATTGACGGCTTGGTAGTAGCTCGCCGGAAACTGCCAGCCAAAAATGGAGTTCTCGGTGAAGTCCTTGGCAAACAAGGTGAGACTCGATCCCGCCTGCTCGAAACCCGCCCAGAACAGCATGGCGAACACGAAGAAAGCGATGATCGCCCAGATACGCTTTCTCTCGACCGGATCACCTCCCTGGCGCAGCAACCACCAGAAAACACCGATGGATCCGGCCAGCAGCACGTAGTCCCGATAGTCCCAGAGGAAATAAAACACTGCGACAAGCGCAAGCACTGCGAGCGCAAGCTTGCCCCAAAGGCGCCCTGCGTCCCTGGGCTTCTCTCGCAGAATGCCGGCATCTCCGAGACGTGAACCACCCAGCACGTATTGAATGAGGCCCAGCGTCATCCCCACTCCTGCCGCTCCGAATCCCCAGTGCCAACCGACCCGCTCGCCCAGGGTCCCGCAGACCAGGGGCGCGAGGAATGCGCCCATGTTGATACCCATGTAGAAGATCGAAAAACCCGCATCGCGCCGGTCGTCGTCTGCGGAATACAGCTGGCCGACCATCGGGCTCAGGTTCGGCTTCAGAAGGCCCGTACCGAGCACGATCAGCACGAGTCCGGCGTAGAAGGTCGGCCTGGAATCGATGGCCAGGGTGTAGTGTCCCATCGCAATGAGGATTCCGCCGTAGAGCACGGCATTGCGCTGGCCCAGGAGCCGGTCGGCGATCCAGCCTCCGGGAATGCCCATGAAGAAAACCGCGGCGGTGTAGAAGCCGTAGATCGCGGCTGCCGCGGCGACGTCGAGTCCGAGCCCCCCATGCGCCACGCTGGCAACCATGAACAGCGTGAGGATCGCCCGCATTCCGTAGTAGCTGAATCGCTCCCAGAACTCGGTGAAGAAAAGCGTCGTCAGGCCTTTGGGGTGGCCGCCCATTCCGTAGCTTTCCTATCGCTTGTCGCTCCGCTTGAACTCCGACCCTGCTCTCCATTGAGGAATTTCCGAGCCTTGCGCGACATCGTAGCCGACCATGAGCAGCAGTTGCGCATCTTCTACCGCGCCCGCGAGGTTCCAGTCGCTGCGAACCGTGTCGGTCACCTTGTGGTAGCGGTGCGCGATGTACTCGTCGACCCTGTCGCGGGCGTAGCTCTCCGGCTTGCCGATGTAGTCTCTGCCGCCTTTGACGTAGACCACCGGCACCCCTAGTTTCGCAAACTCAAAATGATCCGCCCGGTAGAAAGAGCCGAGCTCGGGTCGCGTTTCGGGGCGCGCGCTGCGTCCTTGCATTTCCGCAAATTTCCTTACGCTGTCGTCCATGCTCGAATAACCGTAACCGATGATTTCCACATCCTTGGTGCGTCCCCATGTGTTTATCCCGTCGATATTGATGTTGGCCAGCGTTCGATACAGCGGGTAGAGCGGATGCTGCACGTAGTATTGCGCGCCCAGCAATCCCTGCTCTTCGCCCGTTGTTGCGATGAACACGATGGTGCGTCTCGGCGGCGCCGGCAAGGCCTTGTACGCCTTGGCCAACTCGAGCAACATCGCCACCCCCGACGCATTGTCCAATGCGCCGTGAAATATCCGTTGAGTGCGCGCGCCCGGCAACTTGTCGTTGACGCCGAAATGATCCCAGTGCGCGGTGTAAACAACACACTCGTTTTTCACCTCCGGATCGGAACCTTCGATTTTCGCCACTACGTTGTTCGAAACGATTTCACGCAACGTGTTGTGCACCCGGAATGTAGCCGTTACCCCGAGGCCGACCGGTTTGAATTCCCGCGACAAGGCCGACTTCTTGAGCGTCTCGAAGTCCAGTCCGGCGGCACGAAACAAGTCCTTCGCGCGGTCCAGATGTATCCAAGCGGGAACCGCGGGGAAGCTCGCGTTTGGTCCGTCGGTTTTCAGGGTGAAGTTTTCGCGCGCCCAGCTGTTGACGACGACTTCGTACGGATACGCGGCCGGTTTGGTTTCATGCACGATGATGGCGGCGGCCGCGCCGAGTTTCGCCGCCATCTCATATTTGTAAGTCCAGCGTCCGTAGTAGGTCATGCCCTCGCCCTTGAACACGGCCGGATCGAGTCTGGCCGGATTGTTCGGATCGGGGACCGGCGGATCGTTGATCAGCATCATCAGCGTCTTGCCGCGCAGATCGGCGCCTTTGTAGTCGTCCCAACCATATTCCGGCGCGACGACGCCGTAACCGACGAAAACCACCTCCGAGTCATCGATCCTGATGTCGCGCTCGGCGCGCAGTGAGAACGCCACGAAATCGCCGGGGAAATTGAGTCTCATCGCTTTGCCGCCTGCATTGAACGCAAGCTTCGGTGTGGAGGTCACGCCTCTCATCGGCACCTGCTGGATGTAAGTCCCGTCCGGATTGCCGCTCGCCAGCCCAAGTCGCGTGAATTGCTGTTTTACGTAGGCGACGGTCAGAGTTTCTCCCTTGGTGCCGGGCGAGCGCCCCTCGAATTCATCCGAGGCCAGCACCTTGATGTGCTTCAGCAAGTTGCCGCCATTGATGGCTTTCAGTGACGCCGCAACTGCCGACATAGTGGGTGTCGGAGGAGTCGGACCCTCGGCACTCGACGACCCATGCAGGCAAAGTCCCAGTCCGGCAACAAACAGAAAGCGGCGCAGACGCGTGCTCAAGATAATCTCTCCCGTCATGATCGAATTGCTGGCGCCCAACTATACGCCCGAGCAGGGTGACTCCAACTTCTAAAATTCCGGTATACATATAGCATTCATGCGGCTCCCGGAGGCGTGAATCTCTGGCAAGATATTAGGAGTCGCAAATCGTTAAGTTGTTGAACTTCAGGAGCAATCCAATTTCTCAAGACTTCTGGCGCAATTCGGGCTTTCACCTGCTCGAGCGAAACAAAGAGGGACGGCTTTCCATCACCGACGATTTTCTGCGCGCCTACCTGATGCGCCCAGAGATCCGACCCGCCGAAGAGTCCGGGCCAAACGAGGTCGCGCTGCACGAAGCACTCATGGAAGATCCGCGCCGGGACCCGCCCGCGTCGGCGCTGGAGAACGTCGAGGACGCGGATGCCCGCGACAACTACCGCATCCTGTTCGCGTTCCTCGGGAGGCTGAAGCGCGCGGCGTCGCTGGAATCCTGCTACCTGGAGATTTTCTCGGGCGGCGAGGTCGCAGTCCCGCCCCTCTTTATCGACCAGCTCGCGCAGATCGTCGTCCGCAGCATTCTCGAGGGCTGCGACGATGCGCTCGAGCCGCGCGCAGGAGAACTCTTCTTCCGGGAGCAGAAAGCGAGCACTGACGACGGTGCGGTGATGCTTGCCGACCTTGAAACCGTCGAGATGCACGCCTCGGGCGGCAGCCTCGGCAGCCTGGGTCGCCTCATCGTCGAATCCCAGGCGCCCCTCGCGACCGTGAACCTCGACGTGCTCGACACGGAGAATGCCCAGGCTTACTGGCTGCGCGATCAGCGCCACGATTTTGTGATCAGCATGAATTTCGGGCGGGCAGCCAACAAGGCGTTCTGCCGCGTCATGGAAAAATGGATCCGCCATTTTTTCGGCGTCGCGGTGAGTATCAATCCGCTGCGCTCGGTCGAAGATCACAGCTGGGCTTGGCACATCGGCCTGGATGCCGAGTCCACCGCGCTGTTGAACGGCTTGTGGCGCGGCGACGAGATTGAGCCGGGCAACCTTCGCCGCCTCCTTGCGCTGTTTCGGCTCGATTTCGAGGATCCCGCCCCGGTACGCCCGGACATCGCGGGCAAGCCGATTTATCTGGCCTTGTCGATGGACGAGAACAGCGTGGTGCGCATGAAGCCGCAGAATCTTCTCCTCAATCTGCCGCTCGCCTCGCCCGCGTGAAGCGGCGCAAGCTCTCCCCGCCGGCCTACTGGATGCGGGCCAAGCGCGCGCTCGCGCGCCGCGATACCGTGCTCGCGAGGATCATCCGCGATCATCCCCGCATCGCGCTCGAGCCCCGCGGCGAGCCGTTCTTTACCCTGGCGCGCTCGATTGTCGGTCAGCAGATTTCGGTGAAGGCCGCCGCGAGCGTCTGGGCACGCGTCGTCGCGCTCGCGCCGCGAATGCTTCCCGGGCAGCTCATCGACGCGGGACCCGCGAGACTCATCGGATGCGGCCTGTCCAGGCGCAAGGCCGAGTATCTCGGCGGGCTCGCGCGCCATTTTGTCGACGGGAGCCTGCATGTCGCGGCCTGGGCCGAAATGGACGATGAGGCGGTGATCGCCGAGCTCGTCCAGGTTCGCGGAATCGGCCGCTGGACCGCGGAAATGTTCCTGATGTTTTGCCTGTTGCGCCCCAATGTGTTGCCGCTGGACGATCTGGGGCTGCAGCGCGCCATCTGTCTGAATTATTTTCGCGGCCGGCCGGTGTCGCTTCGGACGATGCGCAAGATCGCCTCGCTCTGGGATCCCTGGCGCTCGGTCGCGACCTGGTATCTTTGGCGCAGCCTCGATCCCATTCCAGTCGAGTATTGAAGCTCCCCCGGCCGACTTGAGGCCCGCTCCGGCGATTCGGGTACAATGACCTGTTTTTTCGGGATTTTCCTATGAAGACGGCATTTCTCGATTTCGAGCAGCCGATCGCCGAGCTGGAGGCGAAAATCGAGGAGCTGCGCTTCGCGCAGGACGACTCCGCGACTGACATCTCCGAGGAAATCCAGCGCCTGCAGAAGAAGAGCGCCGCGCTTACCAAAGAGATCTATGGGAAGCTCACCCCTTGGCAGGTCGCTCAAGTGGCGCGGCATCCGCAACGTCCGTACACCCTCGATTACATCGCGGCTCTGTTTTCCGATTTCGAGGAACTGCACGGCGACCGCTCGTTTGCCGACGATCCATCGATCGTCGGCGGTCTTGCACGTTTCAACAGCCAGTCGGTGATTGTGATCGGCCATCAGAAGGGACGCGATACCAAGGAGAAGATCTTTCGAAATTTCGGCATGCCGCGGCCGGAAGGCTACCGCAAGGCAATGCGGCTCATGCGGCTCGCGGAAAGGTTCGGCATCCCGGTCTTGAGCTTCGTCGATACACCCGGGGCGTATCCGGGGATCGGCGCGGAAGAGCGCGGGCAGGCCGAGGCCATCGGCCGCAACCTCTACGTGATGGCGGAGCTGAGGGTGCCGTTCGTTTGCACCATCATCGGCGAGGGCGGTTCAGGTGGGGCGCTCGCCATCGCCGTGGGCGACGTCGTGATGATGCTGCAGTACGCGACTTACTCGGTGATTTCTCCGGAGGGCTGCGCTTCGATCTTGTGGAAGAGTGCCGACAGGGCGCCGGAGGCGGCGGAAACGCTGGGCATCACCGCCAGCCGTCTGAAGACTCTCGGTTTGATCGACAAGATCGTCAACGAGCCTCTGGGCGGCGCGCACCGCGATCCGGCCGCCATGGCCCAAAGCCTGAAGAAGGCACTCGCCGACGCGCTGCGCGGTCTTGCCGACAAGCGCCCCCAGGACCTCGTCGAGGAGCGTTTCGAGCGCCTGATGGGCTATGGGAAGTTCAAGGAACTCGAGCTCAAGTGAATTGCCCGAAAGGGTGGCGGCGGTGCTTGCGCCGAAGATTTTTCCGGGGGCGCACCTCGCACTGGGTCTCTCGGGCGGCCTCGATTCGGTAGTCCTGCTTTCCATCCTGCTTGAGCTGGCGCCCGCGCTCAAGTTCTCGCTGCGCGCCGTGCATGTCAATCACGGCATCAGCTCCAACGCCGCGCGCTGGGCGGAGTTTTGCACCGGTTTGTGCGCAAGACTGGGGGTTCCGCTCCAGCTGGAAACCGTGGACATCGGCGCCTACCGCGATCTGGGACTCGAGGGCGCGGCGCGCCGATCCCGCTACGAGGCCTTTGCGCGCGTCGATGCCGATTTTGTCGTTCTCGCGCAGCACTGCGATGACCAGGCGGAGACGCTTCTGCTGCGGCTTCTGCGCGGGGCGGGCCTGCGGGGCCTCGCCGCCATGTCTCCCCTCCGTTCGATTCCCGGCACGCGGGCGCGATTGCTGCGTCCGCTGCTTGCGGTGTCTCGCGCGGAGCTCGAGACGCATGCGCGCCTGCGCGGCCTTGGGTGGGTCGAGGATGAAAGCAACGCCGAAACGCTCCGCAGACGAAATTTCCTGAGGCGCGACGTCCTTCCGCTGATCGAGCGACAATTTCCCGGGGCGCGAGCGACGATCGCTAGGGCTGCAGCCCATCTTGCCGAAGCGCGTGAGCTGCTCGATGAGATGGCGCGAACCGACTTCGAACGCTGTGCCGGAACCGAAGGCGTCAATGTCGCGGATTTGCAGCGCCTCGGTGAGGCTCGGGCCAAGAACCTCTTGCGCTATTGGTGCGAGACCAAGAATATCGAGCCGCTCTCGACCGCGCGAACCGGCGAGCTGCTGCGCCAGTTGAGGGAGTCTCGGGCCGACGCCCGAATCGGCCTTGCGGTACCGGGTTGGACATTTCTCCGTTACCGCGAGAGCCTGTATCTGCGGCGCGCCTCGGAAACGATCGCCAGGAACCTATGCGAGGTCTGGGACGGCGCAAACGCCCTGCCGATGCTCTCGCTCGGTGGAGTGCTGAGGTTCAAGCCGGAAGAAGGACGAGGTCTGAGTTTTGCGAAACTGCACGCGGGGCGCGTCACCGTGCGGCTGCGGCAGGGCGGGGAGCGTTTGCAGCTGGACGCCCGCCGGCCGCGGCGCACGCTGAAGAATTTGTTCCAGGAACGGGGTATTCCGCCGTGGCGCCGCGACTCCCTGCCTCTGATTTTCTGCGACGAGGAGCTCGTCAGCGTTCCGGGCATCGGGGACGCGTGCGAATTTCGCGCGGCGCCCGGCGAAGCGGGCCTTATCGTGACGTGGGAACCGTTCGAGTAGAAACCGGGAGAACGATATCGGCGGCCTGTGCGGCTAGGCGCGGGAAAACGGCCCTGATCAGCGTGCCGCGCCCCCCCGGGGGCCGGCTCAGGTCTATCCTGCCGCCGTGCCTCTCAGCGATTTCCGACACGATGGACAAACCCAGCCCGCAGCCCTCGCCACCGGTCGCCGCGATGCGGTAGAAGCGCTCGAAAACCTTCTCGCGCTCGGCCTCGGGAATGCCCGGCCCGTTGTCCTCGACCTCGAGCACCGACTCGCCGTCGCGTGCTCCCGAACGCACCGTGACGCTGCCGCCTGCCTGGGTGTACGCAAGCGCGTTGTCGAGCAGGTTCGCGACCAGTTCGCGCAGCAGGAGCGGTTCACCGAGAGTCCACGCATCATCGAGCTCGAAGCCGAGATCTATGTTTTTCCCGACGGCACGCTGCACCCAGTCGCGCAGATCGCGGCCGATGATCTCGTGCAGGTTGACGGGCTGGCCGCCGCTCGCTGCTTCTCCCGGTTCCGCGCGGGCCAGAGTGAGCAGCTGGTTGACGAGGTGGCTCGTCCGCTGAGTCTCTCCTGCGATCATATCCAGAAGGGAACGCAGCTCCGCAGTCGAAGGCTGGCGTGCCGCGAGCCCGGCGTGAGTCTTGAGTACCGAAAGAGGTGGTCGCAACTGGTTGGCCGCGTTGGCTATGAAGCGCTGCTGCGATTCGATTGCCGCGTTCAACCGGGAGAGCAGCCGGTTGAGCGCACTCACGAGCGAGCGTACTTCCTGCGGCTTGTCTTGCTCCGGCACGGGGCGAAGGTCGCGCGGAGAACGTGCGGCGATCTCGTCGCGAAGGCGATCCAGAGGCCTGAGTCCTTGGCCGATACCGAGCCAGAAAAGAGCGACCGCGACAAACGCGATCAGCAACTGAGGCACCGTCGAAGCAACCAGGAGCTCCAGCACGAGCTTGTCTCTCTTCACCAGCGTCTCTGCGACCTGGACGATCGCAGTTCCGGTCTCGACTTTGACCGCGCGGGCCGCAACGCGCACGCGTTCGCCCTCGAGCCTAGCGTCGTAAAAGACATGCTCCTCCGGGGCCAGGCGCTCGGGAGGCGCGGGCAGCCTCGGCGTTCCCGCGATCAGCTCGTCATTGGGGCCCAAGACCTGATAGAAAACACGGTCCTCCGTGTCGATTCGCAACGCTTCGATGGCGATCGAAGGCAGGTCGAGCTCAAGGCGGCTGCCGGTGCGACGAAGGTGACTGGCAATCGCAAGAACCGGATCGAGAAGCGCGCTGTCGTAGGCTTTGGTCGCCGCATCGAGCGCGATGCGATAGGAAACGAAGCTTCCCGCCACAACCAGCAACAGCAACGGGCCGATCAGCCAATAGGTAAGATGCCGGCGAAGGCTAGACTGCATCCGGATCTTCGACCATATAGCCGAATCCACGCACCGTGCGAATGCGGATTCCGGCATCGTGGAGCTTGGAGCGCAGCCGCGAGATATACACCTCGATGGCGTTGTGGGTCAGCGAGTCGTCCCAGCTACACATGGCCTGCAGCATGTGCTCCTTGCTGACCACCTGGCCGACCCGCATAAGCAGGTATTCGAGCACCGCCCACTCTCGAGGAGTGAGGTCGAGGAGGTCCGGTCCGATGCTCGCCCGTCGCGCCACCGTATCGACGCTGAGGCGGCCGAAGCGCAGCTTGGGGCTCTTTACCGCTTGGCTGCGGCGGATGAGCGCGCGCACGCGCGCTTCGAGCTCGGGGAGCGAGAAGGGTTTGGCGACGTAGTCATCCGCTCCCAGGTCGAGGCCGCGCACGCGGTCCGCCTCGACGTCGTGGGCGGTCAGGATCAGGATGCTGCCCGAGTGGTTGTCGCGGCGCAGCTGACGCAACACCTCGAACCCGTCGATGCCCGGAAGACTGACGTCGAGCACGACAAGGTCATAGTGCTCTTCCGCGCAGGCCCGCAGCGCAAGCTCGCCCGATTCCGCGTGATCCACGGCGTAGCCCGACTGTCGCAGCGTCCGCATCAGCCCGTCCGCCAGCGCATTGTCGTCTTCGACGATCAGAACTCGCATGACAAGTGGTTGAACTGGTTCGAAGTTCAGGATAGCACGCTGACGGGCTCCGGGTTCTTGAGCTGGGCACACGGACAACCCCGGAAAAAAAGTGCGTGGGAGCGCAGCGCGCCCCCACGCCACAGAGGAGGAAAGAGACTACGCGTGGAACTGTACGCGGGCCAGGCTTGCAATAACCTGATGCTAGACTTACAGAACGCTGACATGTTTTCCCGGACCCGGATCGTCTTCCGCCGATGGCAGACGAGCCGTCGGACGAGTCCTAGTCCGGGCGCGACACTCCAGCAAAAGCCTGATAAAATAAAACGTTAGGCGAGTTTCCTGTGTTGCTTCCAGAATCCCAACCGGAGATCTTGCATGGCTGTAGAGCGAACCTTGTCCATCGTGAAACCGGATGCGGTGGCGAAAAACGCCATCGGACAAATCTACTCTAGGTTCGAGCAGGCAGGCCTGAACATCGTGGCGGCGCGCATGCGCCATCTGTCGCAGAAGGAGGCCGAAGGCTTCTACGCGGTGCATCGCGAACGTCCGTTTTTCCGCGATCTGGTCAGATTCATGATCTCCGGGCCTATCATGGTGCAGGTCCTGGAGGGCGAGGACGCCATTGCGAAGAACCGCGAGCTGATGGGCGCGACCGATCCGAAGAAGGCGAAAAGGGGCACGATCCGCGCCGATTTTGCCGAGGGCATCGATGCGAACGCGGTGCACGGTTCCGACGGGCCCGAGACCGCCCGCACCGAGATCGCGTATTTTTTTTCCGCTTCCGAGATCTTTTCCCGTTAAATGATCATCAATCTCCTCGATTTGGATGGCGAAGGGCTCGCGGCGTTCGTCGCAAGCCTCGAAGAGAAGCCGTTCCGGGCGCGACAGGTCAAGCGCTGGATGCACCGACTCGGTGAAGCGGATTTTGCGCGGATGAGCGACATCGCAAAACCGCTGCGCGAAAAACTCCTGCGGACCGCTCGCATTTCGCCGCCGCGAATCGTGAGCGACAGCTTGGCCCGGGACGGGACTCGCAAGTGGCTGCTCGACGTCGGCAACGGCAATGCGGTCGAGGCGGTGTTCATACCCGAAACCAACCGTGGCACCTTGTGCATCTCCACCCAAGCGGGTTGCACGCTTGCCTGCCAGTTCTGCTCGACCGGCAGGCAGGGATTCAACCGCAATCTCTCGGTGTCCGAGATCGTCGGACAGCTCTGGCTTGCCAACCGCGAGCTCGGCGCGACTCCGGGCGGCGAACGCGTCATCAGCAATGTCGTGTTGATGGGGATGGGCGAGCCCCTGCTCAACTTCGACAATACCGTCGCGGCGCTCAAGCTGATGATCGACGAGGACGCCTACGGGCTCTCGCGCCGCCGCGTGACGCTCTCCACGTCCGGCATCGTGCCGATGATCGACCGCCTGGCCGCGGAATGCCCGGTCGCGCTCGCAGTGTCCTTGCACGCGCCGAACGACGCGCTGCGCGACACGCTCATGCCGATCAACCGCAAGTACCCGCTCGCCGAGTTGCTGGCCGCATGTCGGCGATACCTCGAGCGCGCGCCGCGCGACTTCATCACCTTCGAATACGTCATGCTCGAAGGCGTCAACGACACCGAGGAGCACGCACGCCAGCTCATGGATTTGGTTTCGCGGGTGCCCTGCAAGATCAACTTGATTCCGTTCAATCCGTTCCCGAACTCGGGGTTTGTGCGCTCCCCGCGCCGGGTGATCGAACGGTTCGGTGAGCTGCTCAGCGCGTCCGGGATCGTCACGACCACGCGTAAGACGCGCGGGGACGAAATCGACGCCGCGTGCGGACAACTGGCCGGAAAGATCCATGACCGCACCCGAAGGCCGGTGCGCCCGGAAGGGACGGGCTCTTGAATCGATCGCGGGACGCCGCGACGTTGCTCGCCAGTGCCGCGGTGCTTTTCGGCTGCGCCGGAGGACCGCTCTCGGGGGACTTGCCCGGCCAGACCGACAGCGGAGCCATCATCGGGGAGGTGGCCGGCGGCCGGGAGCGTGCACGCATTCATACCGAACTGGCCGGTGCCTACTATCAGCGGGGAAACCTCGGCGTGGCTCTCGCCGAGGCGCGCATTGCGATCGCGGCCGACTCGGCCTACGCGCCCGCTTACAATGTGCTGGGCCTGGTGTACGGCGACCTTCGCGAAAAAGACCTGGCCGAGGAGGCGTTCGAGCGCTCGCTGAGATTCAATCCCAACGATCCGGACACCAATCACAACTACGCGTGGTTTCTATGCGAAAACAAGCGCGAGGAAGAGGCCATCCGATATTTTCTGATGGCGGTGCGGCATCCTCTTTACGCCACGCCGCAAAAGTCCTATGCGATGGCGGCGGTGTGTGCGATGCGCAAGAACAACGAACGCGACGCCTACGATTATCTCGACCGCGCGCTGCGGCTGGATCCGAATTACTATCCGGCGTTGATCAATTTCGCTCAGCTCAGGTACCGGCGCGGGGAACTCGACGCCGCGCGCAACCTTGTCGGTCGTTACAACAAGCTCGCCGAACCGACGGCGGAATCCTTGTGGCTCGCCCTGCGGATTGAACGCAAGCTGGGAGACTCCTCGTCTGTGACGAGCTACGCCAACCAGCTGCGTCGGCGCTTCCCCGGATCGAAGGAGTACCAGGAACTGCAAAAAGGGCGGTTCGAATGAACGAGACGGCTGAATCCAGTGCGCCTTCCGTCAGGGCCGGACCCGGGCGGATGCTCGCGCAGCTGCGCGCCGAGCGCAAGCTGTCGGTCGCTGACGTCGCGCAACGGCTCAAGTACGGCGCGCGCCAGATCCAAGCGCTCGAAGCCGAGGGTTTCGACAAGCCGCCCCGGACGACCTTCGACCGGGGGATTGTCCCGGGCCACGCCAAGCCTGCCGACCCGGGCCCAGAACCCCT